>NZ_MLHG01000079.1 GCF_001998825.1 Rodentibacter mrazii
CGGAACAATATGTTTGGATTTTACAATTATTAAGAACAAGAAAAGATGGCGAAGATCTTTATGATTAATATTTATATTTTTTTATCTAGAAAATCCCAAAATTGTTCTGCATAATTATTTAATCTTGAATTTATTCTATAAATATAAGCTTTAATTGGTATTGTTAATTCATTATCATTAAGAATGATGAGTTTATTTTGTTTCAGTTCATCTTTAATGGAATATTCAGGTAACCAGGCTATGCCTTGTTTATTTAGTACCATTTTTTTTAGTAATTCACTCATAGATGAAACAAACATAGTTCTAAAATTTAGATGAGCATACAGATTTAATTTTCTATTCACTAATCTTCCCATATACGATTGTTTTGTATAATTAAGAAGCGGTATAGAGTTCTGAGAAAAGTTGAATATTGCCTCCTTATTTTGATCAATCGCACTGACAGGGTAGAGTTTTGATTCTAATATTTCTTTGGACAGAAATGGTTCTTGACTTAATAGATCATCGTAGAAGGAGAAAATGAAATCGCTTTTCCCCTCCACTAATGTTTTTACTGTCTGATCGACATCAATAGCTTCTACTGAGTAAATAAATTGATGATGCGATTGACCAATATCACTGATTAATTTTGGCATAACCGATAACGATAGTGAATGTGCTGCTGCAAATGTGATATTTGGTTTATTTTGTGTATTTTGTCCCTGCAATTCATCAAGGTTATATTGAAGTTGTTTTAACAAGTTTCTTGCTTGTGAATGAAAGAGCCTACCTCCTTCAGTTAATTGTAGTGGTGATGAGCCTCTACTAAATAACTTAACACCTACAGACTCTTCTAATGCAATGATTCTTCTACTGAATGCTGATTGCGATATGTTTCTATTTTCTGCTGCTTGTGAGAAGTTTCTGGTCTCCTCTAAAGTTAAAAAATCTTCTAACCACTTTGTTTCAATGTTCTTCATTACAGCCTCCTGGTTATGCATTTTTTGCATAACATATTCATAAATCAATATATTATTTAAATTTCAATAATAGCTATTGTATTGATTTATTAGCTAAAACAACTTCATTTTACATCTTTAATACTTTTTTATGCAATATTTGCATTGCTGTTCGATTTGTTGCATTTCCTTTTCCAGATAACTTTTTGTTAAAAATAAATCGATAAAAATTTTAATAGGAGATTTATATGAAAAATGTAATTGGTATTTTAGGTGGAATGGGGCCGGCAGCGACAGTTGATATGTTTCAAAAGTTCATTCAATTTACACCAGCGACCTGTGACCAAGAACATATTCCTCTTATCATTTCCTCTATTCCGGATATTCCTGATCGTACCTCATCAATTCTACATGGCGGAGCATCCCCTTTGATGGCAATGGATGAACGTATACAGGGATTAGAAAGAGCAGGAGCAAAGTGCATTCTAATCGCATGTAATACAGCACATTATTGGTACGATGAATTAAAAGATCGATGCCATGTGGATATGCTTAATATAGTTGATTCCACAATTAATGAAATAATAAAAACAGGCAAAACCAAAATTGGAATTCTAGCGACTGATGCAACGTTAGCAATCCATCTTTATCAAACAAAGTTAGAAAATCAAGGTTTAACATGCTTAATTCCTGAGGGTAGTAATCAGAAATCAGTTATGGAGAGTATTTACCTTTATAAAAGTGGAGAAATAGATAAAGCGGAAAAATTAATGTTAGTTCAACGTGATGAACTTATTCGTCGCGGGGCTGAAGTAATTATTTTAGGATGTACAGAAGTTCCTCTTATTTTACACAGGGTGATTAAAGATGAACCAACATTATACGAAGATTCAACAGCCGCATTGGTAAGAGCAGCTATTCGTTGGTATCACACACATTAAAATAAGGAGGATTATTATGATCTGGGTAGAAATTTTTGTCGTATTAGCCTCTATTGTTTTAGGGCTTCGGTTTGGTGGAATTGCTATTGGTTTATTTGGTGGGCTGGGATTGGCTATATTGACGCTAGGTCTTAGACTTCCGATGGGTTCTGTACCTATTGATGTTATTTTAATTATTATGTCTGTATCACTTTCAGCTGCAACCTTACAAGCGACAGGAGGCATGGCATTTTTAGTTAATTATGCAGAAAAATTAATGCGTAAAAATCCAAAACATATTAACTTTATTGCACCAATTATTACTTGGTTAATGACCATTGTTGCGGGAACTGGATTTATCGTTTTCTCAACTTTACCGGTTATTGCTGAGGTCGCTAAAGAGTCTGGAATTAGACCTTCTAGAGCGTTATCTGGAGCAGTAGTTTCATCCCAATTGGCAATTACAGGTTCTCCTATTAGTGCGGCAATGGCTGCTATGATTACGATTATGGAAAACAATTCTGTGACATTTTTTCAGGTAATGACCGTTTGTTTGCCAGTGTCATTTGTTGCATCTATGGTTGCAGCTTTAGTGGCTTCTAGACAAGGATGTGAATTACAGGATGATCCTGTTTATTTGCAACGTTTGCAAGATGGTCTTGTTTCTAAAACGACATTTAAAATGACTGAGTTTTCTAAATCATCAAAATTATCGGTCATTATTTTTCTATTAGCGACAGTAGCTATTGTGCTTTTTGCGACATTACCAACACTAAGACCTATATATGAAAACGGTAAGTCAATGGGAACACGTGATATTATTATTGTCATTATGCTTGCATCCGCTTGTTTAATGCTCATTACAAGTAAAACGAAACCAGATGCAGTTATTACTAATTCCACCTTTCGCTCAGGCATGAGTTCTGTAGCTGTTATTCTTGGCATTGTTACTCTTGGTATTACATTTGTTGATGCTCATTTAGGTAGTATTAAAGAAATCGCGGGAGATATTTTGCAGACTTATCCTATGTTACTTGCTCCAGTATTATTCTTTACATGTGCTTTGCTTTATTCTCAAGGTTCTACAACTCCTTTAATTATTCCTCTTGCTGTTGCATTAGGGGTTCCTAATTGGGCTATCTTAGGTTCATTTGTGGCTGTAACAGGTATTTTCCTTTTACCAACTTATCCTACTTCATTGGCAGCCATGGAAATGGATACCACAGGTACAACGCGTGTTGGGAAATATGTGTTGAACCATCCATTTATGTTACCGGCTCTATTGGGGGTTATTGTTGGGGTTGTGTTTGGCTTTATATGGGCTCCAATGATTGTAAGTTAAAAATTATTTATTTTTCAAATAGGGCTTAGCAGGTCCTATTTCCTATTGCTGGATTTAGGAGTACTCTTCTAAAGACATTTACAAAAATTCAGTGAATTTATTGGTATTGAGTATATTTAAAAAGCCAAGGTAGGGCACTATAACATTATTTTAATGGTGGCTCATAGTTGAGGATATTGATGCGTTCGATATTATTTTCCATGCCTATGAGATGCCAATGACTTCTATGTGTAATCCCCATGTTTCCTCGCTATAACGCGAAAATCGGTAAATATGAAAGAAATTCATTCTGCTATGTTGCTGAGTGATGAATCTGAAAAATCCGCTCGAGCAATGAATGAAGAAATCGAATCTTTTGTCACTCCAACCCCGGAACAATATGTTTGGATTTTACAATTATTAAGAACAAGAAAAGATGGTGAAGATCTTTATGATTAGTTGATATAACTAGAGTGCGGTCAATTTTAACCGCACTTTTTCTAGGGGCTGTGATGGCTTTGTTTTTATCTGTTTTTGTGACAAAAATTGCTACATAGCTTAGATTAAGCCGAGAATTTTAGCGTATTACGTTTTGGCTGAATTTGGTGGATCGTATTTGTTACGGTTCCAATAATCGGTAATGATGCCCAATCCTTTGTTTTGATATTTTGCATTTGAGAATCTAGTGCCATAAAAATAAATTCATCATGATGAGTAATAAATTCATAGAGATGAAATTCATTTTCGCTTTCTAATACAACAATATCACCAATAGAAAGACGATCATTTTTTTCAACGATCAACATATCACCTTGTTCAATTCCCCAAGCAAGCATATTTGGATTCGTCACACGAATGAAGCAGGTTTGCTGTGGACGCTTGATACAGTAGAGATTTAAATCAAGTTTTTTACTGAATTTTGATCTTTTCTCAATATCATTAAAGAATGGCATCGGATGATAAGAAAACGTCATTTCATTTGGAGTAACAGTGTTTGCGTAGTTCATCATCTTATTTTCCTTTGGGTTAACTATGGTTTTTTGTACAGGTGTAAATATACTGATGTTTCATACAGTTTGTCAATGCCAGATGGAAAAAATTTTTTTATCAAGCAAAATTTTAGAAAAAATATAATGAGTAAGCCGGAAATGATGAAACTATGATAAAAAGCGAAGAAAAGGTTTTCTTTTAGATAGAATTTAAGCTATCTTTAGCTTGCTTAGGTGGATCTGCAATGATCTGAAGTTTAATTATATTTTTATTTAAATTTATTATGAATATATCACGTTTATTTCATTTTCTTTTCCAAGGTAATTTAGTGAAACGAATTGCTATTGGTCTTATTCTCGGGATCCTTGTTGCGCTTGTTAACTCAAGTATTGAACAAATATTTGGTTTCAATCTTGCATCAAAGATTGGTGTATTAGGACAAATTTTTGTCAAAGCACTTCGAGCGGTTGCACCAATTTTAATTTTCTTTCTTGTCATGGCGGCATTAGCAAATAAAAAGGTTGGTTCAAAAAGCAATATGAAAGAAATCATTGTGCTTTACCTTTTAGGTACTTTCTTAGCCGCATTAGCCGCGGTGATTGCAAGCATGCTTTTCCCTTCAGAGGTGGCATTATCCGTGAAGGAAGATGTGACTTCTGCACCACAATCGATATCCCAAGTATTATTAACCTTAGTGCTTAATGTAGTGGATAACCCGCTAAATGCGATTTTTAAAGCAAACTTTATTGGGGTGTTGGCGTGGTCAATCGGTTTAGGATTAGCGCTTCGTTATGCCTCTGACGCAACAAAACAAGTGGTGGCAGATTTTGCAGAGGGAATCTCTAAAATTGTACATGTGATAATTTCATTTGCGCCTTTTGGGGTATTTGGTTTAGTGGCAGAAACCTTATCAGATAAAGGATTAGTGGCTTTAGGCGGTTATATTCATCTATTATTTGTCTTAATTGGTACAATGCTTTTTACCACATTTGTTCTTAATCCTATTTTAGTTTATTGGAAAATTCGCCAAAATCCGTATCCGTTGGTTTGGACTTGTGTACGCGAAAGTGGTGTAACCGCATTTTTCACCCGCAGCTCTGCAGCAAATATTCCAGTGAATATTGCCTTAGCAAAACGTTTAAATCTTGATGAAGAAACCTATTCGGTAGCAATTCCATTGGGGGCAAATATCAATATGGCGGGTGCTGCTATTACTATTACCGTATTAACTTTAGCGGCAGTATATACACTTGGTATGGAAGTATCCTTTGTTAGTGCCGTGTTATTAAGTGTAGTGGCGGCACTTTGTGCTTGCGGTGCTTCGGGAGTTGCCGGTGGGTCATTACTACTCATTCCGTTGGCATGTAGTTTATTCGGTATTTCTGATGATGTGGCAGCACAAATGATTGGGGTCGGTTTTGTTATCGGTATCTTGCAAGATTCTACCGAAACCGCATTAAACTCTTCGACTGATGTGTTATTTACCGCCGCAGTATGTATGGAAGAAGAGCGAAAAAATAACGCATAATTTAACTATTTTATGAGGTGGGCGAAAGCCCACTTTTGTTTTTTAGAGACTTAGATTTCGCTATACAAAGTGCGGTCTAATTTGTTAGACTTTTTTGTTAAAACCAGATGGAGGACATCAAAATGGATGGATTAACCTTAGCGACATTAGTCTTTCTTGTACTCATTATTGTTATTTTATTTTCAACCATCAAAACCGTACCACAGGGATATAATTGGACGATTGAGCGTTTTGGGCGTTATACACGTACATTAATGCCGGGCTTGAATATCGTTGTGCCTTTTGTGGATCGTGTCGGTCGCAAAATTAATATGATGGAACAAGTGTTGGATATTCCTTCACAGGAGGTTATTTCTAAAGATAACGCTAATGTTGCCATTGATGCGGTATGTTTTGTTCAAGTGATTGACGCACGCAGTGCGGCCTATGAGGTTAATCATCTTGAACAGGCGATTATTAATTTAACCATGACGAATATTCGTACCGTACTCGGCTCGATGGAGTTGGACGAAATGTTATCGCAACGTGATTCTATTAATAGCCGTTTGCTCGCTATTGTTGATGAAGCAACGAATCCGTGGGGGATCAAAGTAACCCGTATTGAAATTCGTGATGTTCGTCCGCCACGTGAATTGATCGATTCTATGAATGCGCAAATGAAAGCCGAACGTAATAAACGTGCGGAAGTATTGGAAGCCGAGGGGATTCGACAAGCGGAAATTTTACGTGCGGAAGGGGAAAAACAAGCACGTATTTTAAAAGCCGAAGGGGAACGCCAAGAGGCTTTCTTGCAAGCGGAAGCCCGTGAGCGTGCGGCAGAGGCAGAGGCGAAAGCAACACAAATGGTATCTGAAGCCATCGCAAGTGGTGATACGAAAGCAATCAATTACTTCATTGCCCAAAAATACACGGAAGCACTAAAAGAAATTGGCGGTTCAAAAAATAGCAAGGTGGTATTAATGCCATTAGAGGCGGGCAACTTAATTGGTTCTGTGGCAGGTATTGCAGAATTATTAAAAGGCGATAACAAAGCCTAAGGGCATTTAATTTTTTCAAAGTGCGGTTAAAATTGACCGCACTTTTTCTATCAAAGGAGGCAATATGACAGAATGGTTAACCTCGTGGTCATTATGGCATTGGTTGGTACTCGGTTTTGTTTTACTGATTGCTGAAGTGATCATCCCCGGTGTGTTTTTACTTTGGTGGGGATTGGCCGCTTTAGTGACTGCACTTGTGCAATTTATTTTTCCGAATTTTGCCTTAACAGGATTGGCAATTTTTTATGCGGTTTTGGCGTGTATTTTGTCGGTGATTTGGTGGCGCTATCAATATAATAAAGACAATCGGGATCAGGCTCAGAGTACATTAAATCAGCGGGATCACGCTATGCTCGGTAAACAGGGAACCGTGCGGGAAATTGCGGCAAACGGTATTGGCAGGGGAGCATTTGACGATACGACTTGGCGCATTCAAGGGGAACAGCTTATGGTGAATGATCTTGTCAAAGTGGTGCGTGTAGAGGGTATCACGCTTATTGTAGAAAAGGTAACTGAATGAATCATCTCATTATTTTTGCCCATCCTAATTCTAAAGGTAGCTTTGGGCGTGCAGTGGCGGATTGTGTGGCGAAAACCAGTCAAGTGCTTGGGGTAGAAACCCAATTCCGTAATCTCTATACCATGGATTTTAATCCGATTATTTCTTTTGAAGAATTACAAGCAGTGAATCGCGGCATCATTCCCGAGGAAGTCAAATATGAACACGATCTTATTCGCCAAGCCGATTTAATTACGCTAATTTATCCTCTTTGGTGGATGGGCTTTCCGGCTCTTTTAAAAGGTTATTTGGAGCGGGTATTAAGCCATGGTTTTGCTTACAAAACAGAAAATGGGGAATCTGTTGGTTTGCTAAAAGGGAAACAAATGCAACAATTCATCACACTTGGTAGCAATGTTGATAAGTATAAAGAATTTGGTATTGATAAATCCTTGGATCATTGTTTAGTGAACGGTTTATTTAATTATTGCGGTATTGAAAACGTAACCTATGAGCTATTTGGTGATATTCATTTAATTGATGATGAAGCACGTCGCGCAATGCTTGATATTGTTGAACAAAAAACACGGGAAAAATTGACCGCACTTTTAAATGGAAAAGCAGTATGAGTACAGAAAAAACACTGAATAATTTTTCTTTAGTTAGCCGTTTATTTGGCAACTTATTTTATCGTGATCCGACAGATCCGGTGCTTGCCGGTGTTTTTGATTGGTTGCAACAAAAAGGCTTAAACCAAGTTTGGGCACTCGATGCGGATAAAGAAAGTCAAGCTGCGTTAGATAATCTTCAGTTAAAAATCGATCTCACCTTGTTAAATCAAGAATATCAAAAATTGTTTGGTACAGAAGGTCATGTTGCTACAGCGATTTCAGCTTATGATATTGATTTAGCGGATTTTGTCGCTTTTCGTAATGAGCGCGGTATGCCGGAAGTGGAAAGTGCGGATCATTTTGCGTTACTTTTGCTAACGGCTTCTTGGTTAGAAGATAATGTTGATTCCATCTCTGCGCAACGAACGCTATTTGAAGCTTTCTTATTGCCTTGTGCCGCGAAATTTTTAACTCAAATAGAAACCTATGCTACCTTGCCTTTTTATCGCGCTTTAGCATATTTAACGCGAGAAATTTTGGCGGCAATGGCGGATGAGTTGGAAGAATAATGATGACTAAGTGGAAAAAAATCTTTGCTTTTATGCCGCTCTTTCTTTGGAGTGTAATGGTTTTATTTTTATATTTCTATATGGTTATTGAAAATGGGGATAAGCATGGTGGGGAAGCCTATATCGCTTATTTCCTTTTGCTTTTTTACCTGACTTTTCCATTTGGTTCTTTTGTCTTTGTTGTTTTTTCTCTCTTCGGTTTTGGTGGTAACACTTCCTTTAATCCGGTTGTGGCTGGGCTAATGGGCATTGTTGCTATCAGTGCTTTTTATTTTTAACTAAAA
>NZ_MLHG01000008.1 GCF_001998825.1 Rodentibacter mrazii
AACATAGTGAAATTGTTTTTATGGTAATTAATCTTAATATTAATCAGAATACTCAGAAGCTAAAAATGTTGATGAATATTATTAAACAAATAGCAAGGCATCAACTTGATTTACGCCAGCTTTGTTTAAGCGAAAATCCGAATTATCAATTCTTTTTTATGAAGGATGATTACAACATTTAAAGCGATAGAAAATGAAGATATTATCTTCATTATTCCCAAACTGAATATTGTTAAGGAGTGATCCATGAAAATGTTTAAAACCCGCCAAATTTTAACCGCACTTTTATTGGGAATGGGCGCATTCTCTCTAACTGGATGCGTGCAAAATGCTCAACCGATTTCACCTCTTGGATTGACCTTATCGGACAGTATCAGTGCACCACTAGGTAAAGAAAGCGGGCGTGGGCAACCGATCGAGAATCTCGTAGTAAAATATGCAGAAGATTATGTGAATGATCCTTACTTGAGAGAAGATGTGGTAGCTTTTCGCCGTTGGGAATGGCAGAAACTTTATCATTCTTTAGATCAAAAAGTGAAACAAACTCCCGATTATCTTAATAGTTACCGTGTTCAGGCCGAAGCCTATCTCATTAATAAAGACTACCGCCCCGCTCTTTCCCAATTAGATCAAATTTTGCGCCGTAAACCGGATGATTTACATGCACTTGCCGTCAGTATTTTGGCGGCGAAAACGCTGGAAGATGAGACACAAGTGAAACAACGTTTAAATGCCTTGGAAAAACGTTCGCCACAAGCCGCACAGGCTATGCGTGATTTTTTTCGTTTCACCGAAAGTATTCTACAACAATCGTTTTCCGACCAACCTCAAAGCCAATTATCATTTGATGCCATTGCTGTATTCGGGCAATCCCCCAATCCGGATGGATCACCCTCAAAAGGCTTATTACAACGTTTAGAAAAAACCAAGGAAATGGCGGAAAAATATCCCAATGCCAAATTGGTGCTAAGTGGTGGGCCGGTTAAAACGCCTTATGCAGAATCCGATGTGATGGCAAAATGGCTTAAAGAAAATGGGGTAAATCCAAACCGTTTTTTACTTGATCCGATTGCCCGTGATACGCCGGGAAATGCAATTGGTATGGTCAAACTATTTAAGCAACATAACTTGCATACTATTCTCGGTATAGGGACACAACTTCATATCCCAAGAGCCACCGCTGTTCTAAAAGGTTACGCTGATTATGTGGGCTATCCACTCAAGATTGATGGCGTAGGTGGCGGTAATCCACCAAGTGCCGAGAAAAAACATATTGAAGCGCTTTATACCTATGTCAATGTTGCTCGTTCAATGGGATTATTTACTCTCAGTGATTTTCAACGTTTCCAATAATCATTAAAAACCTACAATTTTTCGAGTCATCCTTCCCCGTTTAAAAGCAAAACGGGGAAGGGCTTAACACGCTTTTTAATAAGGTAAATCTGATGAAAAAACTATGTTTATTTTTACTGGTTTCGAGCATTATTCCTTCTTCTTTTGCCGTCCCGCTCTACCAACAAGAAAATTCCCGTATAGATTTACGCGGTTCACTTCGCTTTCAATTACAACATAAACAAGGTGTTCCCACAGACTTGGTCGATAACAGTTCTCGTATCAGTTTACGGCTTACCCATAAAATTAATGAAAATTTGACCGCACTTGGTAACCTAGAAATGCGTTTTACTGATAAAAGTCTCGGAGATTCAGTTTATACCCGCTATCTTTATGCAGGCTTTCAGCATAAATCACTAGGCACATTGACTTTCGGTAAACAAACAACGAATGGTGATTTACTTAGCACTGCCGATTATAGTTATAACTTAACTGATGTAAAAAAAGTAATCAAACGAGCTGACCAAGTGATTCACCTTACATCGAAGGATTTCTATGGTTTTAAACTGGGAGCTGATTATATTTTTGGTGAAAGTGGGAAACAAACCACCGACAAAAACGGGAAAGTCAAAAACCTACCCAATACCAATGGCTATGTTCTCGCACTATTTTTCAATAAAGCTTTTCAAGATTGGAAAATAGATGTCAAAGCGGGGTTTAGCCGACAGCGAAAATCAGAAACGAATGTTGATCGCAGTTTAGGCTTCGGTATGGCATTCCGCTATCAGGATTTCGCAGTCGGGTTAGATTACGGCAAGCGCCGTTATTATCAACAATACGGATTTGGCTGGCGGGGGCAACAAGTTGAATCAAAAGGCAAACAAAGTAATGCCCAATTCCGTCAAGTGGAAGAATGGTTGATTGCTGCCAAATATCAACTTAATCCGAAAAGTAAAATCTTTGCCGGCTATTTATGGGGTAAAGCCCAATCACCCATTAAAAATGGAAAAGAAAATTTCACGGCGAGAAAATTAAAAGGGGTGATTTTAGGTGCAGATTACAAATTACATCGTCAGGTTGTCGCTTTTCTTGAAGGGGCGAAATACCGCTATTAGGGAGGTGAATCAGTAAAATGGAATTTTGTTAATAATTCGGACTATGTGGTTAGTTTAGGGCTGAGAATTCATTTTTAAAGAAACGCATAAGGCTGCCGCTTCTAATTGATATGACAGTATCTGTACAGATACTGTCATATTGGCAAACTCATTAAATCAGCACTATTAAAGTGCGGTCAATTTTAAATCTGTTTTTAACGATATTTATCTAAAAACTGATAGTATTTTACTCCAATCTTCGTGGCTAAATTTTTCACCCATTTTCCGCCATAAACAGAAGGCACTTTTAATTCTTCAAAAATTTGCAGACGTTTGTCATTGCCTAAAATGGCTTCCGCAACAATACGCCCGGCTAATCCCGTTAAAGCTACGCCATGCCCCGAATAGCCATGGGCGAAATAAATATGAGGGGAAATTCGCCCAAAGTGCGGGGTTGAGTTCATGGTCATATCAATAGGTCCAGCCCAACCATAGTCAATTTTCACATTTTCTAACTGTGGGAAAACATGCAACATATTTTGTCGCATTACCGATACCATATCTTTTTCCGAACTGGAATCGCTACCGAAAAGCAGGCGATTATCCGCACTCAACCGATAATAATCGAGCAATAAATTGTTGTCGCATACGGACATACCATTATTAATCACAGAATCCGCCACAGTTTGGCTTAATGGTTCGGTAGCAATAATAAAACTTTCTACCGGCATAATTTTTCGGTTAATGCCATGGTGAATAGATTTAGGGAGAGCATCAATATAAGCATTGGTGGCTAAAACAACATCTTTAGAAATGACCGCACTTTGGTCGGTTTTCACTTCAATACAGCCGTTTTTTTCGATGAGATCCACTACCGGCGATTGTTCAAAAATCTGCACGCCAAGATCTAAACAGGCTTTCGCCAATCCCAAGCAATAATTGAAAGGATGCAAATGACCGGAATTGCTATCATATAAACCGCCCACATAAATATCGCTGCCCAGATGCTGTTTGAGTTTTGCCTTATCCCAAAGCTGCATATTTTGATAGCCAAAATTTTTGTGGCTGGCTTTTTCCATTTCAATCAGATCATCCATACGGCGATGGTTCAACGCAAGGGTGGCATAGCCTTTTTTCCAGTCGCATTGAATACCATACTTTGCGATACGTTCATCAATAATATCAATGGCCTCTAGCGACATTTCCCAAAGTTGACGGGCTTTATCAAAGCCAACTTGTTTAATATATTCATCAATGCCTTCTTCAAAACCGTTTATGGCCTGGCCACCACTTCGACCGGATGCCCCAAAGCCCACCCGAGCACCTTCCAATACCACGACTTTTTTTCCTTTCTCCGCCAATTCTAATGCCGCGGATAACCCAAAAAAGCCCGCACCGATCACACAGACATCGGCGTGTTCAATTTGTGTTAAAGCGGGAAGTTGGAAATCTTGATTGCGTGAATCAAAATAATAGGAAGGAACGTGTTCTTGATGAGCAAAAGTTAGCATAAAACCTCTCGGTGATAAAAATTGGCGAAATCTTACTCTGATGGGGAAATATGTCAAACCCTTTACAAAAAAATGCTATACTGCCCCACGCGTGTATACGCTCTTATTCACTTTTACCCTAGGAGGTCAATAAATTGAAAAAATCCCTTACTCAGCAACTCAAAAATCTTTTCCTTTCTGCAACCGCACTTTTTGCGGCCTCTGCCTTTGCCAACAACAAACTTTATGTTTATAACTGGACGGACTATGTGCCTTCCGATCTCGTTGCACAGTTCACGAAAGAAACCGGTGTAGAAGTCATTTATTCCACCTTTGAAAGCAACGAAGAAATGTATGCCAAATTAAAATTGACGGAAAACACCGGTTCTGGCTATGACGTAGTGTTTCCCTCAAGTTACTACGTTAACAAAATGATCAAGGAGAATATGTTACAGCCTCTTGATCACAGTAAATTAGAGAATTTAAAACAAATCCCAAAACACCTGTTGAACAAAGAATTTGACTCTGAAAACAAATTCTCCCTGCCTTATGTTTACGGTTTAACAGGTATTGAGGTCAATTCTGATGAGATTGATCCAAAAACCATCACCAGTTGGGCAGATTTATGGAAACCTGAATTTAAACACAAAGTGTTGATGACCAGTGATGCCCGTGAAGTTTTCCATATCGCCCTATTGTTAGATGGAAAATCCCCTAACACCACTAACGAAGAAGAAATCAAAGCGGCTTATGAACGTTTGGTGAACTTATTGCCTAATGTGATTACTTTCAATTCAGACTCACCGGAAGTGCCTTATGTGCAAGGTGAAGTAGCACTTGGAATGATTTGGAACGGCTCTGCCTATCTCGCTCATAAAGAAAATCCAAGCCTACAATTTATCTACCCGAAAGAAGGGGCGATTTTCTGGATGGATAACTATGCAATCCCTAAAACCGCAAAAAATGTGGAAGGGGCACACAAATTTATTGATTTCCTCCTTCGTCCTGAAAATGCCAAGGTAGTGATTGAGCGTATGGGCTTTTCAATGCCGAATGAAGGCGTGAAAGCCTTGCTGAGTCCGGAACTGGTAAATGACCCAACCTTGTTCCCACCTTCAGAAGAAGTGGAAAAAGGTATCATGCAAGGTGATGTGGGTGATGCCGTGGATATTTACGAAAAATATTGGAATAAATTAAAAACCAATTAATTTCTTCTTTCAAAAAAGTGCGGTTAAAAATGACCGCACTTTTTGTTATACTCCCACCAATTTTTTCTTCATTTAACGAATTTAAGGTTAATTCAATGCGTACAAGTCAATATTTATTTTCGACATTAAAAGAAACCCCGGCGGAAGCCGCCATTGTCAGCCATCAACTGATGCTACGGGCAGGAATGATTCGCCCTCTCGCAGCGGGACTTTATAACTGGATGCCAACAGGGTGGCGGGTACTACGTAAAGTAGAAAAAGTGATCCGTGAAGAAATGGATAAAAGCGGTGCGCTAGAAATTAAAATGCCGGTGGTACAACCGGCGGAACTTTGGCAAGAATCCGGTCGTTGGGAGCAATATGGCCCGGAATTATTGCGTTTTACTGATCGTGGAGAGCGTGGTTTTGTGATTGGCCCGACGAATGAAGAAGCCATTACGGATTTAATGCGTCGTGAAGTTACCTCTTATCGACAGTTACCTATTAATCTTTATCATATTCAAACCAAATTCCGTGATGAAGTCCGCCCACGTTTTGGTGTGATGCGTAGCCGTGAATTTATCATGAAAGATGCTTATTCTTTCCACACTGATAAAGAAAGTTTGCAACAAACTTATGATGTGATGTATCAAACCTATAGTAATATTTTCACTCGGTTAGGGTTGGATTTCCGTGCAGTGCAAGCAGATACGGGATCCATTGGCGGCAGCGCTTCCCATGAATTCCAAGTGTTGGCGAATAGTGGGGAAGACGATGTGATTTTCTCGACCGAATCCGACTATGCCGCCAATATTGAATTAGCGGAGGCAGTGGCGATAGGCGAACGTGCTGCCTCAACAAAAGCGATGGAATTGATTGATACGCCAAATGCTAAAACCATTGCAGAATTGGTCACACAATTTAATCAGCCTATTGAAAAAACCGTGAAAACGTTGATCGTCAAAGGGGCGAGTGAGGAGCAACCACTGGTGGCGTTAATCATTCGTGGTGATCACGAGTTGAATGAAATTAAAGCGGAAAAATTAGCGGAAGTGGCATCACCTTTTGAATTTGCCGATGAAGCAGAAATTAAAGCCAAAATTGGGGCAGGCGTAGGATCATTAGGGCCGGTCAATCTTAATATTCCTGTGATTATCGATCGTTCGGTAGCACTGATGTCAGATTTTAGCGCTGGCGCAAATATTGACGGCAAACATTATTTCAACATTAACTGGGAACGTGATGTTGCCTTGCCGAAAATCGCGGATATTCGTAATGTGGTGGAAGGCGATCCGAGTCCGGATGGCAAGGGAACGCTACTGATTAAACGTGGTATTGAAGTAGGGCATATTTTCCAACTGGGCAAAAAATATTCCGAAGCCATGAATGCCACCGTGCAAGGAGAAGACGGTCGCCCAATGGTGGTAACGATGGGTTGTTATGGTATCGGAGTAACCCGTGTGGTTGCGGCGGCCATCGAACAACATCATGACGAGCGGGGCATTATTTGGCCGACCGATGAAATTGCGCCTTTCACTGTGGCAATTGTGCCGATGAATATGCACAAATCTGAAAGTGTCCAACAATATGCAGAGGAACTTTACCGCACTTTACAGGCACAAGGCGTGGATGTGATTTTTGATGATCGCAAAGAACGCCCTGGCGTAATGTTTGCGGATATGGAGCTTATAGGTGTTCCACATATGATCGTGATCGGTGAGAAAAATTTAACAAACGGTGAAATTGAATATAAAAATCGCCGTACCGGTGAGAAAGAAATGATTGAAAAAGATCAATTATTTGATTTTCTGAAAGCAAAATTAGCTTAATTGACATAAGTGATCAGCCCCTCAAAATAGCGATATTTTAAGGGGCTGATTGTTTTATGGCTAACCTAATGGTCTAAAGTGCGGTCAATTATTGGCGTAAAATTGCCTCAAAACGGGCGGGTTTAACTAGCACTTTTTTAGCAAGTGCCTCAATCTTAGGTTTACTTGCAAGTTGCTCTAAATGTTGATAGAGATAAATTGATTGCGGATCGCCTTGTTGCCAATAGCTCTCTTCAATTAAACTTGCCACTGAGACCAATGAGTCAAATTGACGTTTAATTTGTTGCAACTGTTCAGCCTGTTTTTTGCGAAGCAAAGTTTCATCAATGCCTTGTTCAATGATCTCATCTAAAATTTGATGGGTTAATTTAATCAGTTCATCTGCTCTCTCCGGCGCACAACTAAATTCAATTTTTCCTTCAATTTGCGGCATATAGGATTCTTGACTAAACCAACTATTCACGGAATAAATACCCGATGCTTTTTCCCTCAAAACAAGGCGTAGTTTTTCTTGCACGATATCGCCAAGAATGTCTAAGGCGTATTTTTGTTCTGCTTGCCATTGGTTTTCTGCAGTAAGATAAATTTCCACATCCGCTCGTGGTTCACTTAATCCTCTCATTGAGAATGTTTTGTTCGGTGTATGGATAGGGGTAGGTTGATAAACCCGAGATTGTGTTTTCACTTCAACCGTTGCCAAATATTGTTTTGCTAATTTTTCAACATCATCTCGTGAAATATCACCAATAATGAAATAAGTGAAATCCGTTTTATCTAAGATCTTCTCTTGATAAATTTGGCTTAATTGTGCCGTAGTAAAACCCAATAATTCCGCTTGATTTTGAGTATATGCGGTGGCGATATTCGGTTGGCGTAAACGGGAAACCGCCTGCATAAATTTGGTTTCCACATCA
Organism: Rodentibacter mrazii; assembly: GCF_001998825.1. Classification (GTDB taxonomy): domain Bacteria; phylum Pseudomonadota; class Gammaproteobacteria; order Enterobacterales; family Pasteurellaceae; genus Rodentibacter; species Rodentibacter mrazii. The sequence goes on from NZ_MLHG01000008.1 coordinate 7,847, forward strand.
ATTTGTTTGAAATAATCTTGCGTTTCCCGGCGATATTTTTGTAGTGCGCTGTCTGAAATCGGAGCGGATTGGAGTTTTAAACGAAACAGCGTGAGTAAATTCTCCAAATCCTGTGATTTTCCTACGCCGGTGAAACCTTGCTTATCATCATCAATCACTGTTGCCAACACAAGGGGATTTTGCCCAAAAAGATGATTGATATCCGAAGAGGCAAGTTCACCTACACCGGTATCATCTACCAAAATAGTCGCCGTGCGTAATAGATGATAATCTTGATTCGGAACGGTGCGTAATCCACCACTTGTTACCGCTCTAAAATGCACTTGATTAGGTGTTTTATCGCTGTAATGGTAAATCAATTTTGCCCCGTTACTTAGGCGATATTCATCAATATTGCCTTTATCCCAATGTTTTTCCAACACCAATGAGCCGTCTTCAGAGGAAAAGTGCGGTCGTTTTGCTTGGTGTTTTTCCTTTTGCCAAGGGGATTGGGCTTGACGCATAATTTGTTCCCAACGCTGTTCAATATCTGTGGCATTGAATGGGAGTTTTTGTTCCGGTAGCGGTTGGGTCACCAATAATAATTTGGCTTTTAATGCTAACGTCTTATTAAAGGTTTCATTGATATCGCTGAGCTTGATTTCATCTAAAAAACGGCGATTTAGTTTGTAGCGGTCTTTGGCATTTAACGTGATTTGATGGTTGGCCGCAACAGCAATCAGCTCATCGGCAATTCTTAAACTGCCGCTACGAATCTCTTTTTGTTTTTCATTGAGGTGGCGAAGCCTTGTAATTTCTGCATTGAGTTCTTCCTGAGTAAAGCCGTGTTGCCGAATTTCAGCCAGAAAGGTAAACAGTGCTGTAATATTTTTTAAGTAATGCGTATTGAATAATTGCAATGAAAAAACCATTTGTAGGGTTTCTTTACCTAGATGAGAACGGTAAAAATTAGCTGAATCCAACCAGTCGCCTTGATGTTCTTCCCATTTTTGCAAACGTAAATTGACCAAACGGGTCACAATTTGCTGAATGAGATCTTGTTTGTAGTCTGTAACAGTTTCCTGCTGTTTATCCTCCTCAAAAAAACTGAGTTCCAATGCCGGAATGTTTGTGCCTTGTTCGGCAACACTTGCTACCCGCCAATGCTGAATAAGCGGAATAGAAAAGTCAATTTTATCAAGTGGTGTTTGTAAGCGTGGATCGGATTGTGCTAAGGCGTTATTCAGCAAGGTTTTGACTTGATTCGGGTCAATATCCCCCACTACGATCACCGACATATTATCCGGTCGATACCATTTATGATAAAAATCCGCCACCCGCTCACGGGAAATACGGCGAATAATCTTCATATCCCCAATGGGATCACGTAATACATAGCGTGAACCGACCATTTCAATGGCACTTTTTTTATCACCGAGGCGCAACATCGGGCTTAATCGGCGACGCCATTCTTCTTCAACCACACCACGCTCACCGTCAAGGTCTTTCGGCAAAATAGTGAGATGATTCATCCATTGATTGATGACATCAAAGGCAAGAGAGAGCTTTTCCGGGCTGTTATCGTCCAGATTTAGGGTATAAACGGTATTTTCAAAATCGGTGAAGGCATTGATATCACGGGCAAACTTCATGCCTAACTTTTCCAATGCAGTAATGATAGTATTTTCGGGATATTTTTTCGAACCGTTAAACGCCATATGCTCCACTAAATGGGCGATACCTTTTTGATCGTCATCCTCGTGCATTGAACCGGCATTGACCACTAAACGAAGATACACCCGATTTTTAGGCTCGCTGTTGTGCAAAATATAATATTGCAGTCCATTAGCCAACTTACCCTGTTTAATATCGGGATCGAAAGGCAATGTGTCGGCATCTGCTTTGTTTTGACAGGCGATAAGCCCGCCCAAAGTACAAAGTAGTAAAAAAAGTGCGGTTAGTTTTTTCATCATTTTTGCTTAAATATAAAAAAAGAAAATCTACGCCAATTCACATTAGCGTAGAAAGAATCAACATTAACTTAAAATTTGTAGCCGACTTCCAACCAAAATTCACGACCGGGCGTGTAGATACCGTATTCATCATTCGTTGAAATGGCTCTAACGGTTTTGGATTTACGGGTTTGATTGAGTACGTTTAGGATATCAACCTGTAAATAAACACTGTGATTACCAGTAATTGTCGGTTGCCAACGAATGCTGGAATCCCACTGAGTATGGCGACCATAATGGTATGAGCGGTAACGGGAAATATCATCGTCAAAATTACTATCCAGTAATTCGTAGCTGCGAATCGGGGCTTTCATATAAACTTTATTTGACCAAGTAATATGGTAATCCGGAATCGTCATATCCACACCCAATCGGGCAATCCAATCTTCGGTGGAACTATTGACTTTACTTAGCATGGCACGGCGGCTCATTAATTTACCATCAAGATAAACGGGTTCATTCGGATCAAGCTCTCGACCGATATCGGCACGTTTTGTTTTTAGCCAATCAAATCCTAAAGAGGTTGTCCAATAGCTTTTGCCCAATTTCCAAGGTTCAATGTTATTGACTTGGAATGTATAAACATCCACGCTGAAATCACCGCCGTTATGATAGGAATTCACTCGGTTGGCATCACGTTTTAACACAATTCGATTTTTATTTTGGCGGTGAATGTAATTCAATTTAAATGCTAAATTGCCGAATTCTTGTTCTATTCCCAAACTGAGTTCATCGGCATAAGGCGTTTTTAGTGAATTGAATGCTTGATATTCACGGCTGGTATCACGGTTGATTTTTAAAATTTCATTGGTCAGTTTTAATGACGCGAAAGAGCGGCCGTAATAACGGTTCAATCCCAGTGTCAAACCGGTTTCTTCCCAAGGTTTATAGCGAGCCACAAAACGTGGGGCGATATTATTGTTTTGTAGATAATCATCACGTTCGATACGCATACCCGGACGAAATTCCAATTTTTTCCAAGTGATTAAATCCTCCGCATAAAAGACGAAATTTTGATAACGGGTTTTCGCACTGCCTTTATAGGTGATATTAGTGAATTCAATCGGATCCATATTGGGATTGCGCTGAATAATTTTAGAATGTACATCTTGAGGGCGATTAAATTTATAGTGTGTTGCCTGATAAATACCACCAACAGAAATAGAATGGCGACTTGTGCCTAAATCAAAAGGATCAACGGCAAATTCCGTTGAGAAATAAAGATTATCTTGTGTTAGGGAACTGTTACCATAACCGCCTTTTTCATAATCATAAATCTGATCAAAATTTTCATCAAAAACAGAAACAGCCTCGACATTGGCAGAGGCGGATTTTCGTTTATCTTTAAAGCGATCGTAAGCTAGGGTATTTGTCCAAATTCCTGAATCAAAGGAGTGTACCCACGCCAATGTCGTGCCGAATGCTTGATGATAATCGCTGACATCGCTATCAATATTGGTAGCGTAATATTTTTGTTCTTTATAATTGGAATAACGGAATCCTAGTTCAAAACGATCTTTTTCACTTGCCGCTAAGTTGAAATTCAGCAATAAATTATCTGAATTGCGTAGGTGATTTTGTTTATTTAATTTGGCTTCGGTATCGTATCCGATGAGTCGATTTTGTTGGATCTGGGAGTGACGTTTACTGTAACCTAGCACCATACCTAAATTATCCGTTAAGCCTTTTTCTAAAACGATGTTAAATGTCTGCTTACGATATTTAGGCTGAAATTCGGCGACACCACTGGCATCAGGTCTGATTTTATCCAGTAAATTTTGTGCCGAATTATCGGCATTCATTTTTGCCCAGCTGGAATTCGTTGTGCGATACTTGAGTGATACGCTGTCTTTGCCATTATATTGTTTCGTTTTGGCAACCACCGCTCCGCCCATAAAACCGCCTAAACCGGCGGAAATGTTGCTGTCGTGCACTTCAACTGTGGACAGCATAGAAGCATCAAAGAAATAAGCTTGTGTATGGCTAATCCCCGGTACGACTTGCATTGCGCCGTCAAAGATTTCACTATCTACCGTTAAATCGTTGTTCACATTAACATTATCGACAAAATAAGCGGTTTGGTTTGTATCCGCACCATTAATAGAGATATTTTGCGGTTTAATTTCGCCACGTTGAAAACCGTCTTGATCGCTGTCTTCATAACGAATATGCGGGTTAGAACGCAAATAATCGGTAATGTTATTATTGCTTGTGGGTGTTTTTTCTATCTCCGTGGAAGTGAGCGTTTGAGTGGAGGAAAGGGATTTATTATTGTCTCCATATACCACAATTTCTGGCAGCATATTAGCGTGATTTGTCGTTTTTTCTTCAGAAAAAGCGCGAGAGGCGCATAATGTTAGGCAAATAAAAAATGTAATTTGGTTTTTATACATGGTATTCCTTAAGCTCTAAAAATAAGAATCGTTATCATATTCATCTTATTTTTAATGTAAAGGAATTTTTATCAATTAACGAACGTTTGAGCTTCAATTGTACTTAAAAAGAGAGAAAGAGAGGCGATGAAAAATATTTGGGAATAAAACTATCGAAAGGTAAGTCGCTGAGAAGTGGCGATGATAACGGGCAGTAAATAGTTTTAAACAATATTTAAAGATAATTAAGGGGGAACCACTATTCCCCTTTTTTAATTTTCAAATAATTCAACGCTCAATACACCTTCTTCCGTTTTTAATAATGTGTAAACATCTTTAATCATAGCGCTGTCGATAGCAAAACATCGGATCTGTACTCTCACCTCGCCGTTGGGTAAATCTTTTACGAAGAGGTTTTCAATGCGGTAATCATTTTGAATGAGTAAATTCGTGATGACGGCAATAGAAGCTGATGAGCTCAGATGAATGATAATTTTGGTTTTCTTTTTTCGCCCTCTATGACGGGCTAAACGTTGTATCATTGGGCTAAAACGAATAGCGATTAAAATCATCGACGTAGCGATCAAAGCATCAAAAATAAAACCGGCACCGGTTGCAATACCGATTGCGGCGGCTGCCCAGATAATTGCTGCGGTAGTTAATCCTGAAATTGCATCATTTTTCTTATGTAAAATTACGCCGGCACCTAAGAAACCAATACCGCTGATAACTTGTGCCGCAAGGCGCATCGGGTCGGTGCGAATGTTTTCGGATACTTGTGCGTAATGTTCTGCCGCTTGAATAGAAACCATAGTTAACACACAAGTGGTAATCGCAATAATTGAGCAGGTTTTAATGCCAACGGGTTTGTGTTTTAACTCACGTTCTAAACCGATAATACTACCTAAAAGTAACGCCAAAAACATTTTGCCGAGAATCGTTAAATAATGGGGGCTTAAAAGTGCGGTCAAAATAAGGGATGAATTTTCCATAATGCTATTTTTTTATTCATAAAGTATGAGATTCTAACGACTTGAAAAATAAAAATATAGTTAATTTTACAATCTTTTGCTTTTCTTCGGTCGCCTTTTACTCGGAAATTCAGTAAAATTAGCCGTTTTTATAGAAATGGAATAGAGATAACTTTATGCAAAATTCAACCCCGAATATTGGCTTTGTTAGCTTGGGTTGTCCTAAAAACTTAGTGGATTCTGAACGTATTCTGACAGAATTACGTAGTGATGGCTATAATATCGTACCGAGTTATGAAAATGTTGATTTGGTGATCGTCAATACTTGTGGTTTCATTGATAGCGCAGTACAAGAATCTTTAGAAGCTATCGGAGAGGCGTTAGAAGAAAACGGTCGGGTGATTGTTACCGGTTGTCTCGGTGCAAAAGAAGATCGTATTCGTGAGGTACACCCGAAAGTATTGGAAGTCTCCGGCCCTCATAGCTATGAAGCTGTGATGGCGCAAGTACATAAATATGTACCGAAACCGACACGTAACCCTTACTTTAGCCTTGTGCCTAAACAAGGGGTGAAATTAACACCAAAACATTATGCTTATTTGAAGATTTCTGAAGGCTGTGATCATCGTTGCACCTTTTGCATTATTCCTTCCATGCGTGGTGATTTGGAAAGCCGCTCCATCACTCAAGTACTAGATGAAGCTAAACGTTTAGCCGAAGCCGGGGTGAAAGAATTACTAGTCGTATCGCAAGATACTTCAGCGTATTCTTTGGATTTAAAACGCCAAGAGGGAGGGGTAAAAACCTCATTCTGGAACGGAGTGCCGATTAAAAACGATTTAATGACGCTTTGTAAACAACTCGGGAAACTCGGCATTTGGGTGCGTCTGCATTATGTTTATCCGTATCCACACGTTGATGATTTAATCCCTCTTATGGCAGACGGCACGTTATTGCCCTATTTGGATATTCCTTTGCAGCACGCCAGCCCGAAAATTCTCAAAGCAATGAAAAGGCCGGGAAGTATTGACCGCACTTTAGAGCGGATTAAAAAATGGCGTGAAATTTGCCCCGATTTAACCTTGCGTTCCACCTTTATTGTGGGTTTCCCGGGGGAAACGGAAGAAGATTTTCAATTATTACTTAATTTCTTAAAAGAAGCGCAGCTTGACCGTGTCGGCTGTTTTAAATTTAGCCCGGTAGAAGGTGCACCTGCAACTGAGATGGCAGATCAAGTGCCGGAAGAGGTTAAAGAAGAACGTTTTCATCGCTTTATGCAATTACAACAGGAAATTTCAGCCAAGCGCTTAACCCAAAAAGTGGGAAAAACTTTGGATGTCTTGGTTGATGAAATAGATGAAGAAGGTATCATCGGTCGTTCCAAAGCGGATGCACCGGAAGTGGATGGCTTGGTTTATGTTGAGAATATCAGCGGCATTGATGTGAAAGTCGGTGATGTAATTAAAGTTACTATTACCCAATCAGATGAATATGATCTGTGGGGAACTTGTTAAATTAAAATAAAAAGGAAAATAAAATGTCTGAAGTGAAAAAGCCAAGTGTTGTACGTTTTGAAGAAAAAGTTGCAGCAAAAAACTATGAAGATGCTTGTGTCGAGCTGCTTGATATTCTTGGTCAAATTGATTCGAATTTTGGCGAAATTAATGATATTGAAATTGATGTCCCCAAACAGCTTGAAAATCTTACCCAAGATAGACATATCTACTTTGCTACTCGTATGGCGGTGGCAATTACAGAATTATTCACCGACCCGAAATTAGACATTTCTATTTCCGGTGCACAACGTTTCTTAACTTTACAACGCTGGCTAAATCTGATTTTTTCTGCCTCGCCTTTTGTCAATGCAGATCATATTTTACAAACCTACAATCGCAATCCAACCCCTGCGGACCCGTTAGATATTGATTTGGAGGCGTCTCAATCAGCATTAATCAAGTTCTGCATTTTATATTTGCCTGAATCAAATGTTAATCTCAACTTAGATGCTTTGTGGAATCTTGATCCGGAACTTTGCGCATCACTTTGTTTTGCATTACAGTCACCTCGTTTTATTGGTACACCGCAAGCATTTAGTAAACGTGGTGCCTTGTTGCAATGGTTCCCTGAAAAATTAGCGCAGATCGAAAATTTAAACAATCTACCTAGCGGTATTTCTCATGATGTATATATGCACTGTAGCTATGATATTGCTGCTAACAAACATAATGTAAAACGTGCATTAAACCAAGTTATCCGCCGTCACCTTATTGAAAACGATTGGACTGATCGTGATGTGACAAAATTAGGTGAACGTAATGGTAAACCGGTAATGGTTGTGCTTTTAGAGCATTTCCACTCCGCGCATTCAATTTATCGTACGCATTCCACTTCTATGATTGCGGCTCGTCAGCATTTTCATTTGATCGGGATTGGTGGGGAGGCCGTAGATGAGGCTGGTAGAGCAGTATTTGATGAGTTCCATTTAATCAAAGGTAATAGTATCTTTGAAAAATTGCTGTTCTTAAAAGAGATTTGTGATGAAAACGGTGCAGCTATGCTTTATATGCCAAGTATTGGGATGGATCTCACAACAATTTTTACCAGCAACACCCGCCTTGCGCCGATTCAAGCCATTGCATTAGGGCATCCAGCCACAACTCACTCAGACTTTATTGAATATGTAATTGTTGAAGATGATTATGTCGGTTCGGAAGCCTGTTTTAGTGAAACCTTATTACGTTTACCAAAAGATGCACTTCCTTATGTGCCATCCGCTCTCGCACCACAGAATGTGGAATATCGCTTACGCACTAATCCGGAAGTGGTGAATATCGGTATTGCCTCCACAACAATGAAATTAAATCCTTATTTTTTAGAGGCATTAAAAGCTATTCGTGATCGTGCCAACGTAAAAGTCCACTTCCACTTTGCATTGGGTCAATCCAGCGGCATTACCCACCCTTATATTGAGCGTTTTATTAAATCTTATTTAGGTGATGATGCCACAGCCCACCCACACTCACCTTATCACCGATATCTTCAAATTTTGCATAATTGCGATATGATGGTAAACCCATTCCCGTTTGGAAATACAAACGGCATTATTGATATGGTGACTCTTGGCTTAGTCGGTATTTGTAAAACCGGTTCTGAAGTACATGAACATATTGATGAAGGCTTATTCAAACGTTTGGGCTTACCTGAATGGTTAATTGCCAATACTGTCGATGAATATGTGGAGAGAGCGATTCGTTTAGCAGAAAATCATGAGGAACGTTTGGCATTACGTCGTCATATTATTGAAAATAACGGCTTACAAACACTCTTTACCGGCGATCCAAGCCCAATGGGGAAAGTACTGTTAGAAAAATTTAATGACTGGAAAGTGGTTAATTTAGGTGAAAAAACCAAGAGAAAAACGGCAACGAGAAAGCCTGCAACAAAGAAAGCCACCGCCCAAACAAAAACTGCAAAAACTGTAGCTAGGAAAAGTGCGGTCAAATCTGAAGCTAAATCTACGTCGAGAAAAGTTGCAGTGAAAAAAGCAACCAGCAAGACGGCTTAAAAAATTAAAAATCCCCGAAAGGGGATTTTTTCTTGAATATTAATTAATTTGTTTATATTCATCATAAAAAAACTTGATTTTGACCGCACTATCTTGTAATTAATAACCCCATTCAAACACAACATCAACAAAGGAAAAACTATGAAAAATGTCGGTTTTATCGGATGGCGCGGAATGGTCGGTTCCGTATTAATGGATCGTATGGTGCAAGAAAATGATTTTGCCAACATCAATCCTATTTTCTTCACCACTTCCCAAGCAGGGCAAAAAGCCCCTGTCTTTGCCGGCAAAGAGGCGGGCGAACTCAAAAATGCCTTCGACATTGACGAACTCAAAAAATTAGACATTGTCGTCACTTGTCAAGGCGGTGACTACACCAATGAAGTGTATCCAAAATTAAAAGCAACGGGGTGGAACGGCTACTGGGTTGATGCCGCCTCAGCACTACGTATGGAACAAGACGCCATCATCGTACTCGATCCGGTAAACCAAAATGTGATTGACGAAGGCTTAAAAAACGGCATTAAAACCTTTGTGGGCGGAAATTGCACGGTAAGCCTAATGTTGATGGCTATCGGTGGCTTATTTAAGAAAGATTTGGTTGAGTGGGTTTCTGTTGCCACTTATCAGGCTGCTTCCGGTGCGGGGGCAAAAAATATGCGTGAATTGCTTTCTCAAATGGGCTTATTGCGTGATGCGGTGAAAGAGGAATTAGCTAACCCGGCGTCTTCTATTTTAGACATTGAACGCAAAGTTACCGCAGAAATGCGTTCCGCTGATTTCCCAACAGAAAATTTTGGTGCAGCACTGGGTGGCAGCCTTATCCCTTGGATCGACAAATTATTACCGGAAAGCGGGCAAACCAAAGAAGAATGGAAAGGCTATGCGGAAACCAACAAAATTCTTGGTTTAAGCGACACCCCAATTCCGGTTGACGGCTTATGCGTGCGTATCGGTGCATTACGTTGCCACAGCCAAGCTTTCACCATCAAACTGAAAAAAGATTTACCGCTTGCGGAAATCGAACAAATTGTTGCTTCTCACAATGAATGGGTGAAAGTCATTCCAAACGATAAAGAAACCACATTAAAAGAACTCACCCCGGCGAAAGTTACCGGAACATTAAGTGTGCCTGTCGGACGTTTACGCAAACTCGCCATGGGTGGTGAATACCTCGCAGCATTCACCGTGGGCGACCAACTCTTATGGGGTGCGGCAGAACCGGTTCGCCGTATTTTGAAACAGTTGGTGGCATAATTATTTACTTACCAATAGGGCGTTGTTTATGCCCTTTATTTTATAAATTCCTATGATTCGAGAACCCCATTTTTGCCAATTTGCCTTAGTGGAATTGTTGCCTTTTTTTGAAAGCGCGCCCACCCAATATCTGATTGGGAAAGGCAATATTCGTATTGCCTATCGTCATTTTGTTCAGCAGGAAAGTGCGGTCAAAAAATTGATGATTTTGGTGAATGGGCGGGCAGAAAATATGATGAAATGGTCGGAATTGGCTTATGATTTTTATCATCAAGGTTACGATGTGTTGCTGTTTGACCACCGTGGACAAGGCTATTCTGACCGGCTTTTAGCCGATCCGGAAAAAGGGCATTTGGACGAGTTTCGTTTTTATGTAGAAGATATGCAAAAAGTGATTGAAAAAATCACCGCACTTTTTGACTATCAAACCCAACATCTGGTTTCCCATTCTCTTGGTTCGCTGATCGCCGCCTATTATTTGGCAAATTGCGATCATCGCATTAACAAAGCGGTGCTTTCTTCCCCTTTCTTTGGTGTACCGTTAAAACAGCCGATTCGGGACGAACTGATCATCGCCGCGATGAATTTACTGGGGCAAGGGGAGCGTTATGTGTTTGGCAAAGGGGCTTACAGACCGGCGCATCTTGAACGCAATGAACTCAGTTTTTGTAAAACCCGAATGAAATGGATGAATCGAATCAACCGAAAATATCCCGCCCTTCATCTTGGCGGTCCGACTTTTCGTTGGGTGCATTTATGCCTTAATGCGATAAAACACCTGCCTACGATTGTCCCCCGCATTGAAATTCCCGTGCTGATTTTGCAATCGGAGAAAGAAAAAATCGTGGATAACAAAACTTTGGAAAAACTGACTGCTCTTTTCCCTAATGCTCATTGTGAGTTGGTTCATCAAGCGAAACACGAGATTTTGTTTGAACGGGACGGGTTAAGGGAGAATGTGATAAAAAATATCACACAATTTTTGAGTGTTCCCAATGTTTTGGTTCATAGTTTCTGCATAATGGTGATTGCAATTGGCTTTTTCTTTTCTTAACCTCTAAAATAGCTTACGTTTAAACCTATATTTTTCGATTAATATTTCTGTCTATTTTCTTATCAAAAACAGGTAACTCAATGATTTCAGAAGATAATTTTTCTCAACATACTCCAATGATGCAACAATATCTCAAGCTAAAAGCAGAAAGTCCGGATATTTTGTTGTTTTATCGAATGGGGGATTTTTATGAGCTGTTTTATGATGATGCGAAAAAAGCGGCAGCATTGTTAGATATTTCCCTTACCAAACGGGGGCAATCCGCAGGGCAGCCTATTCCCATGGCAGGCGTGCCCTATCACGCCGTAGAAGGCTATTTGGCGAAATTGGTTCAGCTGGGCGAGTCCGTTGCCATTTGTGAGCAGGTGGGCGATCCGGCAACGAGCAAAGGGCCTGTTGAGCGTCAAATTGTGCGTATTGTTACACCGGGTACAGTGAGTGACGAAGCCCTGTTATTAGAACGACAAGACAATTTGATTGCTGCCGTCTATCAAGAGAAAGATAAATTTGGTTTAGCCACATTGGATATGACATCCGGCCTTTTCCAACTGAGTGAGCCAGAAAATAAAGAAACTTTACGTGCGGAATTACAACGCATTGCCCCGGTGGAATTGCTCTATTGCGAAGATTTTAGTGACATGGCAATTATTGAACATTGTAAAGGACTACGCCGCCGTCCTATTTGGGAATTTGAACTTAGCACGGCGATAAACTTGCTTAATCGTCAATTTGGCACACAAGATTTACGTGCTTTCGGTGTAGAAAAATCGCCTCTTGGCTTGAGTGCGGCTGGCTGTCTATTGCAATATGCTAAAGAAACCCAACGCACCGCCTTACCGCATATTAACAGCATTAGTGTGATTCAAAATCAAGATTACATTCAACTGGATGCTGCCACAAGACGCAATTTAGAGCTTACCCAAAATCTCGCCGGTGGTACGGATAATACCCTCTCTTCGGTGTTGGATAAATGTGTCACCCCAATGGGAAGCCGTTTGCTCAAACGTTGGATTCATCAACCTATTCGGGATACTCAAAAACTCAGCCAACGCCAACAGGCGATTGCAGAAATCTTAAATTTTGATCTGGTGGATGAATTACAGCCCTATTTAAAACAAGTGGGGGATATGGAACGCATTTTGGCTCGTGTGGCATTGCGTTCGGCTCGTCCACGAGATCTCACCCGTTTGCGTACTGCATTGGAGCAACTTCCCGAATTACGAGCGATCATTCAACAAAAAACGCCCCCGTTTTTGACCGCACTTTTTACCCAAATCGCTGATTTTTCTGAGCAGTGCGACTTACTTCAACGTGCCATTATTGAAACGCCCCCGCTTTTGATTCGTGATGGCGGGGTGATTGCACAAGGATACCATGCAGAATTGGATGAGTGGCGAATTCTTTCTGACGGCGCGACTCAATATTTAGAAAATCTAGAAAAACGCGAGCGCGAAAATACGGGGATCGACACCCTAAAAATCGGCTTTAATGCCGTTCACGGTTATTACATTCAAATTAGTCAAGGGCAAGCCCACAGAGCGCCGATGCATTATGTGCGTCGCCAAACCTTAAAAAATGCGGAGCGATATATTATTCCGGAACTCAAGGAATATGAAGATAAAGTGCTGAAATCAAAAGGTGCTGCGCTCGCATTAGAAAAACAGCTTTACGAGGAATTATTCGATTTACTGCTCCCGCATTTAGGCGCATTGCAATTGGCAAGCCTTGCCTTATCGGAATTAGATGTCTTAGTGAATTTAGCGGAGCGTGCCGACCGATTAAATTATGTCATGCCCACATTCTGTGACGAAATCAGCATGAAGATTGAAAACGGTCGTCATCCTGTGGTGGAACAGGTACTTAAAGAGCCTTTCATTGCAAATCCCGTTGAACTTAATAAAGATCGTCATTTGCTCATCATTACCGGACCTAATATGGGGGGGAAAAGCACTTATATGCGTCAAACCGCATTGATTGCTTTAATGGCGTATATGGGAAGTTTTGTACCGGCAGAACAGGCAAAAATCGGACCGATTGATCGCATTTTTACCCGTATCGGTGCCTCTGATGATCTTGCCTCCGGTCGTTCAACCTTTATGGTAGAAATGACGGAAATGGCGAATATTCTCCATCAAGCTAGCGCACAAAGTCTGGTATTAATTGATGAAATCGGGCGTGGAACCTCCACCTATGACGGGCTTTCCCTTGCTTGGGCATGTGCTGAGTGGTTGGCAAAAAATATCCGTTCGCTCACCTTATTCGCCACCCATTATTTTGAATTAACTGCTTTGCCGGAACAATTTTCCGGAATTGTGAACGTGCATTTAGATGCCCTTGAACACAATAACACCATTGCCTTTATGCACAGCGTACAAGAAGGGGCGGCAAGCAAAAGCTATGGTTTAGCCGTTGCCGCCTTAGCCGGTGTACCGCAACAAGTCATTAAACTGGCAAAGCAAAAATTGACGCAATTAGAAAAAATATCGGGTCATGCTGCCGATCAGCAAATTCAAGCCTTGCGTGAGGCTAATCGACATCAAGGTGAACTTGCCTTTGAACAGGAAACAGACGCACTTCGTGAAGCCATTGAAAAGCTTGATCCAGACGAACTAAGCCCGAAACAGGCTTTAGCGTATTTATACCAACTGAAGAAAATGGTGGATTAAAACACAAAGAAAAACGACCGCACTTGCGGTCGTATATTCAGCTTATATCGGGCTTTAAGCATAAATCACATCGACGCTTTAAAGCCCAATAGTTTCCTGTTATTTAAACTGCACCCGTGCATTTCTAAATAAACGCATCCAAGCACCATCCTCACTCCAATCTTCCGGATACCAAGAGTTGCTCACGGCACGGAATACCCGTTCAGGGTGCGGCATCATGGCTGCGATTCGACCGTCCGTATTAGAAATCGCCGTGATACCTAAGACAGAGCCGTTTGGATTTGCCGGATAGCTTTCCGTTACATTTAGGTGGCTATCAATATATTGCCCAACAATTAAATTTTGTGCTTGAAGTGCGGTTAAATTTTCCGGTGTTTTGAATTCAACACGTCCCTCACCATGAGATACGGCGATTGGCATATGTGAACCCGCCATACCTTGGAACCATAAGGAATGCGTGTCATTGATTTTCACTAAACCAACACGGGCTTCAAAACGCTCGGATTTATTTCGCACAAAGCGAGGCCAGTTTTCTGCACCCGGAATGATTTCCGCAAGATTAGAGATAAACTGACAACCATTACACACCCCTAAAGAAAGGGTATTTTCATTGGCGAAGAATTGGCTGAATTGTTCACGTAATTGTGGGTTAAACAAAATGGATTTTGCCCAACCACCGCCGGCGCCGAGAACATCACCGTAAGAGAAACCGCCGCAAGCGACCATGGCATTAAAATCGTCCAAATGGTAACGACCTGCCATTAAATCACTCATATGTACATCAACCGCCGCAAATCCAGCACGATCAAACGCCGCCGCCATTTCCACATGGCTGTTTACACCTTGTTCACGTAACACGGCAACTTTTGGTTTTGCCCCTTTCGCAATATAAGGTGCGGCAATATCTTCATTCGGATCGTAGGTTAAGCAAGCAGATAATCCGTTGTTGTTCGGATCTTTTTTCGCCTCAAATTCTTGATCGGCACATTCCGGGTTATCCCGTAAACGTTGCATTTGATGGGTTAATTCCGCCCAAATACCACGCAATTCAGAACGTTTTTCACTGAGTAATTTTTTATTGCCACGAGCGATTTCAATGTGATTTTCCGTTGTAACTGCACCGAGTTCGTGGGTAAACGGTAATAAATTGTGCGCATTTAAAATTTCCCGTACGGCGGTTAATTCGTTTTCCGCTACTTGAATGACCGCTCCCAGTTCTTCGTTAAATAATACCGCGAGATCATTATCGCCTAAGGCGGAAATATCCACTTCAATACCACAGTTTCCGGCGAATGCCATTTCCGCCAAGGTGACGATTAATCCACCGTCGGAACGGTCGTGATAAGCTAATAATTTACGTTCTGCCACAAGGGTTTGCATTGCTTCAAAGAAGTGTTTCAATGCCCCTACATTTTCTACATCTGCCGGTTTATCACCGAGTTGTTTGTAAACCTGGGCAAGTGCGGTCGCACCAAGGCGATTTTTACCTTCACCCAAATCAATCAGCAACAGTCGGGACGCACCTTTATCGGTACGAAGTTGCGGTGTGACGGTTTTGCGTACATCTTCCACGCGGGCAAACGCACTGATCACTAAAGAAAGTGGGGCGGTGACCGCTTTTTTCTCGCCATTTTCTTCCCAAGTCGTTTTCATTGACATGGAATCTTTGCCTACCGGAATGGTGATGCCAAGAGCAGGGCAAAGTTCTTCACCGACGGCTTTCACCGCTTCATAAAGTCCGGCATCTTCACCACCATGGCCGGCTGCTGACATCCAGTTGGCGGAAAGTTTAATGCGTTTAATCTCGCCAATATTGGTAGCGGCGATATTGGTGATGGATTCCGCTACGGCCAAACGAGCAGAGGCACCAAAATCAAGTAATGCCACTGGTGCACGTTCGCCCATTGACATGGCTTCACCATGATAGCTATCAAGACTTGCGGTGGTGACGGCCACATCGGAAACCGGAATTTGCCATGGACCGACCATTTGATCCCGTGCCACCATACCGGTGACAGAGCGGTCGCCAATGGTAATGAGGAAAGTTTTTTCTGCCACCACCGGTAAACGTAATACACGGTGGAGGGCTTCTTTCAACACTATATTATCTTGTGAAACTGGTGGATTTTTGACCGCACTTGATTGCACATTGCGGGTCATTTTTGGCGTTTTACCGAGCAGCACGTTCATTGGTAAATCAATCGGATTATTATCGAAATGGCTGTCGTGCAAGGTTAAATGTTTTTCTTCCGTAGCTTCACCAATCACCGCAAAAGGCGCGCGTTCACGTTCACAAAGTGCGGTGAATAAATCCAATTTTTCCGGTGCAATGGCTAAAACATAGCGTTCTTGTGACTCGTTACACCAAATTTCAAGAGGCGACATGCCTTTTTCATCACAAAGAATGGAACGTAAATCGAATTTTCCACCTCGCTCGCCATCGTGTACCAATTCAGGCATGGCATTGGATAAACCGCCTGCGCCTACATCGTGAATAAATAAAATCGGGTTATCTTCACCGAGTTGCCAGCAACGGTCGATCACCTCTTGGCAACGGCGTTCCATTTCAGGGTTTTCCCGTTGAACGGAAGCAAAATCCAAATCTTCTTTTGATTTACCGCTATTCATTGAGGAGGCCGCACCACCACCTAAACCGATATTCATCGCCGGGCCACCTAATACGATAAGTTTTGCGCCAACAGGAATTTCGCCTTTTTGCACATGTTCGGCACGAATATTACCGATACCGCCTGCCAGCATAATCGGTTTGTGATAACCACGGACTTCCTCGCCGTTAAAACTGTTCACTTTTTCTTCATAAGTGCGGAAATAGCCGAGCAATGCCGGGCGACCAAATTCATTGTTAAATGCCGCACCGCCTAACGGACCTTCAATCATAATATCGAGGGCAGATGCAATGCGGTTAGGCTTCGAAAGCGGATTTTCCCAAGGTTGCTCAAAGTTTGGAATCACCAGATTTGATACGGAAAAACCGGTTAAACCTGCCTTCGGTTTTGCCCCACGACCGGTTGCCCCTTCATCACGAATTTCCCCACCGGAGCCGGTTGCCGCCCCCGGGAAAGGCGAGATCGCTGTTGGGTGATTGTGCGTTTCCACTTTCATCAAAATATGAGCATCTTCATTGTGGTAACGATATTGCCCGTCTTGATCGGCAAAGAAACGTCCCACTTTAGAGCCTTCCATCACAGCGGCGTTATCTTTATAGGCGGAAAGCACGAAATCCGGCGTTTTCTCAAAGGTGTTTTTGATCATTTTGAACAAGGATTTTTCTTGTTTTTCACCGTCAATCACCCAGTCCGCATTAAAGATTTTATGGCGACAATGCTCGGAATTCGCTTGGGCGAACATATAAAGTTCAATGTCGTTCGGGTTGCGTCCAAGGGCGGTGAAATTTTCCACCAAATAATCAATTTCATCTTCCGCTAAAGCAAGCCCCAGTTCAATATTGGCGGTTTCTAACGCTTTTCGGCCACCGCCTAAAATATCCACGGTAGTGAACGCTTTGGGTGCTTGGTGGCGGAATAAAACTTCGGCCTCTTTGGCATCACGCACCACGGTTTCCATCATACGGTCGTGCAAAAGTGCGGTTAATTTTGACTGTGTTTTTTCATCTAAAGATTGGTTAAATTCAAAGTAATAGGCAAGACCACGTTCAATTCGATCCACTTCTTTTAAGCCGCAATTATGGGCGATATCTGTCGCTTTGGATGACCAAGAGGAAATGGTGCCGACACGTGGGATAACAATAAAGGTTTCACCTTTTGCTTCGTGTTCTGCCAAGGTAGGGCCGTAATGGAGCAAGGCTTTTAGTTTGCTTTCCTGTTCGCCGGAAAGCGGTGCATTGAGTTCGACAAAATGGATATACTCGGCATAGACAGATTTTACCGGTAGCCCGTTTTGTTGGAATTTTTGCATTAAACCATTGATGCGGAATTCGGAAAGGGCAGGTGAGCCACGAAAAATTTGAAACATAAGGATTCCCTTTGAGCCTAAATAGAAATGAAAATTGCGCACTATTATAAAGGAAAAGGGAGAAAAACGAAAACGTTTGCGTTTGTTTTCCGGCATTCTTTATCAAGCGGTTTTCTTGTAAAATATTACTCGTTTTTTTATTGAGAGGAGAAAGCAATGTCTTACCAACGCGTACTTGATTTTTGGTTTAATGAGGAAACAAAACCGTTTTGGTTTGCTAAAAGTGAGGCGTTTGACCGCAAAATCCGTGAGCAATTTTATGAGTTATGGCAGCAGGCGGCACAATCGGAATTAAGCCATTGGCGTGAAACAGTACATGGTCGGTTGGCTGAGATTATTGTATTAGACCAGTTTTCACGCAATTTACATCGTGATAGCCCTTTGGCATTTGCACAGGACAATATGGCTATTGCGTTGGCACAAGAGGCGGTGAAACAACCTGAATTTAAAACTATGACTGTGCGTGAACGTCATTTTATGCTAATGCCGTTAATGCATAGTGAAAGCAAAGTGATTCATGAACAAGCCGTGCCTTTATTTGAACAATTTGGCCCCGAGGAAAGTGTGGATTTTGAATTAAAACATAAGGTGATTATTGATCGTTTTGGACGCTATCCTCATCGTAATGCCGTATTAGGGCGGGAAAGTAGCGCAGAAGAAATCGAATTTTTAACCCAACCGGGATCGAGTTTTTAATAGATGGAACAAAAGTGCGGTTGATTTTAACCGCACTTTATGAAATTTAGATCTGATAGTCTTCTTTCAATAAATGACGATAAGCATACAAATAAGAAGCGCCCACAAATGCCGCGCCACCTGTAACGTTACCAAGAAAAACCGGAATCATATTTAAGAAAAATTCTCCCCAAGTGATATTCGCACCGGCAAAAATTCCGGCAGGAATGATAAACATATTAGCGACAAAATGTTGTAAACCGATAAGCACGAAAATCATCACAGGAAACCACATGGCAAGGATTCGTCCTGAAGTTTGTTTTGCGCCAAAATAAAACCAAATTCCCATACAGACCATCCAGTTACAGGCAATGGCAGAAATGAAGGCGCGGGAAAAATCCATTTGTACTTTCGCTTCTGCAATAGCGATAGTTTTAGCGGAGGCAATACCTTCTGCCAAGCCCACATAATGTCCTAAGAAAAATGCCATAAACAGTGCACCGGCAAGGTTACCAAGGCTGACAATCCCCCAGTTTTGGACTAATTTTTTGAAACTGACACGTTTACTGAGTCGCCCTAATGCCATCATCATCATGTTTCCGGTGGCGAGTTCTCCTCCGCCGATGAGGATACAGATTAAACAAATAGGAAACACAGCCGCACCTAATAAGGTGGCAAGCCCGCTCCACTCGGAGGGGATTCCGCTCACCACTTTCAAATAAGCCATATAACCGAAGCTGACATAACCGCCACCTAAAAAACTGAGAATGGCGAGGGTTTTAAGATGGCCTTGTGATTTGGCATAACTTTTGTCAATAACATCTTGTAAAATTTCATGAGGGTAAAGATCACGGCTGTTCATTATATTTCCTTTTTTATTAATAACTTATTGATGATTAAAGGTGACAAAATATCTACATACCCTAGAAAAATGGCAAAGATAATACTTTGCCATAAGGAGAGAAGGAATTATGCGAAGGGTTGTAATTCCGGGTTGATTGGGGTTTCTGCAATATTATTGACATAGTTACATAATGTGGCGAGGCTCACGCCAAGGATGACATCAATCGCATTTTCTTGTGTATAGCCTGCGTCAAAAAAGGCTTGAAGTTGCGCCGGTGTGAGTTTTGCTTTTTGCAAGATGACCGCAAGGGTAAAACGGGCGAGGGTATCAAGTTTATCATCGCTTTCAATGCGTGCGGTGGCACGGATTTGGTTCACAAGCCCTTCCTCTAACTTTAATACTTTTAAGGCAATTTTCGTATGTCCTGCCACACAGAATCCACAGCCGTTTACCACGGCCGCGGTAATTTGTACGACCTCACGTTCTGTTGCGGTAAGGCTATTTCTACCGTTAATGCCGCCCACGGTGCGATAGGTTTCTAAGGCGGTGGGGGCATTAGCCAATACGCCGATTAAATTTGGAATAAATCCATTGGCATTTTTGATCGCAGTTAAGGCTTCTTTTGCGGCTTCCGGTGCGGTGTCAATATTGTGGATAATAAATTGAGATTGAGACATAAAAAACTCCTGTTGTAAAAATCACTTGCCGCTTGATAGTACGTGAGGAGTTTTGGTTTTGGAAAGAAATAAAGGCTATTTGATAGATGAAAAAGTTATAAGTGTGAAAGGATTATTCGAATATTTTCACACGGAATTACGCTACTTTAGGAAACCAATTTCCCCATTTTCTTCCGCCACTAGAATTGATGCATAATCGGTTCGCCAATCACCTAGTACAATGCGTTTTTTGCCCTCATAGTGATGAATCGCTTCTCGGTGGGTATGCCCGTGAATTAAGAGAGGGGCATTGCATTGCTGCATTTTGGCTAAGGTGAAAGGAAGGTTTACATCCATAATTTCATCAGCTTTGTGTGCTTTGTCTTTTCGGCTTTTTGCCCGAATTTTCTCCGCAATTTTTAACCGCACTTTTAAGGGTAAATGAAGGAAAAGCCATTGCCGCCATTTTTGATGAACCTTGAGGCGGAATTGTTGATAGTTGACATCATCAATACAAAGGGTATCGCCGTGGCAGAGTAAGGTAGGCATACCGTAAAGATTAATCATTTGATAATCGGGCAGTAAAATTATCCCTGTTTCTTTAGTAAAGCGTTTTCCAATAAGAAAATCACGGTTGCCGTGGATAAAGTAGCAAGCGATACCTTGTCCTGTGAGATGTTTAATTGCACCTTTAACTTGAGTAATTAATGGCGATTGTTCGTCATCACCGATCCAAAAATCAAATAAATCGCCGAGGATGTAAACTGCCTCCGCTGTTGGAGCAAGATTGTGCATAAAGTCTAAGAAAAGAGCGGTCAATTTTGGTTGTGTTTCGCTCAGGTGAAGATCTGCAATGAAATAAGTCTTTTTCATAAAATTTCCGTAAATTTTTGTCTAGATTAGCACAAAATTCCTTCTAATTTGCTATACTTCCGCGAAATTTTCTCATAGGTATTGATATGTTAAAACTGGTTCGAATCCTCATTGTGGTGATTTGCTGTATTTTAATTTGTGTGCTTGGCACGATTTATTCCTTTATCCGCTTTAAAAATCCCAGCAATGTAGGTGTAATGGCTCGATGGTTTGGGCGTTTGTACCCGCTTTTCGGGTTGCAAGTGGAACACCGTTTTCCGGAAAATAAAGAAAACTTTGGGCGTGCGATTTATATTGGTAATCACCAAAATAACTACGATATGGTGACGATTTCTTATATGGTGCAACCTCGTACCGTGAGTGTTGGGAAGAAAAGCCTGATGTGGATACCGTTTTTCGGTATTTTGTATTGGGTAACGGGCAATGTTTTTTTGGATCGGGAAAATCGTTCTAAGGCTCATGGCACAATGACACAGCTTGCAGAGCGTATTAATAAAGATAACCTTTCTATTTGGATGTTTCCGGAAGGCACGCGAAGTCGTGGACGGGGATTATTACCTTTTAAAACCGGTGCGTTTTATGCTGCAGTTGCCGCTGGTGTACCGATTATCCCGGTGGTGTGTTCAACCACTCATAATAAAATCAATCTAAATCGTTGGGATAACGGCAAGGTGATTTGCGAAATGATGGCGCCGATTGATACGAGCGGTTATAGCAAAGAAACCGTGCGAGATTTAGCCACATATTGCCACGATTTGATGGAAAAGCGTATTGCCGAATTGGATGTGGAAATTATGCAATTCCATCAAAATAAGGAAAGTTCAAATGCTTAAACTTTCCCGCCGACAGTTGCTAAAAACAAGTGCAATTTCCACCGCACTTTTTACTGTGCCGACACCTCTCATTGCCGCGACACGACCTAAATTGGTCGTACCGCCATTGGTTGAAGTGCGCCGTGGTCGCCCGATTATTCTGACTATGGAGGAAACGGGATATAAGCTGGACGGCGAACATCAGGTCAGCGTATGGGGCTTTAACGGTAATTATTTAGGGCCGACAATCAAAATTAAGTCGGGTAGTTTTGCGAAACTCAATTACCACAATAATTTACCTCAACACGTCTCCCTTTCCATCCAAGGTTTACAGGCTTCCGGTGAATTGTTTGGTGGGGCGGCACGAGTACTTAAAAAAGGCGAGTCTTGGGCACCGATTGTGCCGATTGAGCAACCTGCCGCCACTTGTTGGTATCGCTCTGCGACATTGGCTAACTCTGCTTATCAAACCTATCGGGGATTAGTGGGAATGTGGTTGGTTGAAGATGAGCAAAGCACTAAATCCGCTCTTCCCCGTAAATATGGGGTAGATGATATTCCATTGATTTTACAGGATATGGAATTTAATAGTGAAGGGTTACAACTATTCAAACAAAATCAACCGCACTTTGTGGGGAATCGCTTATTAGTCAATGGCTTGGAAGCCCCTTATTTAGATGTGCCTCGTGGGTGGGTGAGATTGCGTTTGCTCAACGCCTCTTTGGCTCGGGCTTATGATCTGCGTTTGGATAACGATCAAGACATCACGGTGATTGCAAAAGATTTAGGCTTTCTTCCTCAAGGTAATGTGGTGAAATCCTTTATTTTGGCTCCGGGCGAGCGGACAGAAATCTTAATTAATCTAAGTGAAGGTGGTAATGTTTCGCTTATTTCAGGGCATAAACGGGGTATTTTTGACAAAGTGAAACAGGTGTTTTCCTCTGACGGTGAATTAGTGGAAAATACCGTATTAGAATTACGCCCTCAAGGTGATTTTTCCGCTTTCGCTCAAAAAATGGACGTAAAATTTGAGACAGATGCAGTGTCTATGCTAAATGCAAAAATTGAACGAGAGCGAACATTTGTTTTGGATGTCACAGGCGCTTTAATTAACCAACAACGTTTTGATCCTCGCCGTGTGGATGTTGTGGCAAAACAAGGCTCGGTGGAACGCTGGATTTTAACCAGTTCTCTACCGGTTGGGTTTACCCTTCAAGGGGCGAAATTTATCGTGGAAAGTAATGAGAATGGTGTGTCGAAAGAGAGTGAGTTAGCTTGGAAAGATACAGTATGGGTGAGAGGAAAAACGCAAATTTTAGTGCGTTTTGATCAACCTTCCTCCAATAATTATCCGTTTATTTTTGGCGCATCGAATCTTATGCTTGCCGATATGGGCTGCATTGGAATAATGATTGTGCAATAAAAAGTGTGGTCTATTTTTTTAGTTTATTTTTATTAGTTTTACAGGGAAAACAATAAAAAGATGGGAAAAGTTTATCAAGATTTATCGTTTAGCGTGGTGAAATAATCACAAGTAAAAATGGATAATCATTGTTGATTATCCATTTTTTTCAGTAATGCGGCGGAGGGGTTTCTTCTGCTTGGCTGGCAATATTTGAGGGCTGGAAATCTTTCAATTTATTCGCCATATAACGTAATTGCAGCTGCATTCTATCCATATCAAATTGTTGTTGAACTAATGCTTGGTTTAATTCCTCTAACAATTGTTCTTGAAATGCCACTTTCATTTCAAGTTCGGTAATGCGATTTTCTAACCTTTGTTGAATTTGCATGATTTTTCTCTAAATTTTAAAAAAAAGTTGAGAATAGCTTAAATCCGATTTAATCTATTCGGCACTTTTCTATTATAAAGGATTAATAACAATGTTAAAGGTTCAAAAATTTTCATTGGCGGCATTAATGGTAAGTGCGGTTGTTTCCGGCGTTGTTTTTGCAGATGAAAAGGCGGATGTGAAATTTAATGATGATGTATCTTATGCCTTAACCGCCTATTCTATGACGCAGGCAAAATTATTGGCACAGCAAGGTGAAATTAAATTAAACGAAACGCAAGTAAATAAAGCGGTGGATGATGTACTGAAAGGTAAATTTACCGAAGAAAAAATTGGTGAATTGACGCAAACTTTAGAGCAGTTTCAACAAAAAATCGTTGCGCGTGAACAAGCGAAAATGAAAGAGATTGCACAGAAGGCACAAAATGAAGGCGATAAATATCGTGCTGAGTTTGCCAAAAAAGAAGGGGTGAAAACCACAAAATCCGGTTTATTATATCGTGTTGTTGAAGCCGGAAAAGGTGAGGTGATTAAGCCAACGGATACGGTAAAAGTACATTACACGGGCAAATTACCAAACGGTAAAGTTTTCGATAGTTCGGTAGAGCGTAGTCAACCGGCAGAATTTCGTTTAGATCAAGTAGTGAAAGGCTGGACAGAAGGGCTTCAATTAGTGAAAAAAGGCGGCAAAATTGAGTTGGTACTTCCTCCTGAATTAGCTTATGGTAAACAAGGAGCCGGGGCTTCCATTCCACCAAATGCCACACTTTATTTTGAAGTTGAAGTGTTAGATGTGAATCCAAAAGCAAAATAATAAATAATTTTGATGGAAGCACAAGCGTTTGCTTGTGCTTTGTTATTAGTGGCACATAAAGTGCGGTCATTTTTAGTGTCGATTTGGGATTTGTCCATGTTACATGAAAAATATATTTTCACAGATGAAGATCACGCAATTTTAAATTCTTATAAAGCCGTAGTGGATGGTGTGAGCGCACTTATCGGTGAGCATTGTGAGATTGTTTTGCATTCTTTGGATGATATTGAACATTCCGCTATTTGTATTGCTAACGGGCATAATACCAATCGTCAAGTGGGTTCCCCTATTACCGATTTAGCATTGCGTTCTTTGCGTAATATGCAAAGTGAAAGTGTTTCTCATCCCTATTTTACAAGGGCAAAGGGCAATATCTTGATGAAATCGGTTACGATCGCTATTCGTAATAAAAATCAACGAATGATCGGGTTACTATGTATTAACATTAATCTTGATGTTCCTATCTCACAATTTATTCAGTCTTTTATGCCTGCTATTGAAGTTGCAGAAACATCCTCTGTAAATTTTGCTAATTCTATGGAAGATCTGGTTTCGCAAACCGTTGAAAAAACGATTGAGGAAGTCAGTGCGGATCGTGCCGTAGCAAATAACAATAAAAACCGCCAAATTGTGATTTCATTATATGAAAAAGGGATTTTTGATATTAAAGATGCCATTAATTTAGTCGCAGAACGTTTGGATATTTCCCGCCATACCGTCTATCTTTATATTCGTCAAATTAAACAAGAGCAAGAATAATGGACTATGTACTTGCGGTAAAAAGCCCGGTTTATGGTATACAAGGGGCTTATCTCGCTTATCAATTCGCAGAAGCCTTAATTGAAAAAGGGCATAGCATTAAACAGATTTTCTTTTTTCAAGAAGGGGTGAGCAATGGTAACTCTTTTGTTTATCCGGCTAGTGATGAGGTGAACTTACAGCGATATTGGCAAGTTTTTGCCGATAAATATGATGTTCCTTTATATTTGTGTGTGGCGGCCTCACAACGTCGAGGTGTAGTAAATGAAATGACGGCGGAAAACAGGAAAAGTCATAATCTGGCAGAGGGCTTTATGATTACCGGTTTAGGGGAATTTATGGCTGCGATATTAAATGTCGATAGGGTTATTACATTATGAAAATTGCCTTTTTGTTTCGTTCTGTTCCCCATGGTACATCTTCTGCACGGGAAGGGTTGGATGCCTTGTTAGCGGCAACCGCATTTTGTGATGAGGATGACATTGGAGTGTTTTTTATCGATGATGGTGTGCTTAATTTACTAAATGGGCAACAACCGGAGCAGTTATTACAAAAGGATTTTATTCGCACGTTTAAGTTATTGGACTTATATAATATCGAACAACGTTTTATTTGTCGGGAGTCTCTTGATAAATTCGGTATCGTAGAGGATAGCCTTATAGTATCGGCAAAAAAAATTGACCGCACTTTGTTATTCGCTAAGCTGGACCAAGCAGAGAAATTACTCACATTTTAAGGGATATTTTATGCTCTATTGTTTTTCTCAAGCAACTTACGATAAGGAAGAATTAATCGCCTATCTTTCTTTGGTTACAGAAAATGATGCGATTATACTTTGGCAAGATGCGGTTTTGTTGATGATAAAATATCCCGATTATTTTAAACTTTGTAAGGGAGATTGTTTTGCCTTGGAACAGGATATTTTAGCAAGAAATTTGACCGCACTTTTACCTAAAGAAAATAGAGTACAGTTCATTTCTTTGTTAGATCTTGTTGATATTACAGAACAATATTTTCCACAGATAGCATTGTAAAAATATTTATTTTTCCTCAGCCTTTTCACATTTTATCTATAAATCTTATTGATTCACCTAGTCCTTTATGCTATATTCCGCAACCTCTTACATCTGTCTTATGTTTATGTAAGTAGGTTCGTCCCGAAAGGGTGTTTTTTTAACTTAACGGAGCACTAATATGATCCAAGAACAGACTATGCTGGATGTTGCTGACAACTCAGGCGCTCGCAGCGTAATGTGTATCAAGGTTCTAGGTGGATCGCACCGTCGTTATGCTGCAATTGGTGACATCATCAAAATTACTGTGAAAGAAGCAATTCCTCGTGGTAAGGTGAAAAAGGGTGATGTATTAAAAGCAGTTGTTGTGCGCACCAAGAAGGGTGTTCGTCGCCCAGATGGATCAGTCATTCGCTTCGATGGCAATGCTTGTGTTATTTTAAATAATAACACTGAGCAACCAATCGGTACTCGTATTTTTGGACC
This sequence comes from Rodentibacter mrazii, assembly GCF_001998825.1. GTDB lineage: Bacteria > Pseudomonadota > Gammaproteobacteria > Enterobacterales > Pasteurellaceae > Rodentibacter > Rodentibacter mrazii. The sequence goes on from NZ_MLHG01000008.1 coordinate 34,441, forward strand.
TGTGACGCGTGAACTACGTTCTGAGAAGTTCATGAAGATCATTTCTTTGGCACCAGAAGTACTGTAAGGAGAAGTGACAAATGGCTGCAAAAATTCGTCAAAACGATGAAGTAATTGTGCTTGCCGGTAAAGATAAAGGCAAGCGTGGTAAGGTAACTAAAGTGTTACCGAACGGTAAAGTTTTTGTTGAAGGTGTCAATATTGTCACTAAACATGAAAAACCGGTTCCTGCATTAGGCAAAGCTGGTGGCTTAGTGAAAAAAGAAGCAGCAATTGACGTTTCAAATGTTGCGATTTTTAACCCGAAAACAAATAAAGCTGATCGTGTAGGTTTTAGATTTGAAGAAGGCAAAAAAGTACGTTTCTTTAAATCTAACAATGAAATTATCTAACAAACTGGAGTAATGCGATGGCGAAACTGCATGATTACTACAGAGATCAAGTAGTAAACGAATTAAAAAATAAATTCGGCTACAAATCTGTCATGCAAGTCCCACGAATCGAAAAGATTACCCTGAATATGGGTGTGGGTGAAGCATTGACCGACAAAAAATTGCTAGACAACGCAGTAGCGGACTTAACGGCAATCAGCGGTCAAAAACCTTTAGTAACTAAAGCTCGTAAATCTGTTGCAGGCTTTAAGATCCGTCAGGGATATCCAATCGGTTGTAAAGTAACACTACGCGGTGAGCGTATGTGGGAGTTCTTTGAACGTTTAATTACAATTGCTGTTCCACGTATTCGTGATTTCCGCGGTTTGAGTGCGAAATCATTTGATGGTCGTGGTAATTACAGTATGGGTGTGCGTGAACAAATCATCTTCCCTGAAATCGATTACGATAAAGTAGATCGTGTACGTGGTCTAGATATCACTATCACAACTACTGCTAAGAATGATGAAGAAGGTCAAGCACTACTTGCTGCCTTTAATTTCCCATTCCGTAAATAAGGCAGGTTATTATGGCTAAACAATCAATGAAAGCACGCGATGTAAAACGCGTTAAATTGGCTGAAAAATTCTATGCTAAACGTGTGGAATTAAAGAAAATCATTTCAGATGTCAATGCCTCTGACGAAGATCGTTGGAATGCGGTATTAAAGTTACAAACTTTACCACGCGATTCTAGCCCATCTCGTCAGCGTAACCGTTGCCGCCAAACTGGACGTCCACACGGCGTTCTTCGTAAGTTTGGTTTAAGCCGTATTAAGGTCCGTGAAGCTGCAATGCGCGGTGAAATCCCAGGCCTTAAAAAAGCGAGTTGGTAATATACCACTTTATTTTGGAATCGGAGAAAAAGTACAATGAGTATGCAAGATCCAATCGCAGATATGTTGACCCGAATTCGTAACGGTCAAGCTGCGAACAAAGTTGCGATCAGTATGCCTTCATCCAAGCTAAAAGTGGCAATTGCCAATGTATTAGCTGCTGAAGGTTATATCGAAAGCGTTAAAGTTTTAGAAGGTGTAAAACCTGAGTTGGAAATTACTTTAAAATATTTCCAAGGAAAACCGGTTGTAGAGAGTATCCAACGTGTAAGCCGCCCTGGTCTTCGTATTTATAAACGTAAAGACGAGTTACCAAAAGTTATGGGTGGATTAGGTGTTGCTGTTGTTTCTACATCTAAAGGTGTTATGACTGACCGCGCAGCTCGTCAAGCTGGCTTAGGCGGTGAGATCATCTGTTATGTAGCTTAATAGAGAGGTAGGAAAATGTCTCGTGTTGCAAAAGCACCTGTTAATATTCCTGCCGGTGTTGAGGTTAAACTTAACGGTCAGTTATTAACAGTAAAAGGTAAAAATGGCGAGTTATCTCGCACAATTCATAATTCAGTTGAAGTTAAACAAGATAATGGTCAACTAACTTTTGCTCCACGTGAAGGTTTTGTTGATGCGAATGCCCAATCAGGCACAGCTCGTGCATTGGTTAATGCAATGGTTATCGGTGTTAATGAAGGCTTCACTAAAAAATTAGTATTGGTTGGTGTTGGTTACAGAGCACAACTTAAAGGTAATGTAGTTGCATTAAGTTTGGGCTATTCCCACCCAGTAGAGCACACTTTGCCAGCAGGTATTACTGCTGAATGTCCTTCTCAAACAGAGATTGTATTGAAAGGTGCTGATAAACAGCTAATCGGTCAAGTTGCAGCAGATATTCGTGCTTATCGTCGTCCTGAGCCTTATAAAGGTAAAGGGGTACGTTACTCTGATGAAGTGGTACGTATCAAAGAGGCTAAGAAGAAATAATTAAGGTAACACTATGGATAAGAAATCAGCTCGTATCCGTCGTGCAGCTCGTGCACGCTATATGATGAGAGAGCAAGGTGTAACTCGTTTGGTTATTCACCGTACTCCACGTCATATTTATGCACAAGTTATTGCACCGAACGGTTCAGAAGTGCTTGCCGCTGCTTCAACTGTTGAGAAAGCAATTCGTGAGCAAGTAAAATACACCGGTAACAAAGACGCAGCTGCAGTAGTGGGTAAAACCGTTGCAGAGCGTGCATTAGCAAAAGGCGTAAAAGCTGTTGCTTTTGATCGTTCCGGCTTTAAATATCATGGACGTGTCCAAACTTTAGCGGACGCTGCTCGTGAAGCTGGTCTACAGTTCTAATGAGGTAAATTGAGATGTCAAACATCGAAAAACAAGCTGGTGAACTGCAAGAGAAGCTAATCGCAGTAAACCGTGTATCAAAAACTGTAAAAGGTGGTCGTATTATGAGCTTTACCGCATTAACTGTGGTAGGTGATGGAAATGGTCGCGTAGGTTTTGGTTATGGTAAAGCACGCGAGGTTCCGGCAGCGATCCAAAAAGCGATGGAGAAAGCTCGTCGCAATATGATTAATGTAGCTTTAAATGAAGGTACATTGCAACACCCGGTTAAAGGTGTTCATACTGGTTCTCGTGTATTTATGCAACCTGCTAGTGAAGGTACTGGTATCATTGCTGGTGGTGCGATGCGCGCAGTGTTAGAAGTTACTGGTATACGTAACGTCCTTTCTAAAGCATACGGTTCTACCAACCCAATTAATGTTGTTCGTGCAACTATTGATGCATTAGCAAACATGAAATCACCAGAAATGGTTGCTGCAAAACGTGGTAAGACTGTTGATGAAATTTTGGGGTAATTAATAATGGCTAAAACTATTAAAGTAACACAAGTTCGTAGTTCAATTGCTCGTTTACCGAAGCATAAAGCTACCTTGCGTGGTCTTGGTCTTCGCCATATGAACCACACAGTTGAGTTAATTGATACACCAGCAGTACGTGGAATGATTAACCAGGTTTCATACATGGTTAAAGTAGAGGAGTAAGAGATGCGTTTAAATACTCTATCTCCGGCTGAGGGCGCCAAACATAGTTCTAAACGCCTTGGTCGTGGTATTGGTTCTGGTCTAGGTAAGACCGGTGGACGTGGTCATAAAGGTCAAAAATCTCGTACCGGTGGCGGGGTTCGTCGCGGTTTTGAAGGCGGTCAAATGCCATTATACCGTCGTTTACCAAAATTTGGTTTCACTTCAATGAAAGCTGCAGTTACCGCAGAAGTTCGTTTGAATGACTTAAATAAAGTAGAAGGCGGTATAGTAACTTTAGAAACATTAAAAACTGCAAATGTTTTAACTAAAGATATTCAATTTGCTAAAGTTATTTTAGCGGGTGAGTTGAAATCTGCAGTTGTTATCCGTGGTTTACGTGTGACTAAAGGTGCAAAAGCAGCAATTGAAGCTGCTGGCGGTTCAATTGAGGAATAATTAGCAAATGGCTAAACAACCAGGTTATCAAGCTAGAAGTACCAATAGTGGTAAAGGTGAGCTAAGAAGTAGATTGCTTTTTGTTTTAGGTGCACTTATCGTTTATCGTATTGGTTCATTTATTCCGGTTCCTGGTATTGATGCAGCCGTACTCGCTCAATTAGTTGAACAACAAAAAGGTACCATCATTGATATGTTCAACATGTTCTCTGGTGGTGCATTAAGCCGGGCTTCGATTCTTGCGCTAGGTATTATGCCATATATCTCGGCATCTATCGTGATTCAATTGTTAGCAACGGTTTCTCCTGCTTTAGCTGAGTTGAAGAAAGAAGGAGCAGCTGGTCAAAGAAAAATTACCAAGTATACTCGCTATGCCACGGTAGTTTTTGCTACTATTCAAGCTGTTGCAATTTCTACGGGGTTACCGAATATGTTACCCGGACTGGTCCCAAATGTTGGATTCAGTTTTTATTTTACCTCAGTAGTAAGTTTAGTCACCGGAACCATATTTTTAATGTGGTTAGGTGAACAAATTACAGAGAGAGGAATTGGTAATGGTATTTCGATTCTTGTTTTCGGGGGGATCGTAGCAGGTTTACCTTCAGCTATTCTAGAAACAATTGAGCAGGCTCGCCAAGGACAAATGCATCCGTTAGTTCTTTTACTAATAGCAGCAATTGTTTTTGCGGTAACTTATTTTGTTGTTTTTGTAGAAAGAGGACAACGTCGAATTCGAATTGAGTATGCTAAACGTCAGCAAGGTCGTCAGATCTTAGGTGGACACTCAACACATCTACCATTAAAAGTTAATATGGCAAATGTAATGCCAGCAATTTTTGCATCTAGCATTATCTTATTCCCAGCTACGTTAACGCAATGGTTTGGTCAGAATGATAAATTTGAATGGTTGAATAATTTATCAATGTTGTTGAATCCTGGTCAACCTCTGTATTTGCTTGTTTATGCAATTGCAATTATTTTCTTCAGTTTCTTCTACACCGGAATGCAATATAACCCGCGTGATACGGCAGATAACTTAAAAAAATCTGGTGCATTTATCCCAGGAATTAGACCAGGTGAGCAAACATCGCGTTACATTGATAAAGTAATGACTCGTTTAACTTTAATTGGCGGTCTTTATGTAACATTTGTGTGTTTGGTCCCTTATATTATGACATCGGCTTGGGATGTTAAATTCTACTTCGGTGGAACATCATTATTAATCGTTGTCGTTGTAATTATGGATTTCATTGTACAGGTTCAAAGTCACTTAATGTCGTCTCAATATGAATCTGCATTGAAAAAAGCAAACCTCAAGGGGTTAGGACAATAATTGTCCGATTAACGTAAAAAAGGATAAGCAATGAAAGTTCGTGCTTCCGTAAAGAAAATGTGTCGTAACTGCAAAATTGTTAAACGTGAAGGGGTTGTGCGCGTATTGTGTAGTGACCCTAAACATAAACAACGTCAAGGTTAATTGACATTTTTCTTGCAAAGAACCAGTTGAGCAGTTATACTGCCCGACTCATTTACATCCTTGGTATTCTGTTTGAGTATCCTGAAAACGGGCTTTTCAAGATCAGAATGCCAATTAATTTAGAATATAGGAGTGCATAGTGGCCCGTATTGCAGGCATTAACATTCCTGATCACAAACATACTGTGATTGCCTTAACTGCAATTTATGGTATCGGTAAAACTCGTTCAAAAGCTATTTGTGCTGCAGCGGGGATTGCCGAAGATGTTAAGATCAGAGAATTGTCTGAAGAGCAGATTGACAAACTGCGTGACGAAGTTGGTAAATTTACCGTTGAAGGTGACTTACGCCGTGAAGTAACATTAAACATCAAACGTCTTCTAGACTTAGGTTGTTACCGTGGCTTACGCCATCGTCGTAGTCTACCGGTACGTGGTCAACGTACTAAAACTAACGCGCGTACCCGCAAGGGTCCTCGTAAACCGATCAAAAAATAGTCGGGGTAAATAATGGCTAAAACACCAGTTCGTGCACGTAAACGTGTAAAAAAACAAGTTGTGGATGGCGTAGCTCATATTCACGCATCTTTCAATAACACAATCGTTACTATTACTGACCGCCAAGGTAATGCTTTAGCATGGGCAACAGCTGGTGGTTCAGGTTTCCGTGGTTCTCGTAAATCTACTCCGTTTGCTGCACAAGTTGCCGCTGAACGTTGCGCTGAAATTGTTAAAGAATTCGGCTTAAAGAACTTGGAAGTTATGGTTAAAGGTCCGGGACCTGGTCGTGAGTCAACAATCCGTGCATTAAATGCTGCGGGCTTCCGTATCACGAATATTACAGATGTGACCCCGATTCCTCATAACGGTTGTCGTCCACCGAAAAAACGTCGTGTTTAGTGACGTAATAGGATAGTTGGAGAAAGAAAATGGCAAGATATTTGGGCCCTAAACTCAAGCTCAGCCGTCGTGAAGGCACTGATTTATTTCTTAAATCAGGTGTGCGTGCGATTGATTCAAAATGTAAAATTGATACAGCACCAGGTCAACATGGTGCTCGTAAACCACGTTTATCTGACTATGGTAGTCAATTACGTGAGAAACAAAAAGTTCGTCGTATCTATGGTATTTTAGAACGTCAGTTCCGTAACTACTATAAAGAGGCGAATCGCCTAAAAGGTAACACTGGTGAAAACTTATTGGTGTTACTAGAAGGTAGATTGGATAACGTTGTTTATCGTATGGGATTTGCTGCGACTCGAGCAGAAGCTCGTCAGTTAGTAAGTCATAAAGCGATTGTGGTAAATGGTCGCGTTGTGAATATCCCATCTTTCCAAGTTGCAGTTAATGATGTAGTAGCTGTTAGAGAAAAATCTAAAAAACAAGCTCGGATTAAGGCATCATTAGAATTAGCAGAACAAAGAGAGAAACCAACTTGGTTAGAAGTTGATGCAACTAAAATGGAAGGTGTTTTTAAACGTATTCCTGAACGTTCTGATTTATCAGCAGATATTAACGAACATCTGATCGTTGAGCTTTACTCGAAATAATAGTTAAGCTTAAAAGTAAAGAGAGGATAAAATGCAGGGTTCTGTTACAGAATTTTTAAAGCCACGTTTAGTAGATATTGAGCAAGTTAGCTCAACACATGCTAAGGTGATCCTTGAACCGTTAGAGCGTGGCTTTGGTCATACTCTAGGTAATGCATTACGTCGTATTCTTCTATCTTCAATGCCGGGTTGTGCTGTAACTGAAGTAGAGATCGAAGGAGTATTGCATGAGTATAGTAGTAAGGAGGGAGTTCAAGAAGATATTCTTGAAGTTCTTTTAAACCTTAAAGGTCTAGCGGTCAAAGTACAGAATAAAGATGATGTTATTCTGACACTAAATAAATCTGGAATTGGCCCTGTTGTTGCAGCAGATATCTCCTATGATGGGGATGTTGAGATTGTAAATCAAGACCATGTGATTTGTCATTTAACTGACGAAAATGCCTCAATTAGTATGCGTATTCGTGTTCAGCGTGGCAGAGGATACGTTCCGGCTTCGACTCGTGTTCAGACAGATGAACGTCCAATTGGTCGTTTACTTGTTGATGCTTGTTATAGTCCTGTCGAAAGCATTTCTTATAATGTTGAGGCTGCTCGTGTTGAACAACGTACGGACTTGGATAAATTAGTAATTAATTTAGAAACAAACGGTACGTTGGATCCTGAGGAAGCAATTCGTCGTGCAGCAACAATCTTAGCAGAGCAACTAGATGCATTCGTTGATTTGCGTGATGTTCGTCAACCTGAAATCAAGGAAGAAAAACCGGAATTTGACCCGATTTTACTACGTCCTGTAGATGATTTAGAGTTGACAGTTCGTTCTGCTAACTGTTTGAAAGCAGAAACAATTCACTATATCGGTGACTTAGTACAACGTACAGAAGTTGAGTTGTTAAAAACGCCTAACCTTGGTAAGAAATCACTTACTGAAATTAAGGATGTACTTGCTTCACGTGGTTTGTCACTTGGTATGCGCCTTGAAAATTGGCCGCCAGCAAGTATTGCTGAAGACTGATTTGGCATAGATTAAGGTTTTTCTGAGAAGGATAATATCATGCGCCATCGTAAGAGTGGTCGTCAACTAAACCGTAATAGTAGCCATCGCCAAGCGATGTTTCGTAATTTAGCCAGTGCTTTAGTTAGTCACGAGATTATCAAGACAACTTTACCTAAAGCTAAAGAATTACGTCGTGTAGTTGAACCGTTAATTACATTAGCAAAAGAAGATAGCGTTGCAAACCGTCGTTTAGCATTCGCTCGTACTCGTAACATTGATACTGTTGCGAAGTTATTCAATGAATTAGGTCCACGTTTTGCTCAACGTGCAGGTGGTTACACCCGTATTTTAAAATGTGGTTTCCGTGCGGGTGATAATGCTCCAATGGCTTATATTGAGTTAGTTGAACGCCCGCAAGTTGTAGAAACAACAGTGGCGGAATAAGCTCTGGATAAAAATAAAAAAAGCTCGCAAGGTGCGGGCTTTTTTGTTATTTGAAATTTATAAGAAAAATAAAATAATTTCTACAAAATTTATAGTGTAAGTTTTGGTGACTGATTTTTTAATGGACATTTATAAAAATATTTGTTTTTAAATTGGCAAAAAATTGTGTTATTAAATCTATTCAATTAGCTTGTCATATTATCTTAAGATAATAAAAAAGCGGTAAAATTAACCGCTCTTTTTATGACTTTTATAAGTTCTTTGCAAGATTTTTAATAAATTTCTTAAAATCTTTACCTAGTTTTTCATGCCGAATACCGTATTCAACAAAAGCCTGCATATAACCGATTTTATCGCCGCAATCAAAAGAGTTACCAGTCATGTGGAATGCTTCGACAGTTTCTTTTTCGATCAGCATATCAATTGCATCGGTTAATTGAATCTCATCACCTACACCAATTGGGGTTTTTTCTAATAAATCCCAAATTGCAGAAGAAAACACGTAACGACCTACTACAGCAAGGTTAGATGGTGCATTTTCAATCGAAGGTTTTTCAACGATATTTTCAATTTTAGCACTTTCCCCATCTTTGAGTTCTACATTACCACAATCAACGATACCATAACTACTCACGTCTTCTTGGGCAACGGGTGCCACCATAATTTGACTAGAAAGCGTTTCATTAAAACGTTTAATCATAGCGGATAAATTTTCTTTTTTCTGATTTGCACTAAAATCGGCAAGTAATACATCAGGTAGAACAACAGCAAAAGGTTCATCTCCTACTACCGGGCGACCACATAACACAGCATGACCTAAACCTTTTGCATTACCCTGACGTACATGTATAAGGGTAACATCTTTAGGGCAAATAGAACGGACTTCCTCTAAAAGTTGGCGTTTTACACGTTTTTCCAACATTGTTTCAAGCTCAAAAGATGTATCAAAGTGGTTCTCTATAGCATTTTTTGAGGAATGAGTAACGAGTACAATTTCTTTAATACCGGCAGCAACACATTCATTTACTACATATTGGATTAGTGGCTTATCTACTAATGTAAGCATTTCTTTTGGAATTGCTTTTGTAGCAGGTAACATACGAGTGCCTAAACCGGCAACTGGAATAATGACTTTCATATATTAAAATCCATAATAATTAAGATAAATCATTAGAAGATTCATCTTGTTTCTTTTTTATTTGTTGGTAAATCTCTTCTCGGTGAACAGATATTTCTTTAGGCGCTTGTACACCGAGCTTTACTTGGTTTCCACGTACACTTAACACTGTGATAGAAATATCATCTCCAATAAGTACACTTTCGCCAACTTTACGAGTTAAGATTAACATTCTTTATCCCCTTAGTTTGCATTTATTAGATATCCCTATCTATCAAGGAAAAGTTGGCATCCCTCCAACCAAGGCTTGTACTAACTACAGCTTTTCGTTTAGCCAGTTCTGTGCAATAGTTAAGGCCTGTGCCACATTCTCTGGTTGGGAACCTCCGGCCATAGCCATATCAGGGCGACCACCACCTTTACCGCCAACCTGTTGAGCCATTAAATTCACGAGTTCACCGGCTTTTATTTTAGAGGTTAAATCGTTTGTTACACCAACAACAAGGTTAACTTTTTCATCTAAAATCGATGCAAATACGATAATACCTGAACCCAGTTGATTTTTTAAGTCATCGACCATCACCCGTAGTGATTTTGTTTCGATACCATCTAATTGATGAAGGATGACTGAAACACCGTTAATTTTGACCGCACTTTTGGCTAAATCAGAACCGGCTTGCACTGCCGCTTTCTCTTTTAAGCCTTGGAGCTCTTTTTCTAGTTTTTTTGTTTTATCCTGATATTGCTGGATTTTATCTACAAGAGTATTTACGTCGGATTTTAGTAATTCTGCGCTTTGGTTCAAAATACGTTGTTGTTTTAATATCCAATTCATCGCATTTTCACCCGTTACTGCTTCAATTCGGCGAACCCCTGCGGCAACGGCTGTTTCTACCGTAATTTTAAATAACCCTATATCACCGGTTCGTTTGGCATGAATACCACCGCATAGTTCAATGGAGAAATCTCCCATTGTTAATACCCGAACCTGATCGCCATATTTTTCACCAAACAGTGCCATTGCTCCTTTTTCTTTTGCAGCTTCAATTTCCATAATTTCTGTTTGAATTGGGAAGTTTGCCCGTATTTTTTGGTTTACAAGACGTTCTATATCGGCTAACTCCTCTTTGGTGATTGCTTCAGGGTGTGAGAAATCAAAGCGTAATGCTTTTTCTGAAACTAAAGAGCCCTTTTGTACAACATGAGTACCCAATAATTGGCGTAATGCAGCATGTAATAAGTGCGTTGCAGAATGATTAAGAGAAGTTCGATGACGGCGTTCAACATCAACAACCGCATTCACTATTTGACCAACAGAGAGTGTTCCCTGTTCTAACTCACCAATATGACCAAATACTTGACCATATTTTTGTGTATCTTTTACGTTAAAGGCGATACCTTGCGCCAGTAAATGACCACTATCACCAATTTGCCCCCCTGATTCCGCATAGAATGGCGTATTTTCTAATATCACGATTGCGCTTTGCCCGGATGAAATTTGTTCTACCGATTTACCATCATGGAAAAGTGCGGTCACTTTTGCCAATGATTCTGATTCGGTATAGCCTTCAAATTTTGTTTCACCCTCAACACGAATGATATTATTGTAATCCACACCGAACTGACTTGCTGCTTGGGCACGGGTACGTTGTGCAGCCATTTCCCGCTCAAACCCTACTTCATCGATAGTAATGTTACGTTCGCGACATACATCAGCGGTTAAATCTAATGGGAAACCATAGGTATCATAAAGTTTGAAGGCGACTTCACCGGAAAGCACCCCGTTTTTCACTTCAGAAAGCGCGTCATCCAAAAGAGTCAAACCACGTTCCAATGTGCGTGCAAATTGTTCTTCTTCCAAACGTAGTAATTTTTCAACATTTGCCTGTTTTTCTTTGATATCTTGGCCTGCGTCAGCCATCACTTCAATTAAAGTTGGTACAAGTTTGTAGAAGAAAGCTTCTTTTGCACCGAGTAAATGTCCATGACGCACTGCACGGCGGATAATGCGACGCAATACGTAACCGCGTCCTTCATTTGATGGGATCACACCATCAGCAATTAAGTAGGCACAAGAACGAATGTGATCTGCAATCACACGTAATGACTTATTGGTTAGATCGGTTGTACCAACAATTTCTGCCGCTTTTTTGATTAATGTTTTAAAAATATCAATATCGTAGTTTGAATTTACATGTTGCAGCACCGCAGCAATACGTTCTAAACCCATGCCGGTATCTACGGATGGACGTGGTAATTTTTCCATTGTTCCATCGGCTAAGCGATTGTATTGCATGAATACAACGTTCCAAATCTCGATATAACGATCACCGTCTTCTTCAGGGGAACCCGGGGGGCCGCCCCAAATATGCTCACCATGATCGTAGAAAATCTCGGTACAAGGACCGCAAGGACCGGTGTCTCCCATCGCCCAAAAATTATCTGAGGCATAAGGTGCGCCTTTGTTGTCGCCGATTCGAATAATGCGCTCTGTTGGCACGCCAACTTCTTTATTCCAAATATCGTAAGCCTCATTATCCGTTTCATAAACGGTTACCCATAATTTTTCCTTTGGTAACCCAAGCCATTGCGGAGAGGTTAAAAACTCCCATGCAAAATGAATCGCATCTTGTTTAAAGTAATCACCAAAGCTAAAGTTCCCCAACATTTCAAAAAAAGTGTGGTGGCGGGCGGTATAACCTACATTTTCTAAATCATTATGTTTACCGCCGGCACGTACACAACGTTGTGCGGTTGTCGCACGTTTGTAAGGGCGTTTGTCTAATCCTAGGAATACATCTTTAAATTGGTTCATTCCTGCGTTGGTAAAAAGTAGCGTTGGATCATTTTCAGGTACAAGCGAGCTACTTGCGACCACTTGGTGTCCTTTACTATGAAAGAAATTAAGGAACGATTGTCTAATTTCCGCTGTCGTTTTCATCATAAACCCGTTGTAAAAGTAATTTAAAGTAAAAAATAAAACGTATTATTGTTGCATATTTTTTCAGTTTATAAAAAGGCTTTTTGCTTGTGATTATCTAATGTTGTTTGTTATTTGAGCGATTTATTGTTTTTCTTGAAGAAAAATAATCAAGCAAAATTTTCACCGAAATCTAAAAAATAAAAACCGCACTTCATTACATGATATAAAGAAGTGCGGTTGAAATTTATTTATTTTTTATTTTAAAAACAAGCAAGTGCTATTTAATCGTCAAGAAGTGGAACAACTAACATATCAATTTTGATCGTGTTCATTACTTGGCGTGTTGAAGACATTAATTTACTCCAAAAGTCTTGGTGATGACCTGTAACCAATAAATCAACATCGTATTGTTCTATTGCGTCGGTAAGCACCTGCCCTAGATCGCCACTACCACTCAATTTTTCCAAAATAGGATAATCGGCTTCTTCTGCGAGTTCCAATAATGCTTTTTGGGTTTCGCTTGAAATTCGATCTTGCATGGAATACATATTGACATCAATCAATCCGGTATAAAGATCCGAAAAGTTTACATCTACATGGATAATTGAAAGTTTTGCATCATGGCGTTTTGCTATACCCGCTGCTTTTTTAACCAAGAATTCACTTTCATCTGAAAGATCCACTGCGACTAAAACATGTTTATACATAATCGACTCCTTATCTGATGGACTTATTTTATTCAATAGGATAGTAGCATTTCACTGCTCAAAAAAACTTGCTCTAGATCACATTTTGGGAAATTACCAGTCTTTTTTCATCAGTTTTTCAATTTCTTCGATCTCTTTTGGCACGGCTGCCGTCAAGATTTTATTGCCGTATTCCGTCATTAATAAATTATCTTCAATGCGTACCCCAATGCCTTTATATTGTTCCGGTACATCGGCATCTTCGGATATATACAGACCGGGCTCTACCGTAATGACCATGCCAACTTCTAAAGTGCGGTTGCGTTCTTCGCCATATTCACCTACATCGTGTACATCCAGCCCGAGCCAATGACCTAATCCGTGCATATAAAATTGGCGATAGGCTTTCTGTTCAATGAGGTCCTCTACATTACCACGTAAAAGACCTAACTCAACCAAACCCTGTACTTTTATACGAATGACCTCATCATTCGCTTTTTTTATTGAATTACCCGGGATCAATAATTCAATAGCCCGTTTTTGTGCTTTTAGGACGAGTTCATAAATGTCGCGCTGAGCTTGGGTAAATTTTCCGTTTACAGGGAATGTTCTTGTGATATCACCGGCATACATCGCAAATTCACAGCCGGCATCAATTAAGACTAAGTCACCATTTTTCAAAGGTTGATCGTTTTCTGTGTAGTGTAAAATACAGGCATTATTGCCTCCGGCAACGATGGAATTATAAGAAGCAAAACGTGCACCATGACGATTAAATTCATGCAAAATTTCACTTTCAATTTCATACTCGAAGCGATTAGGACGGGTTTCTTGCATTGCTTTGATATGAGCCAAGGCGGTAATTTGCCCGGCTTGCTGCATTAAGCGAATTTCATTGAGGGATTTAATCAGGCGCATTTCACTAATGATAGGGCGCCAATCTAAAATTTCCGTAAAATTAACCGCACTTTCCGAAAGTAATTTGTCCTCCCATAAATGAAGCTCCGGTGCATAGTAAAGTGCGGTTAGATTTTCGGTAATTTTAGGAAAAACGGCATTAAAATCATCTATAGAATATGCCTCATTTATATTGAGTTTTTCAGGGGCCCGTTCTACGCCTAAACGACGTCCATTCCAAGTTTCAAGTAAAGGATCTCGTGGTCGAAGAAAGAGGATTGTTTTTTCGGATTGTGCTGTTTTCATCAATAGCAAGGCGGCATTTGGTTCATTAAAACCGGTTAAATACCAAAAATAGCTGTCTTGGCGAAAAGGAAAAGTACAATCGTTGTTACGGCGTTTTTCAATTTCAGAAAACAGTAACAAAGCAGAATTAGGCTGCATTTTTTCCAAAACCTGTTTCCGGCGTTCCGCAAATTCTTGTTGAGGCAATTCAGCCATATACGCAAGATCCATTTTTCTCTCCTTTTATGTGTGTTTTTTAATTAGTGTAGTATTGGTTTTCCCGTGTTGGAGGCTTGATTAAATTGAGTGTAAAACAATGTTGCGATGGTTCGCACATATTCAATAATTTCTTCAAGTGCTTCGCTCATTTCTTCTTCATCGTCGTCTTCATCATATCCTAATTGGCAAATATCATGTAAATCCTCAACGGCTTCGCCGATTTCACCTTTTTCTTTATCTAAATAAGGTTGAGCTAATCCCAAACCCAGTAAAAAATGATTTGCCCATTCAGATAAGCTGTCTGCTCGGGCGAATACGTTTTCGTTTTCAGTTAAGCCTAATTCAAAAGAAAAACTTTCAACATCCGCTAATGTTTTGGAAATGGTTTGATAAATCTCATTGATCTGTTCTAAAAGTGCGGTCGGATAAGCGTGATTATCGTGAGTAAATTGGTAGAGTAGTGGTTGCCAACTTTGATCTTTGATACCACCACAAACTAAGCCACTTAAGAAACCGTGAAGTTCTGTTGCATTAATACCGATACCGGCAGATTTGAGTTGTTGATTAAGTTCGCTTTGAGATGTTGTCATTATTGATTCCTGTGATAAAAATTCTTTTCAGTGTAAACCTTTATAAATAAAAAAGCGATCGCTTTTCCATGATAGAAAAACGACCGCACTTTTTTATTTTGTTACAGGGGGGATTACATCATTCCGCCCATTCCACCCATGCCGCCCATTCCGGCACCAAGATCTGCTTTTTCCTCTTTTGGAAGCTCGGTAACCATACATTCGGTGGTAATCATTAAGCCTGCTACCGATGCGGCAAATTGCAATGCAGAACGGGTGACTTTTGTTGGATCTAAGATACCCATTTCTAACATATCGCCGTATTGTTCAGTGCTTGCGTTATAACCGAAGTTGCCTTCGCCTGCTTTTACCGCACTTGCCACAACAGAGGCTTCTTCACCGGCATTGGTGACGATTTGACGTAAAGGTGCTTCCATCGCACGTAATGCGAGTTTGATCCCCACATTTTGTTCTTCATTGTCGCCTTGTAGGTTTTCTGCTACTTTGGAGGCAGCACGCACTAATGCTACACCACCACCGGCTACAATACCTTCTTCTACCGCTGCACGGGTTGCGTGTAAAGCATCATCCACGCGGTCTTTTTTCTCTTTCATTTCCACTTCAGTTGCTGCGCCAACTTTGATTACCGCAACACCGCCGGCTAATTTAGCCACACGTTCTTGAAGTTTTTCTTTGTCATAATCAGAGGTGGATTCTTCAATTTGTTGACGAATTTGTGCCACACGACCATTAATTTGCGTTTGGTCACCGATACCGTCAATAATGGTCGTATTATCTTTGTTGATCACGACACGTTTTGCCTGACCAAGATCTTCTAATGTCGCTTTTTCAAGCTCCATACCAATTTCTTCAGAAATGACAGTACCTGCGGTGAGAATCGCAATATCTTGTAACATCGCTTTACGACGATCACCAAAGCCCGGTGCTTTTACTGCCGCTACTTTCACAATACCGCGCATAGTGTTCACCACTAAAGTAGCAAGCGCTTCGCCTTCCACATCTTCTGCAATAATTAACAATGGCTTACCGGCTTTCGCCACGGCTTCTAATACCGGTAATAATTCACGAATATTAGAGATTTTTTTATCGACTAATAGAATGTATGGGTTGTCCAATTCAACGGTTGCGGCTTCCGGTTTATTGATGAAGTATGGGGAGAGATAGCCACGGTCGAACTGCATTCCTTCTACAACCGCTAATTCATCTTCAAGACCTGTACCGTCTTCCACTGTAATTACACCTTCTTTACCCACTTTTTCCATCGCCTGTGCGATTAACTGACCCACAACGCTGTCAGAGTTTGCAGAAATAGTCCCTACTTGTTCGATTTCTTTTGAAGTTTCGCAAGGTTTAGAAAGGTTTTTAAGCTCAGAAACCACCGCACTTACGGCTTTATCAATCCCACGTTTTAAATCCATTGGGTTCATTCCTGCCGCTACTGCTTTTAATCCTTCGCTCACAATAGCTTGAGCAAGGACAGTTGCTGTCGTTGTACCATCACCTGCTGCGTCATTGGCTTTAGAGGCAACCTCTTTCACCATTTGTGCACCCATATTTTCAAATTTATCTTCTAATTCAATCTCACGCGCGACGGATACCCCATCTTTAGTGATAGTTGGTGCACCGAATGATTTATCTAAAATCACATTACGACCTTTCGGGCCAAGAGTGACTTTTACTGCGTCCGCTAATACATTCACGCCTTTCAACATTTTTACGCGTGCATCATTACCAAATTTTACATCTTTTGCTGCCATTTTATTTTTCCTTTTCTTCCAGAATTGTAGGTTTCAGCCTATTTGTTTTTGGATTGAGTAAAATCTATTCAATCTTATTCTACAATTGCCAAAACATCGCTTTCAGAAATGATTAACACTTCTTCACCATCGATTTTTTCGCTTTTCACACCATAACCATCATTGAAAATCACTGTATCACCTACTTTAACATCTAGAGGTTGAACTGTGCCGTTTTCCAAAATACGACCTTTTCCCACCGCTAATACTTTTGCACGGGTGGACTTTGTCGCCGCAGAACCGGTTAATACGATACCGCCTGCTGATAAGGTTTCAATTTCTTCACGTTTGATAATCAAACGATCGTGTAATGGACGAATATTCATGATTAATTTCCTTCTCTTAAAAAATGTGAAATTCTCACTTTATATGGGAATGAAAATTTTGCTTTCAAGAGGAGATTTTAAAAAATTTTAGCCCTAAAAAAACTAATTTGAATGATGAAAATATATCTTGAAATCTCATATCAGAAATGTGATCTCAATCAATTTTTTTCTTGTGAAAATTTCTATAATAACCACAAATTAATCAACTCAAGATAGGGGATCAACATGACACAATTTAGAAAAGAAGTCGATTTATTGGGTGAACGTGAAGTACCGGCAGAGGCTTATTGGGGCATCCATACATTAAGAGCGGTTGAAAATTTCAATATTTCTAATGTAACCATTTCCGATGTACCGGAATTTGTACGAGGTATGGTAATGGTAAAAAAAGCGACTGCTTTAGCGAATGGCGAATTAGGGGCAATTCCTGCGGACATCGCAAAAGCGATTGTTTCTGCCTGCGATGAGATTTTAACGACCGGCAAATGCCTCGATCAATTTCCTTCGGATGTGTATCAAGGCGGCGCAGGTACTTCTGTAAATATGAATACTAATGAAGTGGTTGCGAATCTTGCTTTGGAAAAACTAGGGCATCAAAAAGGGGAATATCAATTTTTAGATCCAATGGATCATGTAAATGCCAGTCAATCGACTAACGATGCTTACCCTACCGGTTTTCGTATTGCCGTATATAACAGTATCTTAAAGCTCATTGATAAAATCCAATATTTACAAGACGGGTTTGAAAATAAAGCGAAAGAATTTAGTAATATACTGAAAATGGGGCGTACTCAGTTACAAGATGCCGTACCAATGACAGTGGGACAAGAATTTAAAGCTTTTGCCGTATTGCTTGAAGAAGAAGTACGCAATTTAAAACGCACTGCTGAATTGTTACTTGAAGTAAACCTCGGTGCAACGGCAATCGGTACCGGTTTAAATACGCCGCAAGGCTATGCTCCGCTTGCTGTGAAATATCTTGCCGAAGTAACTGGGTTACCTTGCGTGTTGGCTGAAAATTTAATTGAAGCCACCTCCGACTGCGGTGCTTATGTCATGGTGCATAGTTCACTAAAACGTACCGCAGTGAAACTTTCTAAAGTATGTAATGACTTACGTTTACTTTCTTCCGGTCCGCGCGCAGGCTTAAAAGAAATCAATCTTCCTGAATTACAAGCCGGTTCTTCTATTATGCCGGCAAAAGTAAACCCTGTTGTACCTGAAGTGGTAAACCAAGTTTGCTTTAAAGTGATTGGTAATGATACTACTGTGACTTTCGCATCAGAAGCCGGTCAATTACAATTAAACGTGATGGAACCGGTAATAGGTCAAGCTATGTTTGAATCTATCGACATCTTAACCAATGCCTGTGTAAATTTACGTGATAAATGTGTTGATGGCATCACGGTAAACAAAGAAATTTGTGAAAACTATGTCTTTAGTTCAATCGGCATTGTGACTTATTTAAACCCATTCATCGGTCATCACAATGGTGATTTAGTGGGTAAAATCTGCGCAGAAACCGGCAAAAGTGTGCGCGAGGTCGTATTAGAAAAAGGATTACTCACTGCAGAGCAGCTTGATGATATTCTCTCTGTCGAAAACTTAATGAATCCGACTTATAAAGCGAAATTAAATAAATAGTTTCATAAGTTAAGCGAACCAAGAGTGCGGTCAAGATTTTTGACCGCACTCTTTTATTGCTAAAAAACAACGGTAGTTTGTGGTGGTTTTGCCAAACCTAATATTTGTAGGAACACTGTGTTAAACGTAGGTGATTAATTTATTCGAGATAAGTATTCTGTAATTTTAGTCAGAATATTCTAACGAAAAGAAAAAACCGCACTCAAAAGTGCGGTTGATTATTTAGATATTTTTTGATTACGCTTCAGGACCTGCTGAGATTAATGCTTTACCTTCAGCATTGGTTGCATATTTTTCGAAGTTTTTCACAAAACGACCCGCTAAATCTTTTGCTTTTGCTTCCCATTGAGCTTTATCTGCATAGGTATCACGCGGATCTAAAATCGCAGAATCGACGCCCGGCAACGATTTTGGAATCGTTAAGTTAAAGATTGGTAATTTACCCATTTCCGCTTTTTCGATTGAACCGTCTAAGATCGCATCAATAATACCACGGGTATCTTTGATAGAGATACGTTTACCCGTGCCGTTCCAACCGGTATTGACTAAATAGGCTTCTGCACCGGCCGCTTTCATTCGTTTTACTAAAACTTCGGCATATTGTGTTGGGTGAAGAGTTAAGAATGCTGCACCAAAACAGGCAGAGAAGGTTGGTGTCGGCTCGGTAATGCCTCGTTCCGTACCTGCCAATTTTGCCGTGAAACCAGATAAGAAATAATATTTGGTTTGTTCCGGTGTTAATTTAGAAACCGGTGGTAAAACACCAAAAGCATCAGCCGTTAAGAAAATAACTTTGGTTGCATGACCCGCACGGGAAACCGGTTTGACAATGTTGTCGATATGATAGATCGGGTAAGATACACGTGTATTCTCGGTTTTTGAAGCGTCATCAAAATCAATGGAGCCGTCTGCACGTACAACAACGTTTTCTAATAATGCATCACGACGGATTGCTCGATAAATATCCGGTTCATTTTCTTCAGAAAGATGAATGGTTTTGGCGTAACATCCCCCTTCAAAGTTGAAGACGCCTACATCATCCCAACCGTGTTCATCGTCACCGATTAATTCACGTTTCGGATCGGTAGAGAGCGTGGTTTTACCGGTACCGGATAGACCGAAGAAAATAGCGACATCACCGTCTTTACCAACATTTGCAGAGCAGTGCATTGCCCCTACACCTTTTAACGGAAGGAAGTAGTTCATCATGGAGAACATACCTTTTTTCATTTCACCACCGTACCAAGTACCACCGATTAATTGAATTCCTTCAGTTAAGTTGAACGCAACAAAATTTTCAGAATTTAAACCTTGTTCTTTCCAGTTTGGATTTGTTACTTTTGAACCGTTCATCACGACAAAGTCAGGTTCAAAGTCTTTTAGTTGTTCTTCCGTTGGACGAATGAACATATTTTTCACAAAGTGCGCCTGCCATGCTACTTCAGTCACAATACGGACGGCAATGCGATCTTTTTCGCTTGCTCCGCAGAAACCATCAACGACAAATAAACGTTTACGGGATAATTGATTGGTTACCAACTCTTTAAGACTTTGCCAAGTGGCTTGATTCATTGGTTTATTGTCGTTTTTAGCAGCATCAGATGTCCACCAAACGGTATCTTTGGTTTTTTCATCTAAAACAATATATTTATCTTTCGGGGAACGACCGGTAAAGATACCGGTATCAACGGCTACGGCGCCGGTATCGGTTAATGTCCCTTTTTCAAAACCCTCCAATCCGGGTTTGGTTTCTTCCTCAAATAATTGCTCGTAGCTTGGGTTATAGACAACTTCTTTTACGTCATAAATACCAAGGGTTTCAAGCGCTTTAATTACTTTGTTTAAGTCTGTCATAAGTCACCTCTGTATAAAAGATTAAAATTTAGCTACGCGCTATTTTAAAGAAAGTAAATCAGAAAAAATGTTAACTTGATCTCATTTTTGAAAATTCACATTAATTTCTACCTATTTAGAGTTGGTTTGACGGACGAAATGAAAAAATAAGGGGAATATTACATTCCCCTATAAATATCGATTATTTTTTCCAATTTTTTAGTGCATTTGCGAAGGCATTCCCCATCATACTGTTATTTTGGCTGCGTGAATGGCGATCTTGATGTGTCGTATTAGGCTTCGATCTGGTCGATAAAGTGCGGTCGGATTTATCAGTATTTTTTACCGCACTTTCATCCAATCGCATTGTCAGTGCAATGCGTTTACGCGGTATATCCACATCTAATACTTTGACTTTCACAATATCGCCGGTTTTCACTACTTGGTGTGGATCTTCTACAAATTTGTCGCTGAGTGATGAAATGTGTACCAACCCGTCTTGATGTACGCCGATATCGACGAATGCGCCAAAATTGGTGACATTCGTAATTGTGCCTTCTAAAATCATACCGACTTTTAAATCGGTGATTTCTTCCACGCCTTCAATAAAGGTGGCGGTTTTAAATTCACCACGAGGGTCACGTCCCGGTTTTTCCAATTCTTTGAAAATATCTTGCACCGTTGGTAACCCAAAACGTTCATCGGTAAATTGTGCGGCGTTAAGCTGACGCACCGTATGGCTTCCCATTAATTCTTGAATGGATTGTTGGGTCGCTTGTAAGATTTTTTCTACCAATGAATAAGCCTCTGGATGAACCCCTGACGCATCCAGTGGATTTTTTCCGTCTGCAATTCGCATAAAACCGGCACATTGTTCAAAGGCTTTTGGTCCCAAACGAGGTACTTTTTTCAGTTGTTCACGGCTGTCAAAGCGACCGTTTTCATCACGATAAGCCACAATATTTTGCGCTAAGGTTTTTGTCATTCCGGCGACTCGGGCAAGTAATGGTGCGGAAGCCGTATTCAAATCAACACCCACTGCATTTACGCAGTCCTCTATCACCGCATCTAATTTACGGGCTAATTGGGATTGGTTGACATCGTGTTGGTATTGCCCCACGCCAATCGCTTTTGGTTCGATTTTCACCAGTTCCGCTAACGGGTCCTGTAATCGGCGGGCAATGGATACCGCCCCACGCAAGGAAACATCTAAATTTGGAAATTCATTGGCGGCAAATTCGGAAGCGGAATAAACCGAAGCGCCCGCTTCGCTCACTACCACAGTCTGCGGTTTATTTTCTTTGATTTCTTTAATCACTTCTTTCGCAAAACGTTCCGTTTCACGAGAGGCCGTGCCATTACCAATGGCAATAAGTTCCACATTATGCTGGCAAATCAAGCCAAATAAGGTCATTCGCGCTTCACTCTCACGACCGGTGTGAGGATAAATGGTCGCTGTATCCAATAATTTCCCTGTGTTATCCACCACGGCAACTTTCACCCCGGTGCGTAACCCCGGGTCAAGCCCCATAGTATTTTTTGACCCGGCTGGTGCCGCCATTAAAAGAGCGGTCAGATTTCGGGCGAAAACATCAATGGCTTCTTCCTCCGCTTTTTCACGCAAGGCACTCATTAATTCTGTCTCTAAATGCAGAGAGACTTTAATTTTCCACGTCCAAGCAATGACTTGTTCACGCCATTTATCCGCCGGCAGACCGTTTAAACGAACGCCCAAGTGTTCTCGGATAATTTCTTCACAATAACTGTGGCGTGTTCCTTCTTCTGCATCGGGATCCGCATTTAAGGTAAGCTGTAAAATGCCTTCATTACGCCCTCTGAACATCGCCAAAGCACGGTGCGAAGGCACATTTTTCAATAATTCCTGATGGTCAAAATAATCTTGGAATTTTGCCCCTTCTTGTTCTTTACCTTCTACCACTTTTGCTTCAATTTGTGCATTTTGCTGTAAATATTGACGCACTTTTGCCAATAATTGTGCATCTTCGGCAAAACGTTCCATTAAAATATAGCGTGCCCCGTCTAACGCAGCTTTCGTGTCCGCTACGCCTTTTTCGGTATCAACGAAAGAAAGTGCGGTCGTTTCCGGATCATTTTTTGGCTCGTTCCAAAGTAACTCTGCGAGTGGCTCAAGCCCTGTTTCAATGGCAATTTGTCCTTTCGTGCGGCGTTTAGGTTTATAAGGTAAATAGAGATCTTCAAGCTCGGTTTTACTTTGAGTCGCTCCAATTTGCGCACGTAATTCATCGGTGAGTTTGCCTTGTTCCTCAATGGATTTCAAAATACTTTGACGGCGTTCTTCAAGTTCACGTAAATAGCCTAAGCGGGTTTCGAAATGGCGGAGTTGAGTATCATCTAAACCGCCTGTCACTTCTTTACGATAACGTGCGATAAATGGAATGGTGTTACCGTCATCCACGAGTTGAATGGCAGCAAGAATCTGATTGGGTGCAACATTAAGTTCTGTTGCGATAATTTGACTGATTTGTTGATTTAACATCGGAATACGTCTTTGTTGAAAATAAAGTTAATGAAAATCGGGCATAGAATACTGGTTTTGATACCTTGGCTCAAATATAATTCAATAAATTTTCCGACCTTATATAAATAAATGGCAAAATCAAATTACATCACACTCCAAGGCTGGAACGCTTTGGACAAAGAACTCAAATTTTTGTGGAAAGAGGAACGCCCAAAAGTTACCCAAGCGGTTTCTGATGCCGCCGCTTTAGGGGATCGTAGTGAAAATGCGGAATATATTTACGGCAAACGCCGATTGAGAGAAATTGATCGACGTGTGCGTTTTCTCACAAAGCGTTTAGAGGTCTTACAAATTGTGGATTATAACCCGAAACAAGAAGGTAAAGTCTTTTTTGGAGCTTGGGTGGAACTAGAAGATGAGCATGGCGAGGTGAAACAATATCGCATTGTGGGTTGTGATGAATTTGATCCGGCAAAAAATTGGATTTCTATTGATTCCCCTGTGGCTAGGGCTTTGATTGGTAAAAGCATTGATGATGAAGTCACAGTGGAAACGCCTTCCGGACGTATAGCCTTTTATGTGAATCGTATTTGGTACGAGGAAGGTTAAGAATTTAGTTAAAGTGCGGCTGAAATTTAAGGAAAATTTTAACCGCTCTTTTTATTCGAGCCGATCTTCTTTTGCTGTTACCCCAAAAAATCGTTTATATTCACGAGAAAATTGTGAAGGACTTTCGTAACCGACTAAGCTTGCTGCTTCAGCAATCGGGCGTTTTTCTTGCAAAATCAACACGCGGGCTTGTTGTAAGCGTAACTGTTTTTGGAATTTCATAGGGCTAATGCCGACAATGGCGCGGAAACGTTGGCGGAAGGCTGATTCACTCATCAGTGCTCGTTCAGCAAGGCTTGAAAGTGTATTTTTTGATTGTGGATGGAGCTTCATCCATACCATTGTTTCAATAATTTTATGTGTTGCAGTGCCATCTTTAAGTAATGTCCCCAACTCTGGATGAGCATGAAAAATCCGTAAAGCAATTTCATGTTTAATCAGTTCTGCAAGAGGCTGGATAAGTGCTTCCTCTTGCAGTGTATCCACAAGTCGGGAAAGGCTTTCAAGCAGTTTTTCATTGGCATCAAACAGGTTGAAAATACGATTGGGCGTATTTTGTTGCTGCGTATTTTTATTGCTCAATTCCAATGTACACGCCAAGTGAGAAAGTTGGTTAAAATCAAATTCTAACGCTAAACCTAAAAAAGGCTTGTTGAGTGAGCATTCCGGCATATAAGCAAAGCCTGAAATATTTGCACCAATAAACAAAATCTGGTCTACTTCATAACAAATATGTTCGTTCCCCAGAGAAATTTCCTTCCGTCCTTGAAGTGCAACGACAATACCAAGCGGTTGCACGCAAGGTAATGAATAATTCGGATTGTCGTGGCGATAAAAACTCAAGCCTTCTATTTTAGTATGAATGCGTCCTTCTTTCGGCGTATAAGGCAAAACTTTTGTAACCAGTTGATCGTAAAGTGCGGTCAATTTCTCGGGTGTTTTTGAAATTGTCATTTTCTACAATAAATAATGAACTAAATTTTCTGAAAATTTTAATTGAAATCAATGTAAGAGTAGAGTTCTAAATTTAAAATTTATCAAAAAAGGCAATAAAAATATCATTTTAGGCAAGTGCTTTGTATTTAGGTTTCGTTATAATATGCGACGGTTCTATACAACCGTATAAACAATAGCAAATTAGGAGCTTTACATGACTGAATTAAGCAAACAACCTGTACGTGATTTTGCAGAACACAATGCTTATTTCCCATCAGAATATTCATTATCACAATACACTAGTCCAAAGACTGATTTTGACGGTGTGAAATTTGAGACTACCTATAAAGGTGATAAAAAAGTATTGATGATTGCCACCGATGAACGCTATTTACAAATGCAAAACGGTAAATGGTTCTCAACCGGTAACCACCCGGTGGAAACGTTACTACCAATGCTTCATATTCATAAGGCTGGTTTTGAAATTGACGTGGCAACCCTTTCAGGTAATCACGCAAAATTTGAAATGTGGGCAATGCCTGCGGAAGATCAAGCCGTAGCTGAAATTTACAATGAATACTTACCGAAATTAGATAAACCGGCAAAATTAGCAGATATCATTGATGAAGTTACCGCTGAAAATTCACCTTATGCGGCAGTGTTAATTCCCGGCGGTCACGGCGCATTCAATAAAATTCCGGAAAGCCGTGAAGTAAAACGCATATTAGATTGGGCGATGGCGAATAACAAATTTATCATTACCCTGTGTCATGGACCGGCTGCATTGGTGGCAGCTACAATTGATAAAAATGACGCTGATTTTCCATTCAAAGGATATGAACTTTGCGTATTCCCTGATGCACTGGATGAAGGTGCGAATATTGATATTGGTTATATGCCGGGTAAATTACCTTGGTTACTGGCTGCTCGATTAGAGCAATTAGGTATGAAAGTGATGAACCAAGGGATTAGCGGTCAGGTTCATAAAGATCGTAATCTGCTTACCGGAGACAGCCCGCTTGCCGGTAATAAACTAGGGATTTTAGCCGCGGAAGAATTGTTAAAATCTGTTGGTTTAAAATAATTTCTTTCCCTCAATGCCGTTGATTTCAGCGGCATTTTTGTATCTGAAATGTTCTTTCTGATTAACCGTAATAATTGGTTAGATTCTATGCATCAAATGAAACAAATTAATATGTATGAAACAGGCGATCCTAGTGTACTCTTCATTGAAACGGCAGTTGTTCCAACACCTAAATCCGATGAATTACTCATTAAGGTTGCTTTCGCGGGAGTAAATCGTCCGGATATTATGCAACGACAAGGCTTATATTCGATGCCGAAAGGCGTAACACCGATCATGGGGTTGGAACTGTCTGGTGAAGTGGTGGCATTAGGAGAAAATGTAAAAAATTTCAATATCGGTGATTTTGTTTGCGCTTTAACGGATGGTGGCGCGTATGCCGAATATTGTGTAGTCAAAGCAGGACAAACTTTGCCGATTCCGCAAGGCTATACTCTACAAGAAGCCGCAATGTTACCGGAAACGTTTTTCACAGTGTGGGCGAATCTCTTTATGCAACACCAGATGAAACAAGGGGAAAGCCTGCTTGTGCATGGTGGAACCAGTGGTATCGGGATCACAGCACTGGCAATCGCAAAAAGCCTTGGGATAAAAACTTTTGCGACGGTGGGAAATGCAGAAAAATGTAAAGTTGTGGAACAACTTGGGGCAATTGCAATCAATTATAAAACTGAAAATTTTGTGGAAACGATTCGTCAACATCAAACGGGGGTTGATGGCGTATTGGATTTAGTGGGGGCAAGTTATTTTGAGCAAAATCTTGAAATTCTCAATAAAGACGGGCGCATTTTCCTTATCGGTTTTATGGGGGGAAGTATTGTAGAACAGGTTGATTTACTCAAAATTGCCGTGAAACGTGCTACGCTCACCGGTTCTACCCATGCGTGGTAGAACAACGGAAGAAAAATCGGTGATTGCTCAATCTTTATTGGATAATGTATGGGAAAAACTCTCCAACAATGAGATTGCCAAACCAATCTTACATAGGTGCTATGATTTCAGAGAAGTGGAGCAGGCACATAGAGAAATTGACAAAGGCACACATATTGGGAAGATTTTATTGGCGTTTTAATGTGCCAACGCTTAATAAAGTGCGGTCGGTTTTGGTGGATTTTTTAACGACTGACCAAACAAATATAAATTAAAACACCATAAAAAACGACTGCACTTATCGTGAGTAAACATTCGGCAAGTGAAGGGCGTCTAGCGTGTAATTTATACAGTAAACGGGCAATAACGGTGAGAATAAAAGGATAGATCCAAAATAGGGTAGAGAACAGATTGATCTGCCTTTCCGTTAATGCCTGATTTTGAGAGAAATGGGAGGAGATGAGCAAGGCGAGAGGCCAAAGCAAAACCGGCATGCAAAAGGCGGCAAGCCCCCAAGCAAATTTACTAAACTTTGTTGGCATAGCGGGTTGTTTCATAAGGTAAATTCCACAATAAAAGAGTAACGTGGGAAATATAGCAAATACGCCTAAGATTGGGTAGTGATTCTTTGCTTTAAGCGCCTTAAAATGGTAAAGTGTTAATAACTTTTTCCATTCGGTAGGATGCCGCTTGAAATACGATCTCAATCGAGCAAAAAAATGTGTGGAAATTCTTGATAAGCGTCGTTTGGAACGTGCGCTATCGGGATCCGGTGACGGGTTTCAACATGTTTTATCTCTGTTTCCTTTATTGTTTCAATTGAACCATCCGAGTTTATCTGGTTATATGGTGCAATCCCCTTGTGGTATCGCAAATTTTAAGCTATCAGATTATCAGCAACAATTCCTTTCATCCGAATATCCTGAGCTTTATGAGCAAATAAAAGAGCAGCCTTATAATGATAACCCGTCTATTTTAGGGATTTATGTGATGGGGAGTTTCGGATCTATTAGTCAAAGCCGTAGCTCTGATGTGGATACATGGATCTGCTGTCGTGACGATTTAACGGAAAATGAACGGAATTTATTAGAACAAAAAGCCCAGAAAATCAAAGAATGGGCAATGCAGTTTGAAGTTGAAATTAATTTTTATCTGGTTGATCAACAACGTTTCCGCCATGAATACTACTCCGAACCTTTGACGAGCGAAAACAGCGGTTCGGCACAGTATATGTTATTGCTTGATGAATTTTATCGCTCTGCTGTGCGTTTGGCTGGGAAACCGTTACTATGGTTACATTTATGGGTAGAAAATGAAGCGGACTATGAAAATGAAGTGAAAACACGTATTCAAGACGGCTTACTTGATCCGCAAGATTGGGTTGATTTTGGCGGATTGGCGCAGTTTTCGGCGAAGGAATATTTTGGTGCGGGTTTATGGCAACTTTACAAAGGAATTGATTCACCTTATAAGTCCGTACTGAAAATTTTGTTATTGGAAGTTTATTCTAAAGAATACCCGAATCCTCATCTTATTGCCCGCCAGTTTAAAGAAGATCTTTTTTCCGGCAACACTACGCCCCCACATCATTTTGATCCTTACATTGCGATTCTTTCCAAAGTGACGGATTATTTGACCGCACTTTCTGAATTTAAACGTCTTGATTTTGTACGTCGCTGTTTTTATGTCAAAGTGACAGAAGATTTAGCGTTATATAAAACCAATAACTGGCGTACTAATTATATGCGGATTTTGGCTCAAGAATGGGGGTGGAGTACCGAACAAATTCACGAGTTGAATTATCGCCCGTTCTGGAAAATTAAACGTGCCAAAGAAAGCCATGATAACTTAGTGAAATTTTTGATGCTGAGCTACCATAATTTGGTGAATTTTGCCCGTAAACATAAAATTAACTCAAGTGTCGTACCACAAGATATTAATGTTTTGACACGTAAACTTTATACGACATTTGAAGAACTGCCGGGCAAAGTGATTTTACTTAATTCGCAGATTTCTCGTAATTTATCCGAGCCGGATATTTCATTTTTAGAAGTCCGAGGTAATAAGCATTTCCAAGATGGTTGGTATCTTGTTAATAGACCGCCAAATGCGATGATGTTTTCTCAAAATCGTATTATTGAATACAATAAAAGTCTCAATAAACTGGTTGCTTGGGCTTATTTTAACCGATTACTCACTGCAGAAACGCAACTTCACTTATTTAGTCACTCTATTGAGATTGAAACTCTACGTAACTTTGTAGCAGATCTCAGACTATCTTTTTCACGAGAAACATTGGTTATAGGTGGTGATATTTCGGTGACAGCTTGTGAAATTCGTAATATTGTTATTGCTGTGAATTTAACTTCCGATCCCACCACACGTATTACTGAGTTTAAAGATAGTCTTTCAGCCTGTGATTTATTCAGTTTTGGGCCGTTAGAACAAAATCTTGTGGGGAGCATTGATTTTACTTATCGCAATATATGGAATGAAATCCGCACACTGCACTTTGAAGGTCCAAATGCTATCTTAATTGCTTTAAAAGTGCTATCAAATAAAATTTATCGGAATACGAACCATCCCCCTTCTGTACAGGTTTTTTGCTATAGCCGACACTATCGCCGGACATTGCGTAATCTTGTGAGCTCTTTAGTAAATCGCTGTATAAGCATTCAACTTGGTCGCCCGTCTCGCATTCCACGCTTGCGTGTGGCTGGAAAAAATTGGCAATTTTTCTTTGAAGAAAGTGGATTGAGTTTGCAAGAGGTAGAAAATAACGCTCAAAGTGCGGAGGATTTTGACGATGTTTTACAACGTCCGGTCGATGAAAAAAGTGAGGTTTATAGCAAAGATCGCCAATATCCGATTGAAATTGATCTTTTGGTGAGAGAAGGTTTCCTGCAGTTTTTCTTTGAAGATAATGCAGATAATACTTTTAACGTATATTTACTGAATGAAACTAACCAGTTAGAAATTTACCGTCATTGCGAGGGCTCAAAAGACGACAAAGTAAAACAGATTAACCAGCTTTATCAAGCTTTAGAATCAGGTGATGAAAATCCATATCATATTGAGTCTCGTAATTTTAATTATCCTCAGTTTTATCAAATTCAACGTAATGACCAAGGGAATGTGCAAATTCAGTCCTTTAAGTATCAACAAATTACACCGACAGCATATTAGAAGTCGTAAAATGATGAGATAGATCAAATTTCCTGAATTTCTTGATTGGAGGATAGGGAAAATCCCGATAAAATGAACGATTTTGGGGTGAATGGTTAATAAATTTTATTGTTCACTGATGGGGGCGACATGCAAGAAAAATTGAAGGTTTTACTTATCGACGACCATCCGTTAATGCGTCGGGGTATCAAACAACTCATTGAATTAGAGGAAAATTTTGAAGTTATCGCTGATGTGGGGAGTGGTACGGAGGGTATTTCCGTTGCATTACAAACATCGCCGGATTTAATTATTTTAGATCTTAATATGAAAGGACTTTCAGGGTTGGATACACTGAAAGGTTTACGTGCAGAAGATGTTGATGCACGTATTGTTATTTTGACGGTATCGGATGCAAAAAATGATATTTTTGCCTTAATTGATGCGGGAGCGGACGGTTATCTGTTAAAGGATACGGAACCGGAAATCCTACTTGAAGAAATCAAACGCATTGCAAAAGGTGAGGTTATTTTAAGTAACTCAATTAAAAATTTATTAATTGAACGTGAGCATTGTAGAGATCCGATGGATTTATTAACTGATCGTGAAATGGGCGTTTTACGTTTAATTGCTACCGGATTATCAAACAAACAAATTGCAGGACAGCTATTTATTTCCGAAGAAACGGTAAAAGTCCATATTCGTAATCTGTTGCGTAAATTAAACGTGCATTCCCGTGTGGCAGCCACAGTATTATATTTTGAGTACAACGGACGCTAATATTGCTATCAGATAAAAGTGCGGTCAGAAAAACATTAAATTTTATGACCGCACTTTTTATTTTGGTACACCACGCAGTAATGGAACGGGTTCGTAGGGTGCTGTTGATGTAGGGGCAGGAATATCGCTAAACAGTAAAATAAACGGTTTTGGTGGTACTATGTGCTCGTTTCTCCATAAACTTCCCATTCCGACAAGCTGAATATCAGAGGGTAAATGGCGCAAATTTTGTTGCAATACCGCAACGGTGTTTTTACGCGGATGCCCGATAGCGATTGCCGTACCATGCTTTCTTGCATATTGAATGGCGGCTTGAAATTGGTGCTGCACATCAGAAAATTCATTGCTGTCATCTAAGAAAATATGGCGGTCTAACGAACGAACCCCTTGCTCTTTGGCAATTTTGCCGGCAACGGATCGGCCAATCGTGCGACTATCTAAGAAGAATAAATGCTGTGTACGAAGTGCATTCATTAAATGTGTCATTAGCGGCGTGTCAGCAGTGGCGGCACTGCCCATATGATTATTCATACCGATTGCGTGGGTAACAATATTTTTTGCCTTTTGAACGCGGTTTATCACCTGTTCTGCTGACATTCCTAAATGCAATCCCCCTTCTTCAATTTTTGTTTGCTTCAAAGGCTGCATCGGCATATGAATTAGAATATCACGTCCTTGTTTTTTTGCTTCTTGGTTACGGGCTTGGGCATAGGGCGCAGAGGGAATAATTGCCACGGAAATTTCACGTGGCATAGCAAAAATTGCAGCATCTTCTTTGGGGTGGTAGCCCACATCGTCAATAACGATGGCAAGTTTGCTTTGTGCGAGTGTAAATGTAGAGAAAAGTGCGGTAGAAAAAACGACGAGATTTTTGACCGCACTTTTAAATGCTATATTCATTATTTAATCCATCCGGCAGGGTTCACCGGCACGCCTTTTCGACTGATACCGAAATACAATGCAGGGCGGGAAATTTCACCGGTATTGCCTACCTGTGCAATAGTTTGACCTGCTGAAACAAGTTGGTTGGGTTTGACAAAAACGGCTTGGTTAAAACCATACAAACTCAGATCGCTGTCACCGTGTTTGATGATAACCATATAGCCATAACCGGTAAGTTGTCCGGCTAAAATGACCCGGCCGTTGGCTATGGCGCGAACCGGCGTACCGTTTGAGGCGGCAATTACCATACCTTTCCAGCGAGCCTCACCGGCTTGAGTGGAACCAAAAGCATAAAGCGTCGAACCGTTTACCGGTTTATTATATTGACGGTTTGCCGCTCCTAAACCACTGGTACTGTTAATCAAACGACGTTCTTGCGCAGTCGGAGTATAAGGTTTGGCGGTTCGTTTCTCCTCTGCTTGTTTACGTTGCGCCAGTGCTTCCCGCTCACGTTGTTCTTGCTGACGTGCGGCTTGCTCGGCACGTTGAATCTCTTGCTTCAATGCCGTTTCGTTTGCCCGTAAACTTGCTAATCTATCCTGATCTTTATTGATATTTTTATTAATTTCATTCAATGTTGATTGCCGTTCACGCTGAATTTTTTCTAATTCTTGCTGTTGTTTTTTCTGTGTGGAAAGTTGATCCCTGTGATTTTGTTGTTGCCCTAGGATCGCCTCTTTTTGTTTAACAATTTGTTCCTGTGTCGCTTGAAGATTGGTAATCATCTCAATACGGGCTTGGTTTAAATGCTCATAATAAACTTTCATTCTCGCCGCTTTCTTGGCATCTTCCGACAACATTCTTTCCAAAGCGGAAGGGTTTAACCCCGAACGGTAAATGACGTCCATTTGCTTGGCGAGTTTTGCTTTTTGTTCTTCTTCTTGCTTTTCTAGTCGTTTGATTTGTTTATCGGCTTCTGAAATTTGCTTACGGATTTCTTTTAAACTTAATTCGGTTTCACGTAACTCGCCAGCAACCGCATTAATTTTGCTCTCTTGATTTTTTAAGGTGGACTGAAGTTTTGCCTGCTCACGTTTTTGTTTGGCAAGTTTTGATTCTTGTTGCTTAATTTGCTGCTGGATTTGGTTGAGGTCATTGCCATAAGCGGCTGATGAAAATCCTATAAGTCCACACGCAATGAAAAGTGCGGTCGATTTTGA
>NZ_MLHG01000080.1 GCF_001998825.1 Rodentibacter mrazii
ATCTAATATAAGGCACTGATTCTGTCAATGAAAGTGCGGTAGGAATTCCCCCTGAAATTTCAAATTCACCGGCATAGGCATAAGCTTCCACACCTTGTTCTATCGCATCTTTTAACAATTTATCATATTCGGGATCGATATATTCGGCGATTTTAAAACGATCAAATCCATTGTGCAGACCGGCGAAAAGTACGATAGCTCTGTGTCCTTGTTTTTTCATCGCCAGTAGTTCCCGCACGTGTTTTTGTCCACGTGTGGTGACGGCATCAGGAAACATACCGAGATTGCCTTTCACTAAGGTGATAGATTTCACCTCCACATAGCAATCGGGCAGTCCTTCGCCTTTAAGTAAAAAATCAATACGGCTATTTTCTTCACCATATTTGACTTCTGGATAAATTTCATCATACATCGCCAGTTCTTTAATTTGTTTGTTTTGCAAGGCTTCAAACACAAGTTGATTAGAACGATGGGTATTAATACAGCAAAGTTGTCCGTTAGCCAGTTGGGTGAGTTCCCATGAATGGGGATATTTTCGAGTTTGGCTATCGGAATGAGAATACCAGATGGTATCACCTTTCTCTCCACAGCCCGTCATTGCCCCCGTATTGGCGCAGTGAATCGTCATCAATTCACCATTAGATAATTCAATATCAGCGAGAAAACGTTTGTAGCGACGAATTAATTTTGCAGACTGAAGTGCGGGAAGTTGCATACTATTCCTTATTAAAGTGCGGTTGAAATATTATGGTTTTTTTATAAATCGATGAGTTGAAAAATTTCCCCGTATTTTTTTACGATAATTCATTGGGGAAAATCCGGTATATTTTTGGAAATTTTCATAAAAACGGCTTAAAGAATTAAAACCAGCCGTAATTGATATATCAAGCATAGTTTTATCGGTATCGCTAAGCAAGGCTTTAGCGTGGTTAATACGCATCATTGTAATATATTGCTTAATAGTCAATTGCATAGCACGTTGAAATAACCCCATCGCATAATTAGCATTTAATCCAACAGCATTGGCTACCTGTGATACGGTAAGCGCTTGATTAAAATGGCTGCCAATGTAATTCAGCATTTGAATGACATAATATTGTGTGTGACGGGAAGAATTGCTGTGTATGTTGTTTTCATAGTGTGTTTTGAGTAGAAGTTCCCAACCGTCGAGTTCCAAACGTTTTAGTAGTAGCTGTACTTCGCTATACACCAAATGATTACGGTTGTTGTCATTTTTAGTAAGTTCATTTTGCCAACGCATAATTTCAAAAGCACTGGCGAGTGCAGGATTTTTAGATTGAATTACAATGCCATGTGTAATATGGGTAACAAGATTATCCGGCAGTTGCCAAGAAAGAAATTGGTAAACAGGAATATCAATCACCGCCATTTCAGTACAGTTTCTACGATTTACTAAGCTATGGGGAATGGAAGCCCAGAAAGCGGCAACATGGTTTTCCTTAATTGTGATGAGTGAACCGTTATAGAAGTATTCTACATCGCCGTCAAAGGGGATATTGATTTCAATATGTCCGTGCCAATGATGTGCCGGCATATTCAGCGGTGGTTGCCATAGTTTTACGCGTAACGATTGCTTTTCTAAAGGCAAGGAAAGCGGACTGGTCGTTTTACTTCCAAGAGAATTTTCCGGATCAAAATAATCCAAAACAATATCTTCATGTTCCATACATCACCAATTAAGTACCATAGGAGAGCGTTGAAATTATAGCTAATTTTTTCGTTAATTCCTATTTTCTTATAGAATTTTCCTAAAAACTCATTTTTTTATACGTAAATCTCAAAAAATGAGGTTTCAGGAATTTTGTATGAGAAAACAATATAGGAAAACTATTTTTCTTTTGCCATGATAAGTGCCTATCAAAAAAGTCATCACTAAGGAGCTTATTATGAGTTTGTCAATGAAAACCAAAATCAGTTTTGGTTTAGGTGCTTATGGAAAGGATTTTGCGATTGGCATTGTATATATGTATTTAATGTATTATTACACGGATGTATTGGGTGTCTCCGGTGCCATTGTAGGAAGTATTTTTATGGTAGCTCGGGTATGGGATGCATTAAATGACCCCATTATGGGATGGATTGTGAATAATACACGATCGCGTTGGGGAAAATTTAAACCTTGGATTTTGATTGGCACAATTCTTAACTCTATTTCACTTTTTTCTCTTTTTTGCGCGGAC
Source organism: Rodentibacter mrazii (assembly GCF_001998825.1). Taxonomy (GTDB): domain Bacteria; phylum Pseudomonadota; class Gammaproteobacteria; order Enterobacterales; family Pasteurellaceae; genus Rodentibacter; species Rodentibacter mrazii. The sequence continues at coordinate 2,202 of NZ_MLHG01000080.1, forward strand.
TATTTCTCTGGAACGGCACTTGTTGTTTACATTGCGGTTACCTATATTCTTTGGGGGATGACATATACCCTGATGGATATTCCGTTTTGGTCTCTTACACCGACTTTAACCCTCGATCAGCGGGAACGTGAAGAACTTGTACCTTATCCGCGTTTCTTTGCCAGCCTTGCCGGTTTTGTGACTGCCGGTGTGTGTATGCCGTTTGTGGATGCCGTTGGGGGAGATGACAAAGGTTTTGGTTTTAGAATGTTCACGTTAGTGATTATTGCCTTCTTCGTAGCTTCAACGATTATTACCCTCATTAATGTCAAAGAAAAATATTCTTCCGATAACATTGAAGATGCCGGTTCACAGGAAAAAGTCCCGCTTAAAACGTTGGTATCGCTTATTCCACGCAACGATCAACTTTCAAGTTTGCTTATCATGGCACTTTGCTACAACATCGCAGGTAATATAATTTCAGGCTTCGCTATTTATTATTTCACCTATGTGGTAGGTGATAAAGAAATGTTCCCATACTATATGTCTTATGCAGGCATTGCGAATCTCGCCATCATAATTTTATTCGCCCGTTTGGCAAAATTTTTCTCACGCCGAACTTTATGGATCACCATTTCAGTCAGCTCCATTATTAGTTGTGCTATTTTGGCTTATACCGGTCTTGCTAATTATCACAGTATTTTCTTGATTATCCTTGCCGGTATTTTTATGCAAATCGGTAGTGCATTGTTCTGGACATTACAAGTGATTATGGTGGCGGATACCATAGATTACGGCGAGTTCAAACTCGGTATCCGTTCTGAAAGTATTGCCTATGCCGTACAAACCATGGTGGTGAAAGCCGGCTCTGCTGTTTCCGCTTTCTTAATCGGTGTGTTATTGACGGCAATTGATTATGTGCCGAATGAAGCTCAAAGCGAATCAACCTTGTTTTATATGAAAGTGATTATGATAGGGTTACCAATTTTCTTCTATCTCATTAAATTATTCGTCTATTTTCGTTATTACAAACTTCATGGTGATTTACTCGCAAAAGTTAATATCATCCTATTAGATAAATATCGTAAAGTTGAAACAAAATATTAACAGGAGCAATATGATGAGTTCACAATTAATTCGCTTACAAAGTAAAGAAACCGACTTAATTTTACGTACAGAACCGGCAGAGATCCTCTATTTTGGTCAACGCCTTGAATTAGATGAAATCACCGAAGCGGATGTGATGAGCATTGAACGTGGTGTGGCAAACGGGAGCCTTGATATAGATATTCCCATTACTCTTGCTGCGGAAAATGGCAGGGGCTATTTCGGGGTTTCCGGTATAGAGGGGCATCGTAATGGTTATGATTGGGCGCCAGTGTTTGTCACCAAAAATATCACAAAAACTGACCGCACTTTAGTGTTGGACATGGAAGATTCCATTGCAAAATTGGGTTTTAAGGCAGAGATTGAAGCTGATGAAAATGGCGTGTTTAAATTCCGTCATACTTTAACTAACTTAGGCGAGGACAAATTTACCGTAAATCGTCTCGCAGTTACCTTGCCGGTACCTGAATATGCCGATGAAGTATTAAGTTTCTATGGGCGTTGGTGTCGTGAATTACACGAGAATCGTATTTCACTCAAACATGGTGCGTTTACCCAAGAAAATCGTCATGGACGAACCTCTCATGAATATGCGCCGAATCTGATTTTGGGGACACCTCATTTTAGCCAGCAACAGGGTAAAGTGTGGGGATTCCATCTTGCTTGGTCGGGAAATCATCGTATTCGTGCGGATGTATTGATCGATGGTCGCCGTTTCGCTCAATTGGAAAATCTTTATTTCCCGGGAGAAATTCAGCTTAAACAAGGTGAAAGTCATAGTACGCCTTGGGTCTATGCGGTGTATTCGGATGAGGGATTGAATGGAATGTCACGTCAATTTCACAATCATGTCCGCCAACATATTTTACATTTTGCTTATCCTGTGCGTCCGGTACATTTGAATATTTGGGAAGGGGTAACCTTTGATCATCATCCTAAGCACATTATTGCAATGGCGGAGAAAGCGGCGGAAATGGGCGTGGAACGCTTTATTATTGATGATGGCTGGTTTATCGGGCGTAATGATGATTTTGGCGGTTTGGGCGATTGGTATCTGGATGAAGAAAAATATCCGAACGGCTTAAATGAGGTGATTGATGCGGTGAAAAAATTCGGTATGCAATTTGGTATTTGGGTTGAATTGGAAATGATTAACAAACCGACCAAACTTTATCAAGCCCATCCCGATTGGTTACTTGCGCTTGAAGGCTATGATCAACCGGAAGAACGCCATCAATATGTTTTGGATCTCACTAAACAAGAAGTCTTTGATTATTTATTAGCGCGTATGGATTGGTTACTCGGAAATCATGAAATTGATTATATCAAATGGGATCACAACCGCCGCCTTGTCCAACCGGGTAGCTGCGGTCGTGCGGCAGTGGTGGAACAAACCAAAGCGGCATACCGCTTATTTGATGAATTACAGAAACGTTATCCGCAGGTTGAAATTGAAAGTTGTTCATCGGGTGGCGCACGGGTGGATTACGAAATTCTTAAACGTTCACAACGTTTTTGGTCATCGGATAATATTGATGCTTACACCCGCCAACAAATTCACCGTGGAATGAGCTATTTCTACCCGCCTGAAGTCATGGGGGCGCATATTGGCGGTTCACCTTGTCAAACGACATATCGCCGATTTTCTATTGATTATCGCGGTTTAACCGCATTATTCGGGCATATGGGCGTAGAACTGGATCCGGTGAAAGAAAGTGCGGAAGAGCGTGCAGGATTTGCGAAATATATTGCGTTACACAAACAGTTCCGCCCGTTATTACACAGTGGTGATGTTTTCCGCTTGGATTATCACGAACCAAACACCATTTTGCATGGTGTCGTGGCGAAAGATAAATCCCAAGCCTTGTTACTGATAAGCCAACTTGATATGCCGGAATACAAACAGATGGGCAAACTTCGCTTGCCGTATTTAGCGGCGGATACCACTTATCAAATCAATGTGCTTTCTATTCCGAATTATATTCGTGAAGGCAGAGCAGGGCATTTAATGAAAGTTTTTCCACAATGGCTGCGGGATTGTTTTGACGGTAAAACCGTGACCATTCAAGGCGAATGGCTTGCTAATGCCGGTTTAACCATTCCTGTGTTAGATCCGCAAAGTGCGATGTTACTTGAATTTAGAAAATTATAGATAATGAAAAGTGCGGTCAATTTTGACCGCACTTTTTGGTGCTGAAGGAGTTTTTATCGTTGAATCAAATATCTCAACGTTGTTCCATCTTGTTCAACACTAAGGAGCGTATAACCGTGGTTTTTGGTATCCACAGGAATATTATTGATAGATTGGGCACAATCACTTAATAATTCCAAAATCTCGCCTTTTTGTAATTGTGGCATGGTTTCAAGCATTACAATCGCGGGATAAGGGCAAGGCTCACCTAAAGTGTCAAGTGTGTAATCCGGAGTGATGTCTTTCGGATCTTTATCTAGTTTTTGAACAACGGTAAATGCCATAATCATTTCCTTTTTTAATGAATAAGAGTTAACAACCGCAAGATGGTTGTGTCGCTGTAATTTTTGCTTTGGCTTTTGCAAGGAATCGCCGTTCCCACCAAACCACCGCAACTAGACAGAGAATTAATAAAGCGTAATTTACTAATAAACCGCCTACTGGGCCGAAAGAGTTAAGTAGGTTTAGTTTTTCGTAATCTAAGGCGAGGGTGGGAGAGATATCGTCCCAAACGTAAGCAAGATAAGTAGAACCAATGACATTACCTAATCCTACCCACATAAAATGAACTTGCCCCTCCATGGAGCGATACATCCAACCGGTTTCACAGCCACCGGCTAACACGATACCAAAACCGAATAATAATCCGCCGATAATCGCATTCGGACCTGCCCACATAATTTTGGGCGAAACACCTAATTGAATATAGGAGAAAATACCGATTGTTCCCACGATAATTCCGAAAATAATGGCTTTTGCCATATAAGCACGACCGGTTACCCATAAATCACGGAAAGCGGAGGTAAAGCAAATTTGTGCTCGTTCAATTAATAAACCGAATGCTAAGCCGCAAAACATAGCGAACCCCAGTTTAATAGAATGTGTCATCACATAAAGTGATGTAATGAGATAGGCAAAGAAAATCACCATACCTATCCAAAAACGGCGGGAGGATTGTTTGGGGTCGGTTTCTTTTAATTTTGCCGCGCCTTTTTTTAATTCTAATTTCACGCGGAACATTGGCAGTAAAGTTACTTTTACTCCGATATAAGTGCCAAGTGCGGTTGCAATAGTAAAAAACCAAGCATGGACAGAGAATTGCGGAATGCCGGTGAAAAGCGAGGCAAGGTTACACCCCATGGCAAGGCGTGCGCCGAAACCGGCTAATGCTCCGCCGATTAAGGCTTGGGCAATACGGCGTTTATACGGTTGATTGCGCCATTTGACGTTATTTGCCCAAAGTGCTGCGGAAATACAGCCGGCGAACATCCCTAAAATCATTACACCGTCAATACGGGTAAAAACGGTTCCTTCCATTCCAATGATTTTATAATAGCTCCATTCGCTTACATCCATACCAAGGGCTTGTAAGGCGTGTCCTCCCCAACGGGTGAATTCTCCCGTTACGGCCCAATAAGTACCGGTTACACCAAAATAATAAGCGGAAAGCAAACCTGCTGCGATCACGGCGGCGACAGGATTCCAATATTTAATGAGATAGTTTTGTTTGAATTGTTGCCAAATCTCTAACATAAGTTCTTAAATCCTTAAGAAAGTTAATGATTTGCAAGCAAAGGTATATGATGAAAAATAGAATTGAGAATACAATCAGATTTGTTCATTTCCTATACACAAACTTGCGATATATGAATGAATATGCTGTTAAAGCGGTCAGAGTATAAACAAAAATATAGTGGAAAACAAAGGGAATTAATATTTTTGTCACGTTCTTGTCATTTTTATCGGTTATTTTTCCATTCAAAATGTAACGATAAAAATAGGGATATTACAATGACTGATAACAATCGTTTTCTTTGTCGAGAAATGAGTTTACTGGCTTTTAACCGTCGGGTTTTAGCACAGGCGCAAGATCCGAATACGCCATTATTGGAACGATTACGTTTTCTTTGTATTGTTTCATCAAATTTAGATGAATTCTTTGAAGTTCGGATTGCAAGTTTAAAACGTGAAAGTAAATTGAGTCCTTATGCACTATTAGACAGTGGTAGAACGGCAGAAGAAGCAATCGCTTTTGCTTCAAAGGAAGCCCGAGATTTAATTAGTGAACAATATGCTTTATTTAATAATGTGCTTGAGCCGGAGTTGGCAAAAGAAGGAATTCATTTTTATCGCCGTTCAAGTTGGACTGAGGCGCAACGTGAATGGGTCAGTCAATACTTTGATCGTGAATTATTACCTATATTAACGCCTATAGGGCTTGACCCCTCCCATCCGTTTCCACGTTTATTGAATAAATCGCTTAATTTTGCGGTAGAACTTGACGGTAACGATGCCTTTGGCAGACCCTCCAGTATGGCAATCGTACAAGCTCCGCGTATTTTGCCTCGTGTGGTAAAAATGCCGTCAGACATTTGTCAGGGGGAGAATGGCTTTGTTTTTCTTTCTTCTATTTTACATTCCAATGTGCATAAATTATTTTTAGGTATGACAGTGAAAGGGTGTCATCAATTTCGCCTTACCCGGGACAGTGATCTGAGTGTGGAATCGGATAGAGAGCAGTTGGATAATTTACGAACTGCAATACAGAGTGAATTACATGATCGTGAATATGGTGACGGAGTCCGTTTAGAAGTTGCTGATCTTTGTCCCGCGCATATTTATCATTTTTTACTGGCACAATTTAAACTTAGTACCAATGAACTTTATCGAGTGAAAGGTCCGGTTAATCTTATTCGTTTAAATTCTATTCCTGATTTAGTCGATCGACCCGATTTAAAATTTCCGCCAGTTACACCGAGCCCGCTATCCAAGCGAACAAAAGTTGATTCGATTTTAAATTATGTCAGGCAAGCACCTATCTTATTGCATCACCCTTATCAGTCGTTTGATCCGGTGGTTCAAATGATTAGTGAAGCCGCAAGTGATCCTTCGGTATTAGCCATCAAAATGACGATTTATCGCACAGGAAGTCGTTCAGAACTGGTTCATGCATTGATGCAGGCAGCATTATCCGGTAAGCAAGTGACAGTTGTTGTTGAGTTAATGGCACGCTTTGATGAGGCCAATAATGTCAACTGGGCACAACAGCTTGAAGATGCCGGAGCTCATGTTGTTTACGGAGTTTTTGGTTATAAAGTTCACGCCAAAATGGTTTTGATTATCCGCCGCGAACAAGGGGTACTTAAACGTTACGCGCATTTAGGTACGGGGAATTATCATCAAGGAACATCCCGCATTTATACAGACTTTGGCTTAATTACCGCAGATGAACAGATTACCTATGATGTGAATACCTTATTTATGGAAATTACAGGGTTAGGGAGACCGGTAAAATTAAACAAGCTCTATCAAAGTCCTTTCACTTTACATCAATCGGTTTTAGCACACATCAAGCAAGAAACCCGAAATGCACAAGCGGGTAGGACGGGAAGAATTATTGCAAAAATGAATTCTTTGGTTGATACCGGTGTGATTGAAGCTTTATACGAAGCCAGTCAAGCCGGTGTACAAATTGATTTAATTGTTCGGGGGATGTGTACTTTACGTCCGGGGGTTGAGGGGCTTTCTGAGAATATTCGCGTGCGTTCCATTGTAGGGCGTCAACTTGAACATTCCCGTGTTTATTACTTCTATAATAATGGCGCAGAAAATACCTATATTTCCAGCGCGGATTGGATGGGGCGTAATTTCTTTCGTCGAATTGAAACGACAACCCCGATTGAATCCCCAGATCTCAAAGCCCGTGTTATTGAAGAAAGCCTCACTATGGCATTAAAAGATAATACGAAAGCGTGGGAAATGCAGCCCGATGGCACTTATAAACAAATCGTTCCGAAAGAAAACGAAGTCCCTTTCAGCTTACAGAATGCTTTATGGGAAAAATACGGTCAGACTTTATAGTTCAATAAGGGGAATATCCTCTTATACATACCTTCTTAATAAATAGAAAAGCATTTTGGATTCAAAATGCTTTTTAATATTCTTTATCTAGTTTTGATATGTTAGTCGTGGTACTTGAGATAAATCCGTTTCAGGCTTAGCCAATGTTTCTATAGGTAAATTTGAGGTTTTTGAGTGATGGAAACAGGCTAGATTATAGTCTAAACCGGAAATTGTTCTTTCCTGACTGAAATAATTATTAGGCTGATAGCGATCAGAAATAAACCAGAAACATTGATAATCAAGTTGATTTAGATAATTCAATATTGCCTCGGATTTATGGGGATGGGCTTCAATAAAAATAACAGGTTTGTATTGGTTAATAGTATTAGTCGCTCCCTGTAATACATTGAGATCAAAGCCTTCTGCATCAATTTTCAGTAAAGATAATTCCGTTAATTTTTGAATCTCGGGATGTTCATCCAAGGTAACAACTTGAACCCATTCTTTATGTTGATAGCCTTGAAAATCACCTTCCGTATCAAATCCTTTATCCAAAGAAAAACTACCGTAATTCCAAGCCGTATCATAATTTGATGAAGAAATTTCAATATTTTGTTTTTGATTACTTACACCTTGGTGATAAGCGTAAACATTAGTAAGATGGTTTAATGAAATATTGGCACAGAGAGTTTGGAAAATAATACGTTGGGGCTCAAAGCAAAATAACTTACCTTGTGGCGCAAATTTTGCAAGTGGGACGGAGTGTATTCCTATATTTGCACCCACTTCAATAATATTGCTGCGGTTAGATAAAATACTACGGAAGAATTGAACTTCAACTTCAGACCATTCACCATAAGTTTTGACAAATTGACTAATAAAATCTCCTTCAATAAGATTAAATAGTCCCCATTTTGTTTGTTGTAATGAAGTACGCATAAATTGAATCCATTATTTATGAAATTAATGCATAGCATTATAAATCTTTCTGGTCAATTTTTGTATGTTTTTTTTATTTTTAACTAAA
>NZ_MLHG01000081.1 GCF_001998825.1 Rodentibacter mrazii
GTAATGTATATATCAAGCAAATGTAGTAACCAGATAGCATAAAAGATTTATTACAAGCCATTTTTGCGGGTAGAATTTGCCACAATTTTCTCTATATTGATTACCAACATTATTTTGAAGCCATATAACTCATTGATTTTCTAATTCATCCAATACGTTTTCTTTTGCCACATTTAAATATTGAACCATTGACCAAACCGTTAAAATAACTGCGACATAAAGTAAAATGATTGCTAAAATTTCCATGTAAATATTGTAACGCCACAATAAACCACCTAGCGCAAGCATTTGAGAGGTGGTTTTGACTTTGCCTAGCCAAGAAACCGCGACTTTATTACGTTCACCTAATTCCGCCATCCATTCACGCAGGGCAGAAATAATAATTTCGCGAGAAATCATAATAATTGCCGGAATTGTGATCCAAAATGTGTGTTGATTTTCCACAATGAGGACAAGTGCAGCAACGACCATGACTTTATCTGCTACCGGATCTAAAAATGCACCAAAACGGGTGGTTTGTTTCCATTTACGTGCGAGATAGCCATCGAGCCAGTCGGTGACTCCCGCAATAAAGAAAATAAGAGTCGTAATAAATGGAGCGGATTCAATAGGTAAATAAAACGTGATCACAAAAAAAGGGATCAGAATGACACGAAAAATTGTCAGGAAAATAGGAATATTAAATCTCATAGAAAATTAACCGCACTTTGGTTATAGATAGAGCTATTCTAAAGGATCTCTAAATATAAAAAAAGCCACATAATGCGGCTTTATTATAAAGGTTTAGAGAAGATTACAATTTGTCGGCATTTTGTTTTAAATATTTAGCCACACCCTCAGGGCTGTCTTTCATGCCTTCTTTACCTTTTTCCCATTGTGCAGGACAAACATCGCCATGTTCTTCGTGAAATTGTAGGGCATCAACCATACGTAACATTTCGTCAATATTACGACCTAACGGAAGGTCATTAACGATTTGGTGGCGAACAATCCCGTTTTTGTCAATTAAGAATGAAGCACGTAATGCCACACCTTCGGTCGGATGTTCAATGCCGTATGATTGGGCGATTTCATGTTTAACGTCTGCCGCTAATGCATATTTTACCGGGCCGATACCGCCATTTTCAGTCGGTGTGTTGCGCCATGCATTGTGGGTAAATTGAGAGTCAATTGATACACCCACAACTTCAACGCCACGTTTTTTGAATTCTTCATAACGGTGATCGAATGCAATTAATTCGGAAGGACACACGAAAGTGAAATCTAACGGATAGAAGAAAATTACCGCTGCTTTTCCTTCAATATGTTTTTTGAAGTTAAAATTATCAACAATTTCACCATTGCCTAAAACTGCAGATGAAGTAAAATCTGGTGCTTGGCGAGTTACTAATACCATAGTCATTATCCCTCTTAATAAAAGTTAATAAAAATTTTGCTGATGCAAAAGTGAGTCCCCCATTCTAGAAGATTTGACTGCACTTTTACAGCTGTTTTTATTTTCATTAATTAATATTGGCTAAGTAAGGTGAAATTTATGGCAAAAAATCATTCATTATCAACGACACTGGTTCATGGCGGACGCAATAAACGTTTTACCCAAGGTGCAGTGAATCCGGTGATTCAACGGGCATCTTCACTTGTTTTTGACACGATAGCGGATAAAAAACACTGCACCAAAAATCGTTATAAAGGTGAATTATTTTATGGTCGTCGAGGTACGCTCACGCATTTTGCGCTGCAAGATTTAATGTGTGAAATGGAAGGCGGAGCAGGCTGTTATCTTTATCCTTGCGGTGCGGCTGCAGTGACGAATGCTATTTTGTCTTTTGTGAAAAGCGGTGATCATATTTTGATGAGCGGTGCCGCCTATGAGCCGACACAGGATTTCTGCAATATTATTTTGAAAAAGATGGAGATCGATACCACTTATTATGATCCTTTAATTGGTGATAGTATTACCCAACTCATTCAACCGAATACCAAAGTTCTTTTTTTAGAATCACCGAGTTCTATCACAATGGAAGTACCGGATATTCCGGCTATTGTAAAGGCGGCCCGTGCGGTAAATCCGGAAATTGTGATTATGATTGATAACACTTGGAGTGGCGGTATACTGTTCAAAGCCTTAGAATATGATATTGATATTTCTATTCAAGCCGGCACCAAATATTTGGTGGGACATTCTGATGTGATGATTGGAACTGCCGTAGCAAATGACCGCACTTGGGATCAATTACGTGAACACTCTTACTTAATGGGGCAAATGGTGGATGCGGATTCGGCTTATACTACGGCACGGGGTATTCGTACCTTGGCGGTACGGTTAAAACAACACCATGAAAGTAGTATTAAAGTGGCGAAATGGCTAAGTGAGCAGCCACAAGTGAAAGCCGTATATCATCCGGCTTTGCCAAGTTGTCCGGGGCATGAAGTTTTCCTACGAGATTTTAGCGGTGCAAGCGGATTATTTTCTTTTGAACTAAATCAACGTTTAACGGATGAACAAGTCACCCAATTTATGGACCATTTCAAACTATTCACTATGGCATATTCATGGGGGGGCTTTGAATCCTTAATTTTATGTAATCAACCGGAAGAAATTGCCAGAATTCGCCCGAATATTAAACGAAAACTAATAGGCTCATTAATCCGTGTGCATATCGGTTTTGAAGAGGTTGATGAGCTTATCGCTGATTTAAAGGCGGGATTTGAACGAATTGCTTGATGCCTTTTCTCATGATTCAGAGGGCTTAATCGGATAAGCCCTTGTTTACTCATTCTTTGAGTTGATCTATCATATTTCCTGTTTTTAATATAGAAAGAGAGCATAATGAAGCATATTCATATTTTAGGTATTTGCGGCACATTTATGGGTGGTGTAGCGATGATTGCTAAACAAATGGGATATAAAGTGACCGGCTCGGATACCAATGTTTATCCGCCTATGAGCACCTTTTTACAGGAACAGGGCATTGATATTATTCCTAACTATGATGTCGATCAACTTCAACCGACACCAGATATGGTGATTATTGGAAATGCACTAAAACGTGGCAATCCTTGTGTGGAATATGTGTTAGAAAATAGCTTACCCTATACTTCCGGTCCACAATGGTTACACGATAATTTATTGAGAAATCGTTGGGTTTTAGCAGTTTCCGGTACACACGGTAAAACCACCACAACCGGTATGCTGACTTGGATCTTAGAACAAAATGGTTTGAAACCGGGTTTTTTAATTGGTGGCATTGCCGGTAATTTTGGGACTTCCGCCCGTTTAGGGGAAAGCCATTTCTTCGTTATTGAAGCTGATGAATATGATACGGCGTTTTTTGATAAACGTTCTAAGTTTGTTCATTACAACCCTAAAACCTTAATTATTAATAACATCAGTTTTGATCATGCGGATATTTTTGATGATCTGAAAGCGATTCAACGCCAGTTCCATCATATGATTCGCACTATTCCGGCAAGCGGGCGCGTCCTTTCTTTTATCAATGAACAAAGTGCAAAAGAGACTTTAGCCATGGGTTGTTGGTCTGAACAACAATTTATCGGGGAAGATAAAGAATGGTTTGCAGAACGTATCACAACGGATGCGTCCCATTTCGCTGTATTCCATAATGGCGAAAAAGTGGCTGAAGTAAAATGGAATGTGGTCGGTGTACATAATATGCATAATGCATTAATGGCAATTGCAGCCGCTTATCATGTAGGTGTACCTGTGGAAACAGCCTGTGAAGCCTTGGGTTCTTTTGTTAATGCAAAACGCCGTTTGGAAATAAAAGGTGAAGTGAATGGTGTCACCGTTTATGATGATTTTGCCCATCATCCCGAAGCGATTTTAGCTACCTTAACGGCGTTGCGTGATAAAGTCGGCGGTGGTGTTCGGATTCTTGCCGTATTGGAGCCTCGTTCAAATACGATGAAAATGGGAGTACATAAAGATGAAATCGCACCTGCATTAGGGAGAGCTGATGTGGTCTTTATGTTACAGCCGGATAATATCCCTTGGGAAGTGGCTGAAATTGCTGCACAATGTGTGCAACCGGCATATTGGACGGCAAATCTTGATAAATTAGTGGATATGATCGTGGCAGAAGCACAACCTACGGATCATATTTTGGTAATGTCAAATGGGAGCTTTGGCGGTATTCATCAAAAGATTTTAGATAAACTAAAATAATTTTTTGATTAAAGTGCGGTTAGAAAATGATGTGTTTTTTAACCGCACTTTTGTTTTATTATCTGATTAAAAAGGAGGAAAAATGGCTGATCCACATATTCAATCCCCAATGGATGTTTGGGATAACATCACGGTAATTATTTATCGAACAGGGTTTGTTGTCGCAGCTTTTGGCGTTTTACTCTTGACTTGGTTTCCAAATACAGCAGAAATTGCAATTTTAATTTCTGCGACCTGTTGTGCTTCATCTTTGCATATTTATCTCAAACATTTTCGTTTAACATTTCAATTTGCCACTTGGATTGGCTTAGTTTGCTTTATTTTAGGTTGGCATGAACTGGCATTAGGCGGAGCATTGGTCACCCTAGGTGGGCTTTGCTTTAAAGAATATTTTTGTTTTCGTGTGCCATTATTAAATTTACAGCCTATTTTTGTGGCGATACTCTGGTTTGTCTGGGTATTTGAAGGTGGAATATTAACTCGTGTTTTATCAATTATTGTTGGTGTATTGTTGTTATTGCTTGCTGTTCAAAAATGGCGAATGCCATTGCATTTTGATATTGGCGATAAAACAAAATATCAGGTTTAAAATAGGGTATTATGTAGCAAATGCACAAAAACAGAAATTTCAACGATATGTAGGGATACATTGCGTGTGTCCGTTATAAAACCTAAAATTCGGACACACGCAATGTGTCCCTACAATCTAACTAAAAAACAGATTTATGCATTGCTACAAAATAAAAAGAGCGGTTAATTTTACCGCTCTTTTTTACATATTATTAGTGTAGATAAGTCACTACAACTAAGAAAACTTTTAATAATGACGCATTAATTAAATCAATAAAGAATGCTCCCACCATTGGTACGATTAAGAAGGCTTTGTGGGATGCACCGAAACGACTTGTGACGGCTTGCATATTCGCTACCGCAGTAGGTGTTGCGCCTAAACCAAAACCACAGTGTCCTGCACTAAGTACGATTGCATCATAATCTTTACCCATGGCACGATAAGTCACGTAAATTGCGAAGAGTGCCATAAAAGCAACTTGAACCGCTAGGATAATTAATACATCTGTTGCAAGACCTGCTAATTCCCAAAGTTTTAATGACATTAATGCAATAGCTAAGAAAATGGATAAGCCTACGCTGCCCAATACATCAATGGCGGAATCTGCCACACGGAATTTGAAAATATGTGCTAACACATTACGAATAATAACACCGGTAAATAAACACCAAACGAAGGTTGGTAGTTGTAACGCTGTACCTTTTGTAATGCTATCCAGATATTGACCGATCAATAAACAGAAAGACATCATTGCAATGGTTTCAATGATCGAACGTGCATTGACTTTACGTTGATAAGTTGGATGTTCAAAGGCTTCTTGGACATCATCAACATCATCATTTTCCGGATTTTCCCCTTGTTTTTGACGATTTAATAAGAAACGTGCCACCGGACCACCGATAATACCGCCAAATACTAAACCGAATGTAGCACAAGCCATAGCGATTTCTGTTGCCGCCGGTAAGTTAAATTTTTTGATAAAGGTTTCAGCCCAAGCCACGCCGGTACCATGACCACCGGTTAAGGTGACAGATCCTGCTAATAAACCATAGGCGGGATCGATCCCTAAAATCTGAGCACCGACAATGCCGATCACGTTTTGGAAGAAAATTAATGCCGCTGCAATAAACAGAAAAATAATGAGTGGTTTACCGCCCTTAATTAAACGGGCAAAGTTTGCACTTAAACCGATTGATGAGAAAAAAACTAACATCATTGTGGTTTGTAAGCTTTTTTCAAAGGTAAATGAAGTACCATCTACTTTGTACCAAATTGATAGTGCGATAGCGATAATAAAACCGCCGACAACCGGCTCTGGAATGTTAAAGTTTTTAAGTACGCTAATGCGTTTTACTAAAAAATAGCCTAATAATAAAACAAGGCTGGCGAGTGCAAGTGTTTGATAAGTATCAAATACAATATTCACGAAATATCCTCCTATAAGCTGGTTTCAGAAAATTTATATGTTATGTTCAGGTTCGACAACCACAATATCCACATTACTGTGTAAGCCACGGGGGAGTTGCGATCCTTTTCTGCCTCGTTCTGTGCGGAACTTTTGCAGATCTTCTGGCTTTAATATCATTTTTCGTTTGCCGGAGTGGAACTCTAGAGCGGCTTGATCTGAAATGAGCAATAACTTCACTAATAATTCGCTACGATCTTTTGCATGAGTCGCGGAAATACTCACGATTTTATTGCCTTTACCTTTTGATAATACCGGTAAATCTTGTACCGGGAAAATTAACATTCTGCCGGCTGAAGTCAAGGCAACAAGAAGTGCGGTTGAATCCGACAGAATTTTTGGCGCCAACACTTTGGCATTTTCCGGTAAAGAAATCAAGGCTTTTCCTGCTTTGTTACGTGCAATTAAGTCTTCAAATTTACAAATGAAGCCATAGCCCGCATCAGATGACATCAATAATTCCTGTTGATCCGGTTCCATGATGACATGCTCAATAGTGGCACCGACAGGCAGTGTTAATTTACCTGTGAGTGGTTCGCCCTGTGAACGAGCCGAAGGCAGGGTGAGCGGATCAACAGCATAGCTGCGTCCTGTGCTATCAATAAATACGGCTGCTTGATTGCTCTTACCATAAGCATGCGCGCGATACTGATCGCCAGCTTTATAACTTAATGCTTTCGGATCAATATCATGCCCTTTCGCACAACGTACCCAGCCCATTTCCGATAAAATGACAGTAACCGGTTCTGCCGGCATCATCTCGCTTTCTGAAATGGCTTTTGCTTCTTCACGTTCGACTAATTGCGACATCCGAGGACTGGCGTATTTCTTAGCATCTTCTTGGATTTCTTTTTTGATGAGTGTATTTAGACGGCGTTCAGAGCCTAAAATCATTTCTAAATTTGACCGCTCTTTTTCTAACTCATCTTGTTCTGCACGGAGTTGGTGTTCTTCCAGTTTTGCTAAATGGCGCAAGCGTAAGTTTAAAATTGCATCGGCTTGTTCATCGCTTAAATTGAAACGTGCCATGAGTTCCGTTTTAGGCTCGTCTTCATGACGAATAATTTCAATCACCTCATCAATATTCAAAAAGGCGATCATTAACCCTGCCAAAATATGTAGGCGAGAAAGCACTTTATCTAAACGATATTGCAAACGGCGTGTAACGGTCGTGCGGCGGAAATGCAGCCACTCATTAAGAATTTGTAATAAGCCTTTTACTGCCGGTTTATGATCAAGCCCGATCATATTCATATTCACCCGATAGCTTTTTTCCAGATCGGTGGTGGCGAATAAATGCGCCATAAGGGCGTCGATATCCACACGATTGGAACGAGGCACGATGACAATACGAATCGGGTTTTCGTGGTCGGCTTCATCACGAATATCTTCTACCATCGGCAATTTTTTCGCTGTCATTTGATCGGCAATTTGCGCAATGATTTTAGAGGGGGAAGACTGATGGGGGAGGGCGGAAATAATGATTTCACCATCTTCTTTTCTCCAGGTAGCACGCATTTTGATCGAACCGCGACCTTGTTCGTAAATTTTACGAATTTCTGCTTTGGGTGAAATAATTTCCGCTTCTGTTGGGAAATCAGGTCCTTGCACAATATTTAACAGATCATCAAGGCCGGCTTTAGGATGATCGAGTAAATGAACGGCGGCATCGGCAATTTCATTTATATTATGAGGAGGAATATCCGTTGCCATTCCCACCGCAATCCCCGTAGTGCCGTTAAGCAAAATATGCGGTAAACGTGCAGGCAAATATTGCGGTTCTTCTAACGTACCGTCAAAGTTCGGTTGATAATCTACCGTGCCTTGTCCGAGTTCGGAAAGTAAAATTTCAGAAATTTTGGAAAGGCGTGATTCCGTGTAACGCATTGCCGCAAAAGATTTAGGATCATCAGGCGCACCCCAGTTACCTTGACCGTCCACCAACGGATAACGATAAGAAAAGGGTTGGGCCATTAACACCATCGCTTCATAGCAAGCGGAATCGCCGTGCGGATGGAATTTACCCAATACATCACCCACAGTACGGGCGGATTTTTTGTATTTTGCCGTCGCGTTTAAGCCAAGTTCCGACATGGCATAGACAATACGGCGTTGAACGGGTTTTAACCCGTCACCGATAAAAGGTAACGCACGATCCATAATGACGTACATGGAATAATTGAGATAGGCACTTTCGGTAAAAGTGCGGAGCGGCATTTGTTCGATGCCTTCGTAGTTGATATTTGTGCTCATATAATTTTTTTCGGTTTATAAAATTCTTCTTCGTGATTAATCGGGGTTAAATGCTATCGATTTTTTTCGGCGACTCTCCATATTTATTCTCGTCCGGTTCGCCTTCTTGAAATAGCAGTTTTAAGATTAAGAAAATCTCGTAAAGTAATAAAGGCAAAAGAATGTAATGCCAATAATCTCCCTGAAATGTAATGCTTGTACCGGAATAGATCTGTATCACAAGCAGGATAAAGCTAATTAAAATCAGAAATACGGGAAACAGTAAATAGAAAATCCAATATTTTGATTTATTTAAATCTTGCAATCTTCTTCCTGTGACGGAAAACAATGGAATCAGACTGATAATAAGATAAGCAGTAGCAAGCGTATGTAATGAAAAAATAGATTCCTGAATGAAGTAACCTTTTTCTATCCTTGTTGAATTAAAATTTATATGTAGCAAGTCTGAATAAGAATAAACAAACTCTTTAATCAACATTTCAATACTTTGTAATCCTGCGGCAGTGATAAATGTCACTAGCAGAAAAGAACCAAGCTCCAAACGTCTCGCTCTGCCTTGATAGTTAAATTTTTTTTGCCAACAAATTAAAAAGTAAGAGATGATAGTATCCATAACACTTTCTTCTTAGGTTTCCTAAAAAATTATTAAAAATTTGACCGCACTTTATTGATTCTTTTCGATTATTTCTTGGTCGCACCACTTTCCATATCTGCGTGGTAGTGCTGTGTCATCTCTTTGTGGCTATCGATTTCATAAGGAACGGGTTGTGGTTTTTGGGGATTAGGATCATTTTTAATTGGTTCATCTTTTAATTTGCCGGAATAAATTGACGGATTTTTTTCTCCCGTCACGATAATTTGCCCCATTGTTCCTTTGTTAGCAGCACGAAACATAGAATGATCCATAAACACATAAGTGCCGGACACATCAATTTGGGTTTCGACAATGGTTGCACCGCCCGATGGAATGAGTGTGGTTTGAACATTGTGGTTGATTAATGTACCACCTTCCACATATACGTTATCAAACACCGCACCGATTAAATGGAATGATGAAATCAAGTTAGGGCCGGCATTGCCGATAAATAAACGAATTTTTTCACCGGTTTTGGCTTTGAGAGCCTTTTCCCCCATCATTGCACCGACTTTTCCATTGAACAGCACATAATCGGGGCGTTCATCAATGGCTTTACTCATGCTAAAGGGTTGCAGACCGGATTCACCAAATCGTCCTTTCGTATAAAATTCACTTTGCATAATATAGAATTCACGATCTACTTTTGGTAATCCTTCTTTTGGTTCAACTAAAATCAAGCCGTACATACCCTTAGCAAGATGAACAGCAACCGGCTGACTACCGCAATGGTATAAATAAATGCCCGAACGCAATGCTTTAAACTGAAACGTGCCGGTTCTAGTTGGTGTGGTTTCACTGGCGATAGCGCCTCCCATCGGTACGGCTGCCGCATGAAAATCAATACTATGCGACATCATTGAACTGGCTGAGTTGGAAAGCTGTACTTCCACTATATCCCCTTCCCGTACCCGAACAAACGGCGCCGGCACGTTGCCATTGAACGTCCAAAATTTATATTGGACGCCATCCATTAATTCCATAATTTTTTCAAGTGCGGTCAGTTTCACCACCACTTTTGCCGGATAATTACGCTCAATCGGTTTTGGTACTTCCGGTGCCAAGGTGATTTCAGCCTCTATTTCCGGCAGGGTTTGTAGCGGCGATATTGGGGAATTTTTGTCTTCTGTTGCTTGCGCAGACGGCATTTGTATTAAACCAGCACCCAGTGTGAGCGTAGCGATACTCAATGTACTGTTTTTAAGGAAATCACGGCGTTGTTCGTTCATTTTTTACCTGCCTTGTGTCAATTACACCGCTAAATCCACTTGATCACCCTTGGTTTGTAGCCAATTTTTTCGATCTTCGGAACGTTTTTTGGCTAAAAGCATATCCATTAATTCAAGCGTTTCTGTACCTTGTTCGTCATTGGATTGATAGGTTAATTGCACCAAACGACGGGTATTTGGATCCATGGTGGTCTCCCGTAATTGAGAAGGATTCATTTCGCCTAACCCTTTAAAACGTTGCACGTTTGGTTTCCCTTTTTTGTTTTTTAGGCGATCTAAAATTGCCTCTTTTTCGCTTTCATCCAAGGCATAGAATACTTCTTTATTTAAATCAATCCGGTAAAGTGGCGGCATTGCCACGTAAACATGTCCGTTTTGTACCAGTTTTGGAAAATGGCGTAAAAATAAAGCACAAAGTAAGGTGGCAATATGTAAGCCGTCCGAGTCCGCATCAGCGAGGATACAGACTTTGCCGTAGCGTAATTGGGAGAGATCATCGCTATCCGGATCGATTCCTAGTGCTACCGCAATATCATGGATTTCTGTCGAGCCTAAAACTTGCTCCGGTGAAACTTCCCAAGTATTCAAAATTTTTCCACGTAGCGGCAAAATTGCCTGATATTCACGATCTCGGGCTTGTTTTGCGGAACCGCCTGCAGAATCGCCTTCCACTAAAAAAAGCTCGGTTTTTTCCAGATCTTGAGATCCACAATCCGCTAATTTACCCGGTAATGCAGGGCCGCTAACGAGTTTTTTCCGCACTACTTTTTTGGCGGCACGCAAACGACGTTGAGCAGAGCTGATCGCCATTTCTGCAAGTTTTTCTGCATCTTGTACATTTTGGTTAAGCCATAAACTGAAGGAATCTTTTAAAACACCGCTGACAAAGACCGCACTTTGGCGTGATGATAGACGCTCTTTGGTTTGACCGGCAAATTGGGCATCTTGCATTTTTAAGGAAAGGATATAAGCACAACGATCCCAAATATCATCAGCGGTGAGTTTGACGCCGCGAGGGAGTAAATTGCGGAATTCGCAGAATTCCCGTATTGCATCCAGTAAGCCTTGACGCAAACCATTGACATGTGTGCCACCTTGAATCGTGGGAATTAAATTGACATAGCTTTCGCCGATTAACTCGCCACCTTCGGGTAGCCACAATAATGCCCAACTTACGGCTTCGTTTGAGCCTTTAAATTCACCGACAAAGGGTTTTTCAGGCAAGGTTTCTTCACCATTAACGGCTTCAATGAGATAGTCGGATAAGCCGTCTTCATACAACCATACATCTTGCGTATTGTTGACTTTATCAATAAATTTAATTTCAAGTCCGGAGCAGAGCACAGCTTTGGCGCGCAATAAATGGCGCAGGCGGCTAACGGAAAATTTTGCACTGTCGAAATATTTCGGATTGGGTTTGAAATGAACGGTAGTACCGGTAGTTCGTCTGCCGCAAGTACCGATCACCTCAAGTTCTTCTACTTTTACGCCGTTTTCAAAGGCGATTTTATATACTTCGCCATTGCGTTTTACTTGAATATCGACCCGTTCGGAAAGGGCATTCACCACAGAAATCCCCACACCGTGTAAGCCACCGGCAAATTCATAATTTTTACTGGAAAATTTACCGCCCGCATGGAGTTTAGTTAAGATTACTTCTACACCGGAAACGCCTTCTGTGGGATGAATATCCACCGGCATTCCCCGACCATTATCAATGACTTCAAGAGATTGATCGGCGTGTAAAATCACTTCAATCTTGCTGGCAAACCCGGCAAGCGCCTCGTCCACACTGTTATCAATTACCTCTTGTGCAAGGTGGTTTGGGCGGGTGGTGTCCGTGTACATACCGGGGCGAATTTGCACCGGTTCAAGATCTTTTAAAACCGTAATTTCTTGGGCTGAATACTGAGTTGTCATTTTTAGGTTATTCGTTTAATAGAAAAAATTGCGAGAGAGTGTATCAAAAAGTGCGGTCATTTTCGACCGCACTTTTTAGTTATATAAACTTGGATCAGTTTCATTCGGGCGTGTTTTAAAACGGCGATGTAGCCACATATATTGTTCCACACCTTTCAGAATTTCTTTTTCTACCAAGCGATTCATGCGTGTAGCAATGCTTGTTTCATCCTCTAAATCCGTGAAATCCACCGGTGGTGAAATGCTTACCGTATAGCCGGAACCGTCTCGATTGCGAAGTGGTGCAAAGGGGATGATTTTGCTTTTCGGAGAGGATTTTAATAAATAGTAGCTGCCGATGGTAGTACAAGCATCGGGTACGGCAAAAAACGGCACAAATACTGCATTTTTTCGTCCATAATCATGATCGGGTGCATACCAAATGGTTTCGCCATAGCGTAAAGCTTTAATCATGCCGCGAAGATCTTTACGATCCAACATATCTTTATTAGAACGCAAGCGCCCTTGAGTTTGTAGCCAGTCCATTACCGGATTATCGTTCGGGCGATATACCCCGATTCCGGGGTGATGTAAACCTACGATACGGGCGCCGAGCTCTAGTGTGAGGAAATGTACTCCCACAAAAATAATGCCGTCCTGTTGATGATCTTTTAGATGATGTAGCCCCTCAATTTTCGACCACTTTTTTATGCGGGCATCAGACCAAAACCATGCCATACCGGTTTCAATAATTGCCATACCGACGGCACGCAAATTTTCTTGTAATAGGGTTTCCCGCTCATTTTCCGGCATATCGGGAAAGCAAAGTTCAAGATTGCGGCGTGTAATAGCGGCACGGCGTTTGCCGATTTTTAATCGGGAAAAAAACCAACCTAAGCCGTTACCAATGTGGCGTAAAATCGGGTAGGGGAGGAGTAAAATGGCACGCCAAAGGGCAAGTCCAAGCCAGAATCCCCAATATTTAGGCGTAAGAAAAGTACGTTGAAACGTAGGGAGTTTGTTATTTTTCATTATCATTCTCCGTCAAATTGCGCAGTAGTTTAACGCAAAAATGACTTGTGGTAAAATCACGCCAATTTTTTTAGTCGGGTTTAAGAGAAAACAAAATGGCTCAATATTCAGCAGAATTTAAACAAGCAAAAGTCTTGGTATTAGGCGATGTAATGCTTGATCGTTATTGGTTTGGTGCAACTAACCGAATTTCACCTGAGGCACCGGTGCCGGTAGTGCGAGTGCAAGAAAATGAAGAGCGTGCCGGTGGTGCGGCGAATGTGGCAATGAATATTGCTTCACTGAATGTACCGGTTCAGTTGATGGGATTAATTGGGCAGGATGAGACCGGCGCGGCGTTATCTGATTTGCTGAAAGATCAACATATTGATTGTAATTTTGTGGCATTAAGCAGCCATCCGACGATTACCAAATTGCGTATTTTATCCCGTCATCAGCAGCTTTTACGCCTTGATTTTGAAGAAGATTTTAATAATGTAGATTGTCAGGATTTACTTTCTAAACTGGAAAGTGCGGTCAAAAATTACGGTGCTTTAGTGCTTTCCGATTATGGCAAAGGTACGTTAAAAGAAGTGCAAAAAATGATTCAGATTGCACGTAAAGCTAATGTGCCAGTACTCATTGATCCAAAAGGCACGGATTTTGAACGCTATCGTGGCGCGACCTTGCTCACCCCAAATATGGCTGAATTTGAAGCGGTGGTAGGCAAATGCAACACGGAAGAAGCGATCATTGAAAAAGGTTTGAAATTAATTTCTGACATAGAATTGACCGCACTTTTGGTCACCCGATCTGAAAAAGGGATGACCTTGCTTCGTCCAAATCAAGAACCTTATCATTTGCCAACAGTGGCGAAAGAAGTTTTTGATGTGACGGGCGCAGGTGATACGGTAATTAGCGTGTTGGCGACAGCACTGGCAGATGGGCGTTCTTTTGAAGAAGCCTGTTATTTAGCGAATGTTGCAGCAGGCATTGTTGTGGGCAAATTGGGGACTTCAACGGTTTCTAACGTAGAACTTGAAAATGCGATTCACGCTCGGCCGGAAAGCGGTTTTGGTATTATGACAGAAACACAGCTCAAGGAAGTGGTCGCACAAGCGAAAGCCCGTGGTGAAAAGATTGTAATGACAAATGGCTGTTTTGATATTTTACACCCGGGACACGTGTCTTATCTTGAAAATGCCCGTAAATTAGGCGATCGTTTAGTTGTTGCATTGAATAGTGATGAATCTGTCAAACGCTTGAAAGGAGAAAGTCGTCCAATTAATAATCTTGATACCCGTATGGCGGTATTGGCGGGATTATCGTCGGTAGATTGGCTTGTTCCTTTTACGGAAGATACGCCGCAACGCTTGATTGGTGAAATCTTGCCTGATTTACTCGTAAAAGGCGGGGATTATAAGCCGGAAGAGATTGCCGGCAGCCAAGAAGTTTGGGCAAATGGTGGGGACGTGAAAGTGCTAAATTTTGAAAACGGTTGTTCCACCACAAATGTGATTGAGAAAATCAAATCGTTAAAAGATTGATAGCAGAAAGGTTGGGAAATCCCAACCTTTATTTAGTTCATCATAGTATTTATATACTTTTAGGAAAATAGCATCTATTACTTGATTTTGTTTTATTCTACTTATAGAATGCGTTTTTCTTGTCATCGCTGGGTTAGAGATCGGCGAATGATGTATCAACAACACTGCCTTTTAGGAGTAAAAAATGTCTCTAAGTACTGAAAAAAAAGCAGCAATCGTTGCTGAATTTGGTCGTGATGCGAAAGATACCGGTTCTTCCGAAGTTCAAATCGCATTATTAACTGCACAAATCAACCATTTACAAGCTCACTTTGCAGAGCATAAAAAAGACCACCATGGTCGTCGTGGTTTATTACGTATGGTTTCCCGTCGTCGTAAACTTTTAGACTACTTAAAACGTACTGATCTTGCTTTATATCAAAGCACGATTGCTCGTTTAGGTTTACGTCGCTAATTTTTATTACGATATTAAACAGAAAAGCCCTCGATTTTCGAGGGTTTTTTACATTTGTCCTATGATAGAAAAAATTGACCGCACTTTTGATTATCGTCGCAACAATGGGACTTAGTGCCGGGGGGGCAGGGTTAAAGCAAAACTTTCGTCCAGTAATTCAAACAATAATGCTTCATCAATTTCTGAAAGATGGAGGCTGAGCCAATGTTCTTTATTCATATGATAAGCAGGATAAACGCCTTTTATCATTCGAAGCGATCCGATTTCTTCGGGATTGGCTTTTACGTTAATAATTGAAATTTTTCCTTCTTTCAACATCCCTATTTTACCGGCGTCCACAACCATCAAAACAGCAAACCATTTGTGATTACGTTGATGACGAAATACTGCATAATTAGGAAATTTTGCCCATGGATATTCTGCTTGAGTGTGATAGCGTTGTTTGATTTCGGCAGATAGCGTGGAAATATTCATTTTGTTTTGTCTGCAAAATTGTTTTTTGATCAATAATCCGCCCCTTAAAGTTAGTGAGCTTTTCCAACTTGGGGCAGATTAAAGTGCGGTTAATTTGTCTTATATTTTAACGATTAATAATCTTCAGGATTATAGCCATGATAGGCGAGTGTTAAAATGACTTCCATATCCGCTACTAATGGTAAGCGAGGGTTAGCCGGGGAACATTGGTCTTCAAAAGCGAGCAAGGCCACATCACGGCGGGCATCCATCCACGCTTTTTCATCCAAGCCTTGCGCTTTGAAGGACATTTTTATGCCACAGCGTTCCGCTAAATCATAGCAGGCTTGAGCAAAGGATTTAACACCCTCTTCCGGTGTGGCGCAAGGTAAACCGAGCATACGGGCGATTTCTTGGTATTTCACATCTGCTTTGTAGTAGTTGTATTTTGGCCAAGTTGCGGTTTTTTCCGGACGAGTACCGTTATAACGAATAACGTGCGGCATTAAAATGGCATTGGTACGCCCGTGTGGCGTGTGGAAACGACCACCGATTTTGTGCGCCAAAGAGTGGTTCATTCCCAAGAAGGCGTTAGCAAATGCCATACCTGCCATGGTGGAAGCATTGTGCATTTTTTCCTGTGCTTCCGGATCTTTTTCTTTTACGGAACGCTCTAAGTTTTCAAAGACCAATTTGATTGCTTGTAATGCCAAACCATCGGTAAAATCGTTGGCAAGCACGGAAACATAGGCTTCGGTAGCGTGGGTGAGGACGTCTAAACCGGTATCCGCCGCGACGTGAGCCGGAACGGTCATCACCAGTGCTGGATCCACAATCGCCACGGTCGGCGTTAAGGAATAGTCGGCAATCGGATATTTTTTATCACCTTCAGTGATCACTGCAAACGGTGTCACTTCAGAACCGGTGCCGGAAGTGGTTGGGATACCGATAAAGCGGGCTTTACGCCCTAATTGTGGGAATTTGAACGCACGTTTGCGAATATCCATAAATTTTTGCACAAGATCACGGAAATCTACTTCAGGTTGCTCATAGAATAACCACATTACTTTTGCTGCATCCATTGCTGAACCACCGCCAAGGGCAATAATGGTGTCCGGTTGATAGCTACGTAATAATTCAGTACCGCGGCGTACGGTTTCAATAGAGGGATCCGGTTCCACATCCGCAAAGAGTTGGTAGGTGACGTGGTTGCCACGTGCGGTAATTTGTTCGGCAATTTTTTCCACAAAGCCAAGATCGACCATTGTACGGTCAGTAACGATCACGACACGCTCCATCCCCTTCATTGACTGTAAGTATTGAATTGAATCCCGTTCAAAGTAAATTTTTGAAGGCACTTTAAACCATTGCATATTATTTCTCCGTCTTCCTACGCGTTTTATGTTAATTAAATTGACCGCACTTACGTTGTTGCCCACGGAATTTTTTCCGTAAGAACCGCAACCGAGGGTTAACGAAGGAAGGAAAGAGTTATACACATCACCGATACCACCGAAAGTGGAAGGAGAATTCCAAATAACACGAATGGCTTTGACACGTTCACCAAATTCTTTAGCAAGTTCCGCATTGTTAGTATGGATTGCCGCAGAGTGACCCAAGCCATGAAATTCCACCATTTGCTCCGCTTTATTTAAGCCATCTTCCGTTGAGGTGGCTTTCACTAAGGCAAGTACAGGTGATAATTTTTCACGGGTAAGAGCTTCTTTTTCGCCCACTTCTTTACATTCGGCCAATAAAATATTGGTGCGTGGCGGCACTTTAAAGCCCGCTTGTTCCGCAATCCAAGTGGCAGGTTTACCCACAACATTGGCATTAAGTTTTGCACCGGAACAATTTTTACTGTCTGCTTTCACGCCAAACATCAATTCTTCCAGCATTGCTTTTTCTTTTTTGTTCACCAAATAGACACCGTAAGATTGCATTTCTTTCACAAAATCAGCGTAAATTTTTTCATCGACAATGGCTGCTTGTTCGGAAGCACAGACCATCCCGTTATCAAAGGATTTTG
The DNA here is from genome assembly GCF_001998825.1 of Rodentibacter mrazii. Classification (GTDB taxonomy): domain Bacteria; phylum Pseudomonadota; class Gammaproteobacteria; order Enterobacterales; family Pasteurellaceae; genus Rodentibacter; species Rodentibacter mrazii. The sequence continues at coordinate 17,732 of NZ_MLHG01000081.1, forward strand.
ACATCACAATATCGTGAACGGCTTGTTTTAAGTTGGCGGATTTTTCCACATAAGCCGGGACATTACCTGCTCCAACACCAAGTGCCGGTTTTCCGCAAGAATAGGCTGCTTCCACCATGGCATTACCGCCTGTGGCTAAAATGGTCGCAATGCCGGGATGTTTCATTAGGGCAGAGGTACCTTCTATGGACGGATGTTCGATCCATTGGATACAATCTTTTGGTGCACCGGCTGCTACGGCTGCTTCATAGACAATACGTGCAGCGTGAGCAGAAGACTGTTGAGCAGACGGGTGGAATGCAAACACGATAGGGTTGCGGGTTTTTAAGGCAATTAATGATTTGAAAATAGCGGTTGATGTTGGGTTAGTGGTTGGAGTTATCCCACAAATCACACCGACCGGATCCGCAATTTCCGTGATACCCGTTACGTCATCTTCGCTAATCACGCCAACGGTTTTTAAGTTGCGCATATTGTTCACCACATACTCACAGGCAAACAGGTTTTTGGTGGCTTTATCCTCAAATACACCACGACCGGTTTCTTCGTAGGCGTGCATTGCCAGTACACCGTGCTGATCGAGGGCGGCAACGGAGGCTTTTGCCACAATATAATTGATCTGTTCTTGATCAAGTTGGCGGAATGCTTCAAGTGCAACTAAGCCTTTTTCTACCAAGGCATTGACTTCTGCTTGAGCTGGGCTGATGGCATTTTCAACTGCATTACTCATTGTTTTCTCCTAAAGTTTTTTAAATTATTACTAGGAATGATTATACGTTGTGGCTTTTGTGATCTCGATCACATTTGTGGACTATTTGATGAAAACCTGATCATGATCAACTTACCCAAAAGAGGTATGAAATTTTGAGTCTTCGTTATTTATCTCTTCATTCAATTTATTCGTAATAACCGAGTTTCGTTTTTACTTTTTTAAGGAAATTTTATGTCAGTAAAAGGTAATTCTACGAATTTTGGTCTGTTAGGGTTGTAGAGCCGCAAAGTAGCTGAGATAAATTAACGTCATACTGCTGTACGGCGTGAAGAATGAAAACTGTGCGTTTGCGACATAATACCGAAAAAATAAAAGTGCGGTTAAAATTAACCGCACTTTTGCTATTCGGGTTTGGCTTCTTCAATTGGGATCTTATCCAACACATCCCATAAACTACCACGAGGAGGGGATGGATTTGTGGGTGGAGGCGTGCTTGAAGATGAGCAGAAATTTTGTCCTTTATTCGCCCACACAGGAATAGTACGATTGCTACCACAATCCCAGCTACCATATTGCGTAATGCCAACCCATTTTATTGAGGCAGGCTTTTGCAGTTTTAATTTTTCAATGTAAACACGATTGAGATAGTCTTTATAAATTTGTAGTGCACCGGATGCACCGGTCAGTTTAGTTTCACCGTTATCATCACGCCCGAGCCAAATGGTACTCACATTTCGTCCGTCAATACCGACAAACCATGTATCACGTGCGTCATTTGTGGTACCGGTTTTTCCGGCTAAATGAAGATTCGCATAGTCATTTTGTAAACTGCGCGCAGTGCCTCGTTCCACGGTTTGTTGCATCGCAAATAAGGTTTGGAAGGCCGCTTCTTGGGAGACGACTTGTTCAGCCTCTTTTTTATGCTGATAAATTAGATTACCTTGGCGATCTGAAATGCTATCCACGGTGGTTAAATCAATTCTTCCACCTTGGTTGGCGATGGTTTGATAGAGTTTCGTCACATCGTAAGGGGAAATAGCGTAAGAACCAAGTAACATTGCCGGCACTTTAGGGATTGCCACATTATCCCAACCCATCGCTTTTTGTGTATCAATCACCTTATTTAAACCCACTTTCATACCAATATTAACAGTCGGAATATTTAAAGAACGGGCAAGGGCGTCCATCAGCATGACCGAACCGCTATATTTACGATCATAGTTACGCGGCTGCCAAGGTGGGCTACCTTTTACGTTAATAGTAATCGGTTGATTATTAATCGGCGTGTTGAGACGGAATTGCTCAGGATAAGAAAGTGCGGTCAAATAAATAGAAGGTTTGACCAATGATCCTATTTGACGTTTCGACATTAATGCCCGATTGAAACCGGCATATTGGGTTTGTAATCCACCGACAACGGAGCGAATTTCACCGGTACGATAATCTGCCACAATCATTGCCCCTTCCAAATAAGGATTCTTCGTTGTTACTTGTAATTTAGAAACCGTATTGACTACGGCGTTTTCCGATTGTTCTTGCTGTTTGAGATCCATCGTTGAGAAAATACGTGCACCGAGTAGGCTAGCGCTTTTATGTTCACCCACTAAACGGCGTAAATCTGCTCTTAGTGTTTGAATAAAGGCAGGATATTTACGTGAAATTTGCCCCTTAGTCTGCACGCCAAGAGGGCGGTTGCTAAGTAATTCGTAAAGTTCATCACCGATCATTTGATGATCGAGCATTAGTTTTAACACGACATTACGGCGTTTAAGGGCATTTTGAGGATTTCGCCACGGATTAAAGAGAGAAGGGCCTTTTACCATCCCTACGAGTAAAGCAATCTGATCGAGACTGATTTCACGAACCGAACGGCCGAAATAAAACTGACTGGCAAGTTCAAAACCATGAATTTGCGTATCGCCGTTTTGCCCAAGATAAATTTCATTAAGATAGGTCTCAAGGATACGATTTTTATCGTAACGCCAATCTAAAATCAGTGCCATGATCGCTTCGTTAGCTTTACGGGCAAGGGTGCGTTCGCTAGATAAAAAAAGATTTTTAACTAATTGTTGGGTTAATGTGCTACCGCCTTGTACTGTTTGACCGGCACGAATATTGGTGATCAATGCGCGCATAATCCCAATGGGATTAATGCCGTGATGGTCATAAAAACGGCGATCTTCCGTTAAGATGAGCGCATCAATTAGTAAACGAGGATAATTTTGCAGAGAAATGGCAAGACGATCTTCGTTGTCTGATTCCAACATTGCGATAAGTTTTGGCGCAAGACGAAATTCATCAATAGCTTGAACAGTGACAAGATCTTCAATTCGACTTAATTTATTGTCTGTAAAACGCAAGCGTAATACTCGCTGCGGTTCCGGTTTATCGGGGAAAGGGAAGGCACGGCGTAAAACAACTATCGTATTATCTTCCAATTTGAAATCGCCGGGAGCGGCAACCATCGTGGTCTGGCGATATTCATTATCCAATAAAATTTGAACGACCTCATCAAAACTGAGGTCATCGGAAATTTTGACGTTTTCAATTCGGCTATATACTTCAGCGGGTAAACGCCAAATTTGCCCGTCCATTTTGGCTCGAATTTGCCAATCTAAATAGCCGCCATAAAAAGCCGTGAGCACAGCTGTTGTGAATCCGGCTTTGAATAGAAATATTTTGCAAGTATGACGCTTGCTTGGTTTCGATTCTTGGCTTTTTTCTTGTTTGTTGTTTTCTGCGGTCATTGTGGCTATGCAATAAAATCAAGGTAGGATTTAAGGAAATGAATAAAATCAGGCGTGCCACAAAAGGCGATACTTTCTTCATCATAGTAATGGAAATCCTCTTCTAAGATTTCATCGGATTCCATCATTAGGTTATTGGCACGTACCATCACTTCATCAGCATTTAAAAAGAGCGTATATTCTGTACCAATCAAGCGGGTTTCTTGATTCTCAGTTAGTTGCTGAGCGGTAGAAAGTGCGGTCAAAATCGCTTGTGGATTTGACCGCACTTCCGTATTGAACCAATTGGCAAGGGCAATGTGTTCCATTGAACATTTAGCCGTAATATTGCCCAAATGAGAAGTAAATTGAAAATCCATATTAAATACTGAAAGAGGATCCGCAACCACAAGTACTGGAGGCATTTGGGTTATTGACGATAAAGCGGGAACCTTCTAAGCCTTCCGTATAATCAACGGTACCACCGATCAAATATTGCAAACTCATTGGGTCAATCACAAGTTGTACACCGGATTTTTCGATAGTTAAGTCACCTTCATTTACTGTTTCATCAAAGGTAAAACCATATTGGAAACCGCTGCAACCCCCACCGGTAATATAAACACGGAGTTTAAGATTGTTATTTTCTTCTTCGCTAATTAAACTTTTTACTTTATTGGCAGCCGCATCGGTAAATATAAGCGGGACGGCAAGATTATCTGTCATATTATTTTCCACTTTCCTAAATTTGAATTGGGCTATTATCCAATAACCGACTAAGGCATTCAAGATTTTTCACGGAAATCGTGCTACAATTCGCAACATTGTTATGTTCAAATAGCGAGGAATAAAATGGCAATTCCATTAAGAACTGAAGAAGAAATTGTAAAATTACGTGAAGCGTGTAAATTGGCTGCAGATGTATTGGTCATGATTGAACCTTATGTCAAAGCAGGCGTTACAACGGGGGAATTGGACCGTATTTGCCACGAGTATATGGTCAATGAACAAAAAGTGATTCCGGCTTGCCTAAATTATCATGGTTTTCCTAAGGCAACTTGTATTTCTATTAACGAGGTGGTTTGTCATGGTATTCCAAGTTCGGACAAAGTGCTGAAAAATGGTGATATTGTCAATATTGACGTGACGGTGATAAAGGATGGCTATTTTGGCGATAACTCAAAAATGTATGTTGTGGGAGAAACCAATATTCGTAGCCAAAAATTAGTGGACGCGGCACAAGAGGCGCTCTATGTTGGTTTACGTACGGTAAAACCGGGTATTCGCTTAAATGAAATCGGCAAAGCGGTGCAAAAATATACGGAAAGCCAAGGTTTTAGCGTGGTACGGGAATATTGTGGACATGGTATTGGTACAGAATTCCATTGCGATCCGCAAGTGTTACATTATTATGCCGATGATGGTGGGGTGATTTTAAAACCGGGTATGGTGTTTACCATTGAACCGATGATTAACGCCGGTAAGAAAGAAGTGCGTGTAATGGGGGACGGCTGGACGGTGAAAACCAAAGATCGTAGCCATTCTGCACAATATGAGCATCAAATTGTGGTGACAGAAACCGGCTGTGAAGTAATGACGATTCGTGATGAAGAAATTCAAGAAGGTCGGATTCAACGTCTTATGGTGAATATTTAAATTAATTATGAAAGCCCACTTTGGTGGGCTTTCCTTTTATAATGTGTATCAAATAAATTTAATTGAGATCGTTATGCTTTTCCCTTTCGATATTCATTCTCCTCTCACCCCAAGTGCGGTCAAAATTCAGCGTGAAAATCTTAAACAATTTGAGCTGAATAATTTTTCACAATATTCTGTTTTCGAATTGATCGAAAATCGCACGGATTTTTATGATGCTTTATTGCAACGGCTATGGACCCAAATTGGGTTGGATAAACAACCTCAACTTTCTCTCATTGCCGTTGGTGGCTATGGGCGGCGGGAAATGTTTCCACTGTCAGATTTAGATTTCTTAATTCTCACTGCACAAATTATGTCTGTCGAAATAGAAGAAAAGGTCGTGCAATTTGTTCAGTTTTTATGGGATTGTGGTTTTGAAGTCGGACATTCAGTACGTACGCTGGCACAATGTGAGAGTGAAGGGCGGGAAGACATTACGATTGCAACAAATTTGTTTGAAGCCAGATTTCTCGCAGGAAACCGACCGCACTTTGAATCGCTTTGTGAACGGGTGAAAGCCGATAATTTTTGGTCAAAAGAAGCCTTTTTTAATGCGAAAGTGCAAGAACAAACCGAACGTTATCAGCGTTATCACAACACGAGTTACAATCTTGAACCGGATATTAAATACAGCCCCGGTGGTTTGCGGGATTTGCATTTGTTGTATTGGGTGGCATTGCGTCATACAGGGGCTCAGACCTTGGAGACAATTTTAAAAAGCGGTTTTATTTATCCGCAAGAATATCAACAGTTACAAGAAAGTCGGGCGTTTCTGTTTAAAATGCGGTTTGCTTTGCATCTCATTTTGAAACGCTATGACAATCGTTTATTATTTGATCGCCAAATCAAAGTGAGTGAATTACTGGGTTTCAAAGGAGAAGGAAATCAAGGCGTAGAAAAAATGATGAAACAGTTTTTCCAGTCGCTACAGCGTATTTCCCTTATCAGCAATCTTCTGATTCAGCATTACCGAGAGCATTTTTTATCACCACATTATGATATTTTTATTCATCAATTAGATGATGATTTTGAGCTGATAAATAAACGTTTATGCTTACGTAAGCCGAATTTATTTTTTGAACAACCTGAACGTATTCTTGATTTATTCTTTTATTTAACCCGGTTTGAACAAGCAACGGTTCATTCCGAAACTTTACGTAGGCTGCGCCTTGCACTAGAACAATTACCACAAAAATTGTGTGAAATTCCCGCCGCACGTGAAAAATTTTTACGTTTATTTAATCAGAAAAATGCCATTTCTCGAGCTTTTGTTCCTATGCATCAATATGGTGTCCTGACGGCTTATCTCCCTCAATGGCAGGCAATTGAAGGACTTATGCAATTTGATTTATTCCATATTTATACCGTGGATGAACATACTTTACGGGTGATGTTAAAACTGGAAAGTTTTTTATTTGAAGAAAATGCCTCTAAGCACCCTATTTGTCATCGTTTATTTAGCCAATTTTCTGACCGCACTTTGTTGTATATTGCCGCATTATTTCACGATATTGCGAAAGGGCGAGGAGGCGATCATGCAGAACTTGGTGCGGTAGATGTGATGGAGTTTGCCCAATTACATGGTTTTGATCGACATGAAACGGATACCTTGAGTTGGTTGGTGAAGGCACATTTGCTTATGTCCGTTACCGCACAACGGCGTGATATTTATGATCCGGAAGTGGTGATGAAGTTTGCGGAAGAGGTACAGAATCAAGTTCGACTAGATTATTTAACCTGCCTCACAGTTGCAGATATTTGTGCCACTAATAGTACCCTTTGGAATAGTTGGAAGCGATCGCTTTTTTCTTCTTTGTATCATTTTACTCAACAGCAATTCAGTCAGGGTATGGTGGAATTATTGGATTACTCGGAAAAATCAGAAGAAAATCGCCGCTTGGCATGGCAAATCTTGCAATCCTCATTGCTCTCTATTTCTGAGGAAACCGTCCTGCTATTATGGGGGCGTTGCCCTGAGGAGTATTTTCTACGTAATACGCCTAAACAAATTGCGGGACATACGGCATTGTTGGTGGATTTTTCCGGTGAATTACTGGTGAAAGTGACAAATCGTTTTTCTCTTGGCGGAACAGAAGTGTTTATTTATTGCCAGGATCAGCCACACTTATTTAATAAAGTGGTGACGACCATCGGGGCGAAAAAATTCAGTATCCATGATGCGCAAATTATTACGGCACAAGATGGCTACGTATTCGACAGTTTTATCATTACAGAACTTAACGGCAATTTAGTCAAATTTGATCGTCGCCGTGAATTAGAAGGGGCGCTGACAAAAGCATTACAAAGTGAAAAAACGTTGTTATCCTCAATGGTTTCCAATCGCCAATTACAGCATTTCAGTGTGAAAACAGATGTTCGTTTTTTACATGAAAATAAAACGGAGCATACGGAAATGGAATTGATTGCATTGGATAAACCGGGCTTGTTGGCGGAAGTGAGTCAAATCTTCAATGATCTCCAGCTAAATTTGCTGAATGCTAAAATTACGACCGTAGGTGAAAAAGCGGAAGATTTTTTCATCTTAAAAAATAAAGACAATAAAGCCTTAACATTGGAAGAAAGAGAAACACTGCGTCAGGTTATTGAGCAAAAGATTAAATGAGAAAAAAGTGCGGTTAAATTTGACCGCACTTTTGAGGATTAGCGAAGGGAAGCAAAGGCGATATCGGCCGCTTCCAGCGTTTTGGCAATGTCTTCATCGGTATGAGCAAGAGACATAAAGCCAGCTTCAAATGCAGATGGGGCAAGATAGACACCTAAATCTAACATCTTATGGAAGAAAATTTTGAATTTTTCCGTATCACATTTCATCACCTCCGCATAAGAGGTCACTTCTTTTTGATCGGTAAAGAAAATGCCGAACATTCCACCTACATAATTTACGACAAACGGAATGTTGTGTTTTTCCGCCAACGCTTTTAAACCTAAACAGAGTTTTCCGGTTTTTTCGGCGAGGTTTTGTTCGTTCCCTGCTGTTTTTAATTCATTTAAACAAGCTAAACCTGCCGCCATCGCGATTGGATTACCGGAAAGTGTACCTGCTTGGTAAACCGGACCTGTTGGCGCAAGATATTCCATCACGGCCTTTTTCCCCCCTACGGCACCTACAGGCATTCCTCCGCCAATAACCTTACCAAGTGTGGTGAGATCAGGTGTAACATCATAATAAGATTGTGCTCCGGCAAGTGCCACACGGAATCCCGTCATCACTTCGTCAATAATGAACAATGCGCCATATTTGTCACAAAGTTCACGTAATCCCTGCAAGAAACCGGCTTTCGGTGGGATACAATTCATATTGCCGGCAACAGGTTCGATAATTACGCAGGCGATACTATCGGGGAACTGTTCAAATAATTGTTTAACCGAATCTAAGTTGTTGTATTCGGCGGTAAGGGTATGTTTGGCAAAATCTTCCGGCACACCGGGAGAACTTGGTTGACCGAGTGTGAGTGCTCCGGAACCTGCTTTGACTAAAAGAGAATCCGAATGGCCATGATAGCAACCTTCAAATTTTAAAATTTTGTCTCGACCGGTATAACCACGGGCAAGACGAATGGCCGTCATCGTCGCTTCGGTGCCGGAACTCACCATTCTCACCATTTCAATAGAAGGCATCAGTTCGCAAACCAGTTCGGCAAGATCAATTTCTGAAGGTGTAGGTGCACCGAAACTCAATCCATTTTCTGCCGCTTTCAATACGGCATTTAAAATAGTGGGATGGTTATGTCCTAAAATCATAGGCCCCCAAGAACCCACATAATCAATATATTGTTTGCTATCCGTATCATAAATATAAGCACCTTGTGCTTTTTGAATAAATACCGGCGTTCCCCCTACGCCTTTAAAAGCTCGAACGGGAGAATTAACGCCACCGGGAATAATTTGTTGTGCACGAGAGAAAAGTGCGGTTGAATTTGTCATTGTTTTTCCTTAATGATAAAAAGTGGTGTTATTGTACTGAAAAATGCAGGCTTTGTTAAAAATATCTTTCTTGCTAAATTTTCCTTATGTTATCCTTTACAAAAATTATGAAGGTCAATCTATGTTAAGTCTTATTGTTACTTTTCTTGGTGCATTTCTGACCTTAATGGTTATGCGCCCTATTGCGAATAAAATCGGTTTGGTGGATAAACCGAATTATCGCAAGCGTCACCAAGGGGCAATCCCATTAATTGGTGGTGTTTCCCTGTTTATGGGAAATCTCTGTTATTACTTAATGGAGTGGGATCAACTTCGTCTTCCTTATTTATATCTATTTAGTATTTTCGTGCTGCTTGCCATTGGAATCTTAGATGATCGCTTTGATATTAGTCCTTTTTTACGGGCTGGAATTCAAGCAGTACTGGCTATTTTGATGATTGATCTCGGGAATGTTTATCTTGATCATTTTGGGCAAATTTTAGGGCCTTTCCAATTAACGCTTGGTTCTATCGGATTAGTGATTACGGTATTTGCCACCATTGCGATTATTAATGCCTTTAATATGATTGACGGTATCGATGGTTTGCTTGGTGGATTGTCCTGTGTTTCCTTTGCAGCGATTGGTATTTTAATGTTTCGTGACGGGCAAATGGATATGGCGCATTGGAGTTTTGCTTTGATCGCCGCCATGCTACCTTATTTAATGTTAAATCTCGGCATTCCGTTTGGACCAAAATACAAAGTCTTTATGGGAGATGCTGGAAGTACGTTGGTGGGTTTTACGATCATTTGGATTTTGTTATTAAGTACTCAAGGTAAAGGTCATCCAATGAATCCTGTAACGGCACTTTGGGTGATTGCAATACCATTGATTGATATGGTGGCGATTATTTACCGTCGTTTAAGAAAAGGGAAAAGCCCGTTTCGACCTGACCGTTTACACGTACATCATTTAATGGTGCGAGCCGGTTTGACATCACGCCAAGCTTTTCTTTTAATTACTTTAATGTCCGCTATTTGCGCAACAATTGGTATTTTAGGCGAAATTTACTATATTAATGAATGGGTAATGTTTATTGGATTTTTTGTATTGTTCTTTCTTTATGTTTATTCCATTACAAGAGCATGGAGAATTACTCGTTTTGTACGGAGAATGAAACGTAGAGCAAGAAAAGCGAAAATATAGTAGTGATTAGTCTGTAAATAATCGTTGAACGTTTTTAAAGTGAGCGGAATATTTACAAAATCTATACAAATTGAATAAAAAACTATCTTTCAGGAAAAATTTTAAAAAAAGTGCTAGACAAGGTATATCGAAATCATTAATATACGCCCCGCAACGACGCAGTACGCGTTCGTAGCTCAGTTGGATAGAGCGTTGGCCTCCGGAGCCAAAGGTCGCAAGTTCGAATCTTGTCGAGCGCGCCAGAGTCAATGCAATCTTCAATGGTGGCTATAGCTCAGTTGGTAGAGCCCTGGATTGTGATTCCAGTTGTCGTGGGTTCGAATCCCATTAGCCACCCCATCTTTTATAAGATTTTATCGGCGAGTAGCGCAGCTTGGTAGCGCAACTGGTTTGGGACCAGTGGGTCGTAGGTTCAAATCCTATCTCGCCGACCATTTTTTGCTCTTTAACAACTTATCAGACAATCTGTGTGGGCACTTGTTGATTGACTTATTGAAAATATTTTAATTTTGAAGTCTTAATAGGTGCAGAACTAGAAATTCATATTACTTTTTACTTTAAGTTTAAGTAGTGTTTTTATTT
>NZ_MLHG01000082.1 GCF_001998825.1 Rodentibacter mrazii
GCTTTTGGCAAAATAGAAACGGGTTCAACGCTCTTAATGCGAAACGGTTCGGCTGGATAGTATGACATAATATTTCTCCTAAAATAGTGAGTTAAGATTCTTGTCTTTAATAACTCGTCCATCAACATCTATCATCGAGTTATAGCTATATTAATAAAAAATTTTCATATAAACTGTGATCGCTGTCTCAAATAATAAAAAATTATTAAATAAATTGAGAAAATAGTATAAATGACAATTTTTTAATAAGTTTGAGTTTAATGCTTTAAGCGTTTTTCAATGATTCGGCATCTTGAATGGATAAGTTTTTCTCAAATTAGGGCAAGGGGAAAAGGATTAAAAAAAGAGCGGTCAAAATGACCGCTCTTTTTGTTTCTAATAGAAGATGTTTACCATTGATAGCGATACACTGCTTGGATTTGGTAAGGTTTATCATAACGTTTACCGTCGGTTCGGGTGATGTCTAAACCAATACGATGATTTGACACGCCAGCATTTAACCCAAGAGAGCTTTCAAAACGTCTGAGACTACCGAATTTTTATTTCCTGTGAGCCTTCATTAATGTAGGGCATTCTCCCTAAATATTTATACTGCACAGAGCATATTTTCTCCGTTATTAATTAGGAAGCGAAAGAGATCATGTTCATTAATTTGCTGATATGTGGCATATTTTTTCTTTAACCAACCCTCAGGGATCAATGATGTAAAATAAGGAAATAAGGTTTCCGAATGAAAATGGCTCTGTTCTATGGGAAGGATGAGTGAAAGCAGTATTCCCTGATAATCAGGATTATAGGCAAAATGAAAACCATATTTATCTTCTTGGAGTATCCCAATGAACTCACCACCAAGCGCTTTGCGTTTATCATTTAATGAACGACTAAATGCTTTAAGAATCGATGATTTTTTTCTTCATAAATTTGCTGGCATTAGGCTTATTCATAAATCATAAAATATTTATTAAGTGTCAAAAATGATAATTTGGAAGATTAAAAACTAGAAAAAGAACACAAAAAAACCGACTTAGTCTTAACTAAGTCGGTGTTCATTCATATTAATTTATTAACCCGCAACCGCAATACGTTTCATATCCGTCATATAACCACGTAACTCTTGACCGATTAATTCAACCGGATGGTTACGGATTGCATCGTTTACATCACGCAAGGTAATGTTGTCGATTTCAACGGTTGGAGTTGGTTCGCCTAAGTCACCTTTTTGCAGGGTTGGGATAATTTCTTTGGCAAGAATTGGGGTCGCTACGTTAGAGAATAAGTAGTTACCGTATTCTGCGGTGTCAGAAATCACCACGTTCATTTCATATAAACGTTTACGTGCGATCGTGTTCGCAATTAATGGTAATTCGTGAAGTGATTCGTAGTAAGCAGATTCCTCATAAATCCCACTTTCTACCATCGCATCAAAGGCAAGTTCAACACCGGCTTTCACCATGGCGATCATTAATACACCGTTATCAAAATATTCCTGTTCGCTGATTTTGCCATCATATTTTGGGGCATTTTCAAAGGCGGTTTTGGCGGTGGCTTCACGCCATGCGAATAAATCTTTATCGCCGTTTGCCCAGTCTGCCATCATGGTTTCAGAGAAGTGACCGCTGATAATATCATCCATATGTTTGTAGTATAAGAACCCGAGTTTTTCTTTAATTTGTTCAGAAAGCTCGAATGCACGTAATTTTGCACTGTTGGACAAGCGATCCATCATTAACGTGATACCGCCTTGTTTTAAGGCTTCAGTGATGGTTTCCCAACCGTATTGGATTAATTTTCCGGCATAGGAAGGATCTTTACCGTCCGCGACTAATTTGTCGTAGCACACGATAGAACCTGCTTGCAACATACCACAAAGAATGGTTTGCTCTCCCATTAAATCGGATTTCACTTCTGCTACGAATGAAGACTCTAACACGCCCGCACGATGGCCACCGGTTGCTGCCGCCCATGCTTTGGCAATTGCCATACCTTCACCTTTCGGGTCATTTTCAGGGTGAACGGCGATTAATGTCGGTACGCCGAAACCACGTTTGTATTCTTCACGCACTTCCGTACCCGGACATTTTGGCGCGACCATGACAACAGTTAAATCAGAGCGAATTTGCTCGCCTTGTTCAACAATGTTAAAACCGTGAGAATAGCCGAATGCCGCACCTTGTTTCATTAATGGCATCACATCAGCCACCACTTTTGAGTGTTGTTTATCCGGTGTGAGGTTTACCACTAAATCTGCGGTTGGAATTAATTCTTGGTAAGTGCCGACTTTGAAACCGTTTTCGGTCGCACGTTGAAATGAAGTACGTTTTTCTGCAATAGCTTCAGGGCGTAACGCATAACTGACATCTAAACCTGAATCACGCATATTTAAACCTTGATTTAAGCCTTGTGCACCACAGCCTACGATGACAATTTTTTTACCTTTTAAGAAGTTTGCTTCATCGGCAAATTCTTCGCGATTCATAAAACGACAACGACCTAACTGGTCTAATTTTTGACGTAAATTCAATGTGTTGAAATAGTTAGCCATATATTTTCCTTCATTTTGTAAGGGTGAATGATTGTATGATGTTGTGTTTGCATATTATTTTGTTGTGAGTGGGATTATAAGGCTTTTGGTGGTTGCGTAAAGTGATATTATAGGAATATGATGTTGTGGTTTTTGCAATAATATTTGTCTTGTTTGGCATCGGCGAAACCCGATATTAACTATTTAAGGAATACAATGGACTTCACCGATCTAAACATATTCATCAAACTAGCGGAAACCAAAAACTTCGCCAAAACCGCCAGCCAAAACCATATGTCCCCCTCCACCCTTTCACGCCAAATTCAACGCATGGAAGAAGAACTGGGGAAACCCCTTTTCATTCGTGATAATCGTCAAGTCACGCTAACGGAATATGGCGAGCGGTTTCTCCAATTTGCTAAGACGGAGTGGCAAAATTGGCAACAATTAAAACAACAACTCAATGACGAGCCAGACGAACTAAGCGGTGAACTCAAACTGTTTTGTTCTGTCACGGCGTCTTATAGTCATTTGCCACAGGTGCTAAAACAATTTCGCCAACGTTATCCCAAAGTCGAAATTCAGCTCACCACTGGTGATCCGGCGCTCGCCTTGGAATTCATTCAAACCCAGCAAGCGGATATTGCCCTCACAGGGAAACCGGATAATCTGCCCGCAGGTGTTGCATTTCACAAGATTGACGATATTCATCTTTCACTTATTGCACCACGTGTCGCCTGTTTGGCAACGCAATTATTGCAGAAGAAACCGATTAACTGGCAACAAATGCCTTTTATTTTTCCTGTAGAAGGGCATGCAAGGCTGCGGATTGAACAGTGGCTGCGCAAAAAGCAGATTAAACACCCTAAAATTTATGCGACGGTAGCCGGGCATGAAGGCATTGTGCCAATGGTCGGCTTAGGGTTTGGCTTGGCGATGTTACCCGATGAAGTAATTAATAATAGCCCAATGTGCGATCAAATTTCCCGTTTAAATTTAGATGTCCCTGTTGAACCTTTTGAATTGGGGATTTGTACACAAAAAAGGAACTTAACCCTGCCCTTAATTCGTGCCTTTTGGGCAATGTTGGAATAGAATGGTGCAACCATTCAGATTAAGGATTTCCTATGTTAAAAGGTATTCTCGTTTCATTGTTAGCGTCTTTTTTGTTCGGCTATCTCTATTATTTTTCTACATTGCTCAAACCGCTGAGTGGTACGGATATTTTCGGTTATCGAATGATTTTTACCTTTCCCTTTGTGGTATTAGCCGTGTTGATTTTCAAACAAAAAAATGCCCTGATCGAACGTTTAAAATACCTTCAAAAACGACCGCACTTTGCCCTTTCCTATATTCTTTGTGGCGCATTAATGGGCGTTCAAATGTGGCTATTTTTATGGGCACCGAATAATGGGAGTTCGCTGAGTGTCTCTTTTGGCTATTTATTGTTACCCATTGTGATGGTAGCAGCCGGACGGTTAATTTTTAAAGAACGCATTTCCGCCTTTAAACTTATTGCCGTATTAATTGCTGCTCTCGGTGTGATTTCAAATATTGTGATTAAAGGCGGACTATCTTGGGAAGCCATTGTGATTTGTATCGGCTATACCTCCTATTTTTCGATCCGAAAAGCGTTAAAAAATACCGATCTTGCGTCTTTTTGCCTCGAAATGCTCAGTTTAATCCCAATTAGCATTTATTTTGCGTTGCAAACGGATTTTGTGGTGGTGAAACAAACTAACCCAAATATCTGGGAATTATTGGTATTACTCGGTTTAATCAGTGGCACAGCCCTGATTGCTTATGTGATCGCTAGCAATATGCTACCGATGAATTTACTCGGGCTATTGGGTTATGTGGAAACCATTATGATGGTGTTTGTTTCATTTTTTATTGGCGAAAAAATTGAGGCGGAAAGCTATCCGCTTTTTATTTGTTTAGTATTGGCGATGAGCCTTGTGATTATTGATGGCGTGTATAAACAGCACGCAAAGAGATCTTTATAATGTCTTTTAAAGAAATTACCCCACAACAAGCGTGGGAAATGGCGCAACAGGGCGCTATACTTGCCGATGTGCGTGATGCACAGCGTTATACCTACTCACACCCTAAAGGGGCCTTTCATTTAACCAATCAAACCTTTTTACAATTTGAAGAATTGGTGGATTTTGATACCCCTATTATTATCAGTTGCTATCACGGGATTAGTAGCCGCAACGTAGCGACATTTTTAGTAGAACAAGGCTATGAAAATGTCTATAGCGTGATAGGCGGATTTGATGGCTGGATGAGGTCGGACTTGCCGATTGATACAACATATTAAATAGAAAGGGTGTATGATACGGTGTAAGGGAAATTAGTTATTGGGTTATTTTTACAAATAATAACCCAATGTTTTCACTTGGTTATATTAAGTTTATTTACACATTATTTACAAAAAAAGTTACTTTTTAAACAAAAATTAAGGTAGAATCTGCGGGCTTTTCTATAGAGTAAAGGTATAAAAGAGTTTTAAGTTAACTATTAATCTATTGTATAAAATAAATGTTAAGGATGACATATG
>NZ_MLHG01000083.1 GCF_001998825.1 Rodentibacter mrazii
CCATCTTTTCTTGTTCTTAATAATTGTAAAATCCAAACATATTGTTCCGGGGTTGGAGTGACAAAAGATTCGATTTCTTCATTCATTGCCCGAGCGGATTTTTCAGGTTCATCACTCAGCAACATAGTAGGATGAATTTCCATTTCATATTTACCGATTTTCGCGTTATAGCGAGGAAACATTGGGATTACAACAGCTTTCGCCAGTTTTGCCATTTTATTTAGTCCCGGTAGCGTCGCTTTATAAGTAGCGAAAAAATCAACAAACACACTCTGTTCTGCCCCAAAATCTTCATCAGGCAAGTAATATCCCATTTCTCCTTGACGAACACTTGTCAAAAAAGGCTTAATGCCATTTTGACGGGCATGCATTTTTCCGCCGAAACGCTGACGGACGATTGTCCATAGCCAATCTACCAAAGGATTGCGATGAGGATTATACATGGAAGTCATTGGCATCCCGTGGGTATGTAAAATAATACCGGAAGCATCAATCGCCCAACCATGCGGTACCATTAAAATAATGTTATATCCCTCGCTTTTCGCTTTTTGAATATGCTCAATACCGATAAATTCACTGCGTTTTTGTAGATGTTTTTTAGAACGGACTGCAATTTCACCAATACCAAACATCACTTGAGCGACTACGGCAAACATTTCATCAATGACTTGCTCTCTCTGCTGTGTTGTCCACTTCGGAAAACAATAACTCAAATTAATTTGGGCGCGTTTACGTTGTTTTTTTGCCTTATGCCCAATCCATACACCTAATTTTGCTGCAAATTTATCACGCAAACGAAATGGTATAAACGCCAATAAAAGCAAAAAGAAAACACCTAACCAAATACCCCAGTATTTTGGTTTTAAATACGACCATGAAAAGTGCGGTTCATAGCCCACACGTGCAGTTAAACGAATATTTTGCTGAGAATCTGCCATACTAAAAACAGTTACGGAATTAACCGCACTTTAAATATTAAACCAACCTTGATCATATGCCATTTTTGCCGTCATCAAAAACGACATCACTACTACCATAGGGCGAATTAAAGTTTTACCTTTTGTCATCACCATTTTAGCACCTAAATTTGCCCCAAGAATACTACCGACCATCATCACGATCCCTGTGAGCCACAAAATTTGCCCGCCGGCTAAGAAAAATAAAAAGGAGGCGAGATTTGAAGTAAAATTCATCACCTTCGCGTGGGCTGTCGCTTTTGCAATGTTGAAACCTAATAAGGTTACACAAGCCAGACTCATAATAGAACCCGTCCCCGGTCCGAAAAAGCCGTCATAGAAACCTAAAAATGGGCTAATAGAAAAACCGAAAACCACATAAGTTAAACGTTGTTTACGATCCTCATTGCCCAATTTAGGTGTAAAAAGAAAATATAATCCAATGGATAAAATTAAGAATGGCAAAATTTTCTTAAATACAGACACATCAAGCAGTTGAATTAAGATTGTGCCTAAGGCTGAACCGAGAAAAACGCAAAGTAAAATAAACCAAAATTCCCGTAAATTCACCGCTCTTCTACGTAAAAAATAGAGGCTTGCAGAAAATGCGCCCCCCATCGCCTGCAACTTATTTGTACCCAGTGCGACAGCCGGCGGAATCCCTGTCATGAGTAAGGCCGGAATGGTAATCAAGCCGCCCCCGCCAGCAATTGAATCAATAAATGCGGCAACAAATGCCACAACAAATAATATTGCTAAAATATCAATGCCCAATTCCATACTATGTGCTCTATTATTTTCCTCTCAAGTTATTCTAACCATTCACTTCGATTTGGCGAAGTCAATATTTGCTGGCATAAAAACGGTTCAGGTGGGACAACTTTTGGTTTATTTGAGCCCGTACTTGGTTTCGCCGGTTCAAACCAAGAATAAAGTTCATTACCACATCCATCACCTGATGGAACCGATGCTTGCTCTTCACAATGAGCCGCATCAACAGGACATTTTAAACGAACGTGAAAATGTGAATCATGGCCAAACCAAGGGCGAATTTTATGCAGCCAACCTCGATCATTACCCGCTGTCTGACATAGTTTTAGCTTAATTGCCGGGTTCACAAAAATACGGGTAACACCATGATCCTGGGCGGCAAGTTTAATCAGAGTTGCATGGTTGTTGTTCCATATACGATCATCAACCCGTTGTGCTTTTCTATCAACCACCAACAAGCCTTTTCCATCTGAATTTAATGCATCCGCATCAGACATTGCCCCCATGCGTAACCAGATATCCGCGTCTAATCCCATTTGATGGCTAGCATGTCCCGTCAGAAAACGACCTCCACCCGGCATGGCAATATCACCTACAAGCATCGTTGGCAACCCTGCTGCTTTCGCTTTTTCCCCCAAACGCTTAAGGTATTTAATCATCTCTGGATGTCCATAGTAGCGATTACGATTCATACGGATCACTTGATAGCCATCACCTTTAGCCGGTAAAGCTTCAGCACCGATAATACAACCATTAGAATAGCTTCCGATTGGCTGGGCTTTTCCATTCTCACTTGGAATAGGACGCTTAATTTGCTGCCAATCATGTGGAGAGGCTTGCAGACTAAAACAAAAAAGTGCAGTTAAACCAACCGCAGTTTTTAATATAATTTTATTCATTTCACACGCTCTACTGCTTACATTGCGCCTTAAAACGTAATAAATGATCCAATAGCACAATAGCGACCATCGCTTCCGCAATAGGTACAGCACGAATCCCCACGCAAGGATCATGACGACCTTTTGTCACCACATCTACTGCCTTACCATCAAGGTTCACAGAACGCCCGGGGATCGTAATGCTTGAAGTCGGTTTCAATGCAATAGTGGCAATAATCGGCTGACCGGAGCTAATACCGCCTAAAATTCCACCTGCATGATTACTTTCAAAACCCGTTGGTGTCATTTCGTCTCGATGTTGACTACCGCGCTGTTCCACCACTGCAAAACCGTCACCAATTTCTACCCCTTTTACGGCGTTAATGCTCATTAAGGCATGGGCAAGATCCGCATCAAGGCGATCAAACACCGGCTCGCCTAGTCCTAATGGTACATTTTCAGCAACCACGGTGAGCTTCGCTCCAATGGAATCCCCTTCTTTTTTGAGTTCTCGGATCAATTCATCAAATTTTTCAACCGCACTTTCATCAGGGCAAAAAAAAGGATTACTCTCCACTTTTTCCCAATCAATCTTACCCACAGTTTGCGGAGCAATTTTTACATCACCGATTTGACTTAAAAAACCGCGTACTTCAACGCCGAATTGTTCCCGTAAATATTTTTTCGCAATCGCCCCGGCTGCAACCCTCATAGCCGTTTCACGTGCGGAAGAACGTCCGCCGCCACGGTAATCACGAATGCCGTATTTTTGTTGGTAGGTAAAATCCGCATGTCCGGGACGGAAGCGATCTTTAATTTCACCATAATCTTGAGAACGTTGATCGCCATTTTTGATAATCATGCCGATACTCGTTCCCGTAGTTTTTCCCTCAAATACACCGGATAAAATTTGAATTTCATCTGCTTCACGACGAGGGGTGGTATAACGTGAAGTACCCGGTTTACGGCGGTCTAAATCCGGCTGAATATCCGCTTCGGATAACACCATATTTGGCGGCACTCCATCTACAATGCAACCTAGCGCAATACCGTGTGATTCGCCGAAAGTTGTTACTCTAAAAAGTTGCCCTATTGTGTTGCCTGCCATATTTACCTCTTATTTTTCGATTATTTTTTAGTGGCTAAATTTGTCGCATTGACATCGACGAAAGGAATTTCTTCCCCTGTGTCATTATTTTTAATAAAGACATCAAGCTGATTGAATGCAATATCAATATTATTTTCTGCAAAAAGCTCATTGATCCGACGATTGAGAGAGTCAGTCGTATTTGTACGCTCAGAAAGCTGACCAACATAAACCCGTAATTCATGATCTAACGTGCTTGCCCCAAAGGATAAAAATAATGCACGCGGTTCCGGATCTTTCAGTACCGCCGGTTGCTCGTTGGCAGCTTGAAGAAGTAATTTTTTCACTAATTCCAAATCCGAACCGTAAGCCACTCCGACAGTCACAACCAAACGGGTCATCGTACTGGAAAGCGCCCAGTTAATCACCTGACCGGTAACAAAAGATTTATTCGGAACAATCACCTCTTTTCGATCAAAATCAATCAAGGTAATCGCACGAATACGGATTTTCGCTACCGTGCCACTTACCCCATTAATCGTTACAGTATCGCCCACACGGATCGGACGTTCAAAGAGCAAGATAATACCGGAAACAAAATTCGCAAAAATTTCTTGCATACCGAAACCAAGCCCTACAGAAAGTGCGGCGAATAACCATTGTAATTTTGACCATGACATTCCCAATGTAGCAAATGCCCAGGCTCCGCCTACCGCTACAATCACGTAGGTTAACAACGTTGTGATGGTGTAAGGGGTTCCCTGCGATAATTTCAAACGTGAGAAAAGCAAGACTTCTAAAATACCCGAAATGTTTCTTACAAGAACATAGGTAATGCCCACGATGATAAGTGCTACAAGTAAATTAAATAATGTAATACTTTCCATGACATTTGCGCCATCTACCACCGAGATTTGTTGCCATAACGTAATATCACGTAAGTAACTTGCCACCGTTACAAGATCCGACCAAATAAAATAGAAAATCGTAAATAATGCTGACCAAATAAACAAATCTGCAAAGCGTAGTAATTGACTTCTTACTTCATTTAACGCTAAGCCTTCTTCTTGGTCTGTGATCACAACAACATCATCTGAAGGCACACCATCATTAAATTCTTCCAATTTTTGACGGCGTTTTTCCATAAGACGGCGATGTGCTAAGCGGCGCGATGACACTGTAATGCCACGATAAATGACATTGCGTAAAATAAACCAAATACACCAAGCGATATAAGAATTGATGATATGTTGAATTAAATTCAGTGCAGTATAGTAATAACCGAGTACAATCAATAGAATTAAACCAATAGGAACCAACTGTAATAAGATCTGAATGGTTTTTACAATCACATTATTGCGTTCCGCTTGATTTTCTTCATAAGCACGAAGGGCGCGATTAAAACGAGGTGCGATAATAACTATACAAAAAACCAAAGAGGCAATCGTATTGAGTTCGCCTAATACATCATTTGCTAATCCATTATCCATTACATTACTGAATACCGATGTATTCAACAATAGAACGACGGCAATAATAATACGTTTTACCACATCTCGGAATTTCTCAGCATCTTCTTGTGCAAATCCCAAATGGCGTACGAAAATTCCGTTTGGACGATAAATCGCAAACCACACATTGAAGAACCACCAGTATCCCGCCATACGGAACGACCAATCCCAAAATTCCTGAGGATTACGGAAGAAGAAAAAGCCGATTATTTGACAGATTGCAAGAAACCAAAGTGTACCGGATAAATTAAGCAATCCCGTTAAAATCAACGCCATCGGCGTGTGCCACTGAGTATCGGCATGTAACGTATTAATCTCGCCATTAATCATAGCCAAACGTTGTTTAATAGCAGGTTTGAATTTAAAAATCGCACCGCCAATCACAATAAGAAAAAATACATAAGTCAGCAACGAGGGCAAATTATCATAGTTTGTAGGGAAACCAAGGCGTTTCATCATGCCATCTAATTGCGCCTCTAATGACATTGGCAACGCTTTCAGCCAATCCAAATTAATCGGGTTATTACTTTTTACCCAAAAACTTTGTTGATCGAGTTTTGACTGAATTTGATCACTGATTTGTGTAATTTGTTGTTGAGTTAACTCTAGAGAAATCGCTAAATTTAGTTGATTATTTAACGATTTAATTAAGTCAGACCCCATTTTGCGGCGTTCGGTAAGCAAAGTGGTTAATTGTGCTTTTTCCGGATTGGTAAAAGTTTGATCTTCATTCAATTCTACTTTTTTAATATAAGCATCAAGATCATAGAGTTCATTACGGCGTTGTGTAATATCAAAAATTTGCACCCTCAGATCAGCAATTTGTTTTGATAATCCTTGAATATTTAGATTCGTAGGCAGTTTTTGTTTTTGTTGCTGAATAATGCGTGACAGCACAAGTGTCCCTTGCAACGCACTGATCTGCTCATCAATCGTACGTTGAGTTTGTGTTAAGTTATCCAACACATTACGCATTTTGAGCTCGTCTTGCGTTAATGTATTTGTCTTTTCCGTTTGCTCCAACAAAAGCTTACTGAGTTGTGCATTGCGATCCAATTCTTTTTGAATGTAATTATTTTTAACCGCACTTTGTTTCTGCTGTTGTACTTGTTCTACTTTATCTTGGCTTTTTTCTAAATTTTTCTGATTAATCGCTTCTTGAATTGCAGAAATCTGCTGCTGTTGAACCTGTTGTTTAACATTTAATAAGTCATATCGGCTTTTATAAAGTAAAGAAAGCTGATCGCTATTTTTTAACAAGGTTTGGCTATAAACATTTTTTAGTTCAATTAGTTGCAATTCCAACTGATATTGCTGTTGTAAAGTCGTACTTATCGTGTGCTCGGAAAGTTGTTGGTTTAAAGTTTGTGTACGTTTTAAATTATCCGTTAGTGTAGTCTGCGCACGTTCTGAAACCCCACTTTGCCCCGCCATTAAAGCATTGGCGGCAGTTAATGCTATCTGACTATCTTGCTGCTGATTATTCAGTTTCTCCAGCTCGCTTTGCAAATTCTCTAAAGGCGTTGATGCGTAGTCATCTACCTTGGCTTGCTCTAAATTCTTTTTAAGATTTTGTAAATCCGTATTATTTTTTTGAATTTCCGCATCTGCGCGACTAAGCGTGCTATCTAAATCATTATTATTTTTTTGTTGATTTTGAATTTTCTGTAACAAATCAAGGGACGTCTGCAACTCACTAATGCGCGTTTTTTTCGTTTCGCCATCATCTATTTTTTGTGCCTCAGATAAATCTGCTTTCAGACTTTGTTCTGTCGGGAGTGATTTTCCTTGCTCTGCCATAACTGATTGCGCAAGGGCAAAGCTCACTATAAAACTCACTGAAAGTGCGGTTAAAAAACGAGGTAATTTCATATTTTTCCTACCTATTCTTGACACGCCAGCCATTGCGCTAACGCTTTACGTGAAATCTTAATTGCCCCCTGCTGTAAATCCTTTGGCAAAGGATAATATGCAACTGGCTGCTTAAAACGTGCTAAATGCGTTTGTAAAAAAATACGCAACATTTCGACCGCACTTTCAGTGAAGTGTTCATAAAATTCAAGGATTGCAACAGGTCTCGCACCAAATTCGGTATCCGACTTAGGTAACACAAAAACTTGTTTGACCAATCCTGAACCTAAAATCACTTTTTCAATGTCTTCCGGCTGAATATTTTCGCCACCGGAAATGAACATATTATCTAAACGTCCGACAATCACCAACTCATTATTTTGCCAAATGCCTTTATCTTTGGTTTGCAGCCACCCCTGTTCATTCACAAGTGGAATAATCGCGCCGTTTTTCCAATAACCCATAGCAAGACCTGCACCTTTTAGCCAAATTTCACTATTCACGAGCTGAAATTCCCGCCCTAAAAGCGGTTGCCCCACGCCCATAAAACCATCTGACCGTTTGGCAAAAATAGTCGATGCCATTTCCGTCATACCATAACCACTATAAGAGGAAATACTATATCGGCGGATAGCTTGGGTTAATTCCACCGGAATATGAGCCCCACCCAATAAAATATGCGTCGTTTTAAAGGTTGCTTGAGGATGCTGCTTAAGATGATCAAGCAAACGTTGAAGCTGGGTTGGAACTAATGATACATGTGTTGTCCGTAGCACTGATTCATAGAAATCACTTTGCGGAAAATGTAGCTCGGCACCGCAAAGCAACCAGCGCCACACGATGCCTTGGCCCGAAACATGATACAACGGCAAGGATAATAACCAAGATTGTGAGGAATCAAAGCGCATTAATTGACACACTCCACGGGCATTATCCAAATGAGCCTGCACATGATGCACTACAGCTTTAGGCAAGCCACTTGAACCGGAAGTGAGAGTCATGGTCGCCGGACGAAAAAAATCTGTCTGAGGAATCCCTTCGGATAAATCACCACCTGAAATAGCCAATAAATCTTTCTCACACAAACATAAATCAATGGCGTATTCACAGCATAGCTCAGTGATTTTTTCTTGTGGAAAAGCCGGATTTATCCCAAGAATTTTTGCCCCTAACTGAATAGTCGCAAGGTAAAGAAAAAGAACCGCCTCGGAGTTTTTACCACAAAAAGCGACCGCACTTTCCGATGTAATACCACGTGTTTGTAAAAAAGCGGCAGTTTCATTGATTTTTTGCTCAATTTCTTCCCAAGTAAAAACATCACCTTGCGATGAACGCAAGGCGATCTTTTCACGGTATTGAGGATCATTGGCAAAAATTTGCCAAGGAAATAATTTAGTTGCTGACAAAATAGGTACGCACTTCGTTAATAAGATCTTCCGGCAAATCCATTGATTGCATTGCGCCTTCCAACATCAACATTTTTCTGCCACTGTTTGTATTTGTTATCACCCAATACGGCGTATCCGGAATTTGTTTTGGCTTGGTATGATTACCCGCCATCAATAATGTTGCTTCATCACGCGCAAAATAAACACGGGTACGCCCCTGTAGGGATTCCGTTGCCTGGGCAAAACTTTCCGGATTGGTGCGGTAAAGCACCCGTAAAATTGCTAAAAAACGCACAACCGCTTTATTTTCCTCCTGAAATTCGGAAGAACTTAATAAAGCACGAACCTTATCTGCTATTTGATTAATCGCCGTCTCTGATTGTTTTTTCACAGTTTTCGGCGCACTAGATTCAACTGTTTTTGATGTAGGTTCAGGCTGAGTTTGAGATACATTCTCTGACTTTGTCTCTTTTGTTAAAATATTGTTTGATTTGACCGCACTTTCATTAATCGTATTATCAAAAGAAACAAAATCCAGAGTGTTACTTGAGTTAGCCGGTAAATTGAGCAAACGGCGAAGAATATCGGAAGCACTTTCACCAATGGATTGGGTTTGTTTCGCAATGTATTGGTACAATTCTTCATCCACTTCAATGATCTTCATTTTTATTTCTCCCTTTGCTAAAATTTTGCCCATTATAACGACTTCTCAACTAATTCTCACGCAAAAATTATGCCTAACCTTCAATTATTAAATTATCAATTTCATCAAACAAAACAAGTAATTAATCACCCTACCTTGGTTTTTATTCATGGTTTATTTGGCGATATGAATAATCTCGGCGTTATTGCCCGAGCATTCAGTGACGATTACGATATCCTGCGTGTTGATTTGCGTAATCACGGACGAAGTTTTCATGCAGAATCAATGAATTATAGACTCATGGAGGAAGATCTCTTCACACTTATCCAACATCTTAACTTGAAAAAAGTCATTTTAGTTGGTCACTCCATGGGAGGAAAAACAGCGATGAAATTAACCGCACTTCATCCTGAAATTGTTGAAAAATTGATTGTCATTGATATTGCGCCTCTTCCTTACGGCAAGCAAGGTCATCAAGATGTTTTTAGAGGCTTATTCGCCGTGAAACAGGCTAAACCCCAAACACGTCAACAGGCGAAACAAATTCTAGAGCAAGAAATTAATGATCCAAGTGTAATTCAATTTATGTTGAAATCCTTTGAACCCGACTCGCCTGAATTTTTTCGTTTTAATTTAACCGCACTTTTCAATAATTATAACCACTTAATGGATTGGCAAAATGTTAATGTGATGGTGCCAAGTTTATTTATTAAAGGCGGGGATTCCCCTTATATTAAACCGGAAGACGCACAATACATTTTACAGCAATTTCCTAACGCCACATCATTCACGATAAACGGCTGCGGACATTGGGTTCATGCAGAAAAACCGGACTTTGTTATTCGTGCTATTAATAGGTTTCTAAATAAGAATTAATTGGTTTAAATGAGAACTAGTTTATGGTATAGTTTGCACAAATTTTGTTTGTTTAAACGTTTAAATTAAAAGGAAAGAAAAATGTCAGTAGTGGGTCTATTTTATGGTAGCGACACAGGAAATACCGAAAATATCGCGAAAATGATTCAAAAGCAATTGGGTAATGATTTAGTTGATATTCGTGACATCGCAAAAACCTCAAAAGAAGATATTGAAGCCTATGATTTCTTACTTTTCGGCATCCCAACTTGGTATTATGGTGAATCTCAAGCAGATTGGGATGATTTTTTCCCAACTTTAGAAGAAATTGATTTCACGGATAAATTAGTGGCGATTTTCGGTTGTGGCGACCAAGAAGACTACGCCGATTATTTCTGTGATGCGATTGGTACAATACGCGATATTATAGAGCCACGCGGTGCTATTATTGTAGGAAACTGGCCAACTGAAGGTTATACATTTGAAGCCTCAAAAGCACTCTTAGAAGACGGCACTTTTATCGGTTTATGTATTGATGAAGATCGTCAACCTGAACTCACTGCTGAACGCGTAGAAAAATGGTGTAAGCAAATTTATGAAGAAATGTGTTTAGCCGAGCTCGCTTAACTATTATAAAAAAGGAAACTTTATGTCTGAAGAAAATATTAAATTGCTTAAAAAAGCCGGCTTAAAAATTACTGAGCCTCGTTTGACCATTTTGGCTTTAATGCAAAATCACAAAAACGAACATTTTTCTGCAGAAGATGTATATAAAATTTTGTTAGAGCAACACAGTGATATTGGTCTTGCTACCGTTTACCGTGTACTTAACCAATTTGACGAAGCGAATATTTTAATTCGTCATAATTTTGAAGGGAATAAATCGGTTTTTGAACTTGCACCAACAGAACATCATGACCATATTATTTGTGAAGACTGTGGTAAAGTATTTGAATTTTCCGATAACCTTATTGAGCAACGTCAAAAAGAGATCAGTGAACAATACGGCATTAAATTAAAAGCCCATAGCTTGTATCTTTACGGAAAATGTAGCGATATTGAAACATGCGAAGAAATTGTTAAGAAAGACGAAAAATAATCCTTAAAAAATTCCCCACTTAATGATTAAGTGGGGAATTTTTTATTTAATATGTTATTTTTTACTCGACTTCCACTTTTCTCCATAGATACTTACTATAGATCGCACTGATAGAATTTTTCTTTACCCCCATTATGGAAGAAGAGATATAAACAGGCGTCGTATATTGAAACAGTGGCAATACTAAATTTTCCTGTTGGATGATTTCACTTAATTTTAAATAAATTTCCGACCGCTCTTTTTCTGATATACTTTTCAATGCCTGTTCAAAAAGCTGATCATAATTTGCATTGCTATAACCACTCTTATTGTCCGGGCTTTTCGAATAAAATAAACCTAAAAATGCCATAGGGTGATTAAAATCGCCACACCACCCGGAACGGATTAGTTGAAAATCACCTTTATTCCGTTTTTCCTGCAATTGCTGCCAACTCATCGGCTCACCCTCTACACGCAATAAATCCGACTCTGACAATTGTCTCGCCAAACGATTCGCAATATTTTGATGCGATGAGGTATTGTCATAACTTAATCGTAAAGTCAGTGGTTGCTTTTCCGTAATATGGCTTTGTGCCAACAACTGCTCTGCCAACACCGGCTCCCAACGTGAATCTTGCCCTTGTAACATCGCTTTTGGTAAAAAATAAGAACTTGGAATTGCATTGGGCATTTCGTTATTTGTGATACCGGTAACGGAAATAAGAGAAGCTACCGCCTTCCGAATTAAAGGATTAGACAACTTCGGATCACGCAAATTAAATTCGTAAAAATAGCCGCATGGTTGAGGAAAATATTGTATGTTTTCTGTTTTTTCCGGTGAAGACCAAATAATATCCAATTCAGCAAGAGGTTTAGTCTCATAAGGGACATAATCCACTTGTTTAAATGACACACTATCCTTTTGCCAATAATGCGGATTTTTCACCAGATGAGTCCCTTTTTCATCACGCAATGAAAGCATATACGCACCATTTGATACAGATAAATTCAAATCGCGATATTGTGGCAATAATGCAATATGCGCCAACATCTCGGGTAAATAAGGGGTAGGTTTATCCAACGTTATGACCAAAGTGCGGTCGTTTTCAGCAGAAATGCCCAAATTTGTTAAGGGTTGCTTTTTTTCTAAAACAGCTTTCGCACCTTTCAAATTTAAATATAGCAAATAAGATTTAAGCGGGCTTTCAGACTGAGAGAGGGCTTGCCACGAGAGAACAAAATCCTGTGCAGTTAAAGGTGTACCATTTGACCACTTCAAGCCTTCACGCAAAATAAATGTCCAATTTTTATTATCTTGAGTTTTCCAACTTTCCGCCACGGCAGGAATAATATTACCTTGTGCATCATAAGCTGTTAATCCTTCAAACAAATCTCGAATAAGGGAAAACTGTTCTTCCTCCTTCACTTGCCAAGGATCTAAAACTGCAACCGATTTTATGCTACGTACAAGTTTCTCTCGATTATTTTGTACCTGTGGTTTTTCTATTAAAATGGTGGGTTCGGGTTGATGTTGAGGAGGTTTTGGATTCTGTGACTGATTATTATCACACCCATTCAGCGCAAAAATAACAGAAAAAATAACCGCACTTTTCAAATTTACAGAGAAAAAATTACTCATTACTTATCTCTTCTCTTTGAATAGGATCAACTTCCGACTCTTCCTCAGTTTTAATCCAAAATAAGAAAAACCAATATTTCACAACAATTAATGCGGCAATAATACTTCTGCCAACAATACTTGGAGTAAAGTAAAAACCAATTAATAGCATTGAACTGGCAAATGCCAAAATAACCATTTTTGTTTTTTTGCTCATCACTCGGCGTTCATTAAATGACTTCAAATGCTTTTGGTATATAGAAGTGCTAAGAAACCAGATTTCCAAACGTTTTGAACCTTTCGCAAAGAAAAATAGCGTCAGTAAAAGAAACGGTGTTGTAGGCAAGAGTGGAAGAAAAATCCCCACAATCCCAAGAGCAAGAGAAATAAAACCCAACAAAATATAAATATACTTCATAGCATCCCCAAATCATTCAAATACGAGCCATTATTGCTGATTTTTTAGATTTTTCAACCTTGATATTATAGAATTCGCCGTCATATACAGAAACAGTTTAAAAAAGGAAATATCTATGTCAAATCCATTACTTCACATTCAAGGCTTACCGCCTTTTTCACAAATCAAACCCGAACATATTCAACCTGCCGTAGAAAAACTCATTCAAGATTGCCGTGATACGATAGAACAGGTCTTAAATCAACCGCACTTTACCTGGGAAAATTTCATTTTACCTTTAACTGAAGCCAGCGATCGTCTAAGCCGTTCTTGGTCGCCGGTTTCCCATTTAAATTCAGTAAAAAACAGTCCTGAACTGCGCGAAGCCTATCAGGCTTGCTTACCTTTACTTTCTGAATACAGCACTTGGGTAGGGCAGCACAAAGGGCTTTACAATGCTTATTTAGCCCTCAAAAATAGCCCTGAATTTGCCGATTATTCCGTGGCACAAAAAAAAGCCATTGAAAATGCCTTACGGGATTTCGATCTTTCCGGTATTGCATTACCTGAAGAAAAACAAAAACGCTATGGCGAAATTTCATCACGATTATCCGAACTTAGCTCACAATTCAGCAATAATGTGTTAGATGCCACGATGGGTTGGGAAAAAGTGATTGAAGATGAAGCTGAACTAAAAGGTCTTCCCGAATCGGCATTACAAACAGCAAAACAATCCGCTGAAAGCAAAGGGTTAAAGAGTTATCGTTTTACCCTTGAAATTCCAAGCTATTTGCCAATGATGACCTACTGTGAAAACCAAGCATTACGTGAAGAAATGTACCGAGCTTATGCAACCCGCGCCTCAGAACAAGGTCCTAATGCCGGCAAATGGGATAACAGTAAGATCATGGAAGAAATTCTCACTTTGCGGGTAGAATTGGCAAAATTACTTGGTTTTAGCACTTATACCGAACTCTCTCTTGCTACCAAAATGGCAGAAAATCCACAACAAGTGTTAGATTTCTTAGATAATTTGGCAAAACGTGCAAAACCACAGGGTGAAAAAGAATTGGCGGAACTTAAAGCCTATTGTGAACAAGAATTTGGTGTCACAAATCTTGAGCCTTGGGATATTGCTTTTTACAGCGAAAAACAAAAACAACATCTCTACGCCATCAATGATGAGGAGCTACGCCCTTATTTCCCTGAAGATCGTGTGCTATCCGGTTTATTTGAACTGATTAAACGCATTTTCAACATTCGTGCGGTAGAACGGTTTGATGTGGATACTTGGCACAAAGATGTGCGTTTCTTTGATCTGATTGATGAAAAAGATCAGTTACGTGGCAGTTTTTATCTCGACCTCTATGCCCGTGAAAACAAACGTGGTGGTGCGTGGATGGATGATTGCATCGGTAGAAAACGTAAACTTGATGGTTCTATCCAAACGCCGGTGGCCTATTTAACCTGTAACTTTAATGCCCCAATCGGTGATAAACCGGCATTATTCACCCATGATGAAGTCACTACCCTTTTCCACGAATTCGGACACGGCATTCATCATATGCTCACACAAATTGATGTATCCGATGTGGCAGGTATTAATGGTGTACCTTGGGATGCCGTGGAATTACCAAGTCAATTTATGGAAAATTGGTGCTGGGAAGAAGAGGCATTGGCATTTATTTCCGGTCATTATGAAACGGGTGAGCCTTTACCAAAAGAGAAATTAGCCCAATTACTCAAAGCGAAAAACTTCCAAGCTGCAATGTTTGTTTTACGTCAATTGGAATTTGGCATTTTCGATTTCCGCTTGCATCACACCTTTGATCCGGAAAAACTGAATCAAATTCTTGATACCCTCAAAACCGTGAAATCACAAGTTTCCGTCATTAAAGGGGTAGATTGGGCAAGAACCCCTCATAGTTTCAGCCATATTTTCGCTGGCGGCTATGCCGCAGGCTATTACAGCTACTTATGGGCAGAAGTGCTCTCCGCCGATGCCTACTCACGATTTGAAGAAGAAGGCATTTTTAACCCAATCACCGGAAAAT
>NZ_MLHG01000084.1 GCF_001998825.1 Rodentibacter mrazii
TTTCTATATCATAATAGTATTCTATATCAGGATCATCATGGCTAAAAACAATACAAGATTTCTCGCTTTTCAAATGTTTTCCGGATTGATTATCCGAATGCGTATTGAGCACCACAAACCCATCTTCAAATTCAAAATAAACTTTATTATCTATCGCCTGAATGCTTGTGCACACACAATCATGTAACGAAATAATATTTGGAACCGTTTCCTGTTCAATATGTATAAAATTTATTTTATCACTCATCAATATAATCCTTCTAACAATGCTGTAAAACTCTCTGCAATATATTCCGGCTCTCCCTCTATATCATCAAATTCTCCGTCATCATCAGTAAATTCTTCAACGTCAAATAAGAGAACCGCCCCTTCCGGCGAGAGAACTAATAAATCACCGACAATCGTCTTGCCAATGGGTAAACCGTAACCATAATTTGGCACTGTTTCAAAAATTTCACTTAATCTAAATCTAGGATTATCAGTTACTAATTGATAAAAATAGTTAATTTGAATATATTCATTTAATTTACAAGCTATCGGCGTTCCACCATTATAATGCAATAAATATTTTCGATAATCTGATGGTAATAAAAAACCAATTTGCTTTTCTAAAACCATTATATCTTTATATGTTGGCTTATCCGCATATTCATCTTGTTTTGAAGACGTATTTTTTATTTTATAATTCCGCCAACCAAAGTAGAGTGAGCCGACACCCAATAAGAGGGAAATAACCAAAACTACCTCTCCTCCCGCTAGTTCATAAATTCTAGCGACCGGTCGCCATAATCTGATTTTTCTTTGTTCGATCTCTGCTTGAAGAATTTGATAATAACTCATACCGCCAATTCCCCAACACAAGACCGCCCAGAAAAATCCAAAGAGCAAAGGGAATATTTTTGATTTGGATAATTTGTCGATATACATATATCGTTGAATAAATTGCGGATTGTGAACAGAGTGTGCATCGGTAAGCCTCCTGCGCGGAAAGCGGTAGTTTTACTTTATCAAGGGATAATTTTTTAGTCGGTTTTAGTAAGTGAAAAACTTGATTATTTTTCTCATCAATAAAAACTGCTCCTGTTTCTCCATTGTGAGAGGAAAAGTGCGGTTGAAATTTAACAAGAATTTTGCCTTTAAAGTCTTTATCCTGCAAAAAGGTTTGAATATCAAATTTTTTCCGGACTCACCTATCGGGTTGTGGAAAGAATTGGTACTAACCACATACCGATTATCACCCAGTACTTCTTCAATTTTCACCCAAAAACGTTTCCACACGATCTCACCCTTTTTGATTTTTACAAAATATTTTGTACCAAGCTCCGGTGTGGCATCGTAGCTATCCCATAAGCTGGTGAAGATGTACCAATCTATTTTCCCGCCTTTTTGCACTTTGTCATAGGCGGCATATCCAATCCCCCCTACAAGCAAAATGACTATAGCAAACCAAATTTTTGCGCCACCCGTAAAACGCCAAGTGCGGTCAAATTTATCGGTATTTTCCCGTTTGAAAAAACTTTCCATTTCCGACGTCCAATCTACGGAGGGAATAGGTTCGTTATCTTTTTCACGAGCAAATACCCCGGCAAGTT
This sequence comes from Rodentibacter mrazii, assembly GCF_001998825.1. Lineage (GTDB taxonomy): Bacteria > Pseudomonadota > Gammaproteobacteria > Enterobacterales > Pasteurellaceae > Rodentibacter > Rodentibacter mrazii. Next base: position 1,593 of record NZ_MLHG01000084.1, read on the forward strand.
TTGGAGAAGTTCGTTCAATAAAACCACGGTCTTGGTCATAAGAATAAAGGCTTAGTACCATGGTTTCAATTTGATTAGATAGCAGGCAACGCAAGTGATTCGCACGAACTTCGCGCACTAATTTAAAATTATTGAATTTCGATTCAGGCAAAGAAAAGATCATTGTCTCTTTCCATAAAAAAATCACACGATACTGCTACCGTGCGATTCTCCTTTTGATTAACGTATTCGATTAGCCATTGTAACGTTTGAATATTAACGTTGCATTAGTACCACCAAAACCGAAACTGTTTGACATCACTGTTTGCAAGCCGGCATTTTCTCTCGTTTCGGTCACGATATTGCAACCTTCCGCCGCCTCATCTAAGGTTTCAATATTAATACTTGGTGCGATAAAATCATTATCCAGCATTAATAAAGTATAAATCGCTTCGTGTGCACCCGCTGCACCTAAAGAGTGACCGGTCATGGATTTTGTCGATGAAATTGCCGGCACATTGGCACCAAATACATTTTTGATTGCGCCCAATTCTTTCACGTCCCCAACCGGTGTTGAAGTGCCGTGAACATTAATATAATCAATTGGCGTATCCACTGTTGCCATGGCTTGTTTCATACAGCGTTCTGCCCCTTCACCGCTTGGTGCAACCATATCGTAACCATCAGAAGTCGCACCATAACCCACGATTTCTGCATAAATTTTTGCACCGCGAGCAAGTGCGTGTTCTAATTCTTCCACTACCACAACAGCACCGCCACCGGCAATCACGAAACCATCACGGTTCGCATCGTAAGCTCGGGAGGCTTTTTCCGGTGTATCATTATATTTTGTGGAAACCGCACCCATCGCATCAAATTCTGTGGCACATTCCCAAGATAATTCTTCCGCACCGCCTGCAAATACAATATCTTGTTTGCCTAATTGGATTAACTCTAAGGCATGACCAATACAATGTGCCGATGTCGCACAAGCAGAACTAATCGAATAGCTTACACCACGGATTTTGTAAGGTGTTGCAAGACAGGCAGAAACACTCGATGCCATAGTTTTCGTTACCGCATAAGGCCCGATTGCCTTCACACCACGAGGACCACGTGCCGCATCGCAAGCAATTAATTGATTATGTGCAGACCCTGTCCCTGCCCCAATGACTAAACCGGTACGATCATTGGAAACCTGTTCTTCCGTTAACCCCGCATCTTCAATGGCTTCACGCATAGAAAGATAAGCATAAGCCGCTGCATCACCCATAAAACGATATACTTTGCGATCAATTTGCTCACTTGGATCCAATTTAATCGTGCCTGCAACATGACTACGCATTTTCATTTCAACAAATTCAGGCACTACCTCAATACCCGATTTTCCCGCTTTTAGTGAGGCAAGCACTTCTTGTTTATTGTTACCGATACTGGAAATAATACCAAAGCCTGTAATGACAGCTCTTTTCATTGCTTCTTCCTTTTTGTTTTATATGTCAAAATAGCGGCTCAAAACTACTACGAAATAAAAATATTTCAAGCAATAATTCATTTGTTCGACCAGTTAGGGGCAGCCAACAAATTTCAATAAGCCGGAAAATTCCGTTATTATAAGTCAATTCGATCATGCAAGAAAGGAATAAAAATGTTCAACGTTCAGTATGCCGACATGCATTTTAATGAAGAAAATACCCCCATTTCTAATCAATTTGATGATGTTTATTTCTCCAATCACGATGGATTGGCGGAAACGGATTATGTGTTTTTACAAGGTAATCAATTATGGGAACGTTGGATCACCTGTGAAAACTCTCATTTTGTCATTGCCGAAACCGGTTTCGGTACAGGATTAAATTTTCTCGCCACCACCGCATTATTCCGTAAATTTCGCCAACAATTCCAACATTCACCGTTAAAGCGGCTCTATTTTATTTCCTTTGAAAAATATCCGCTAAACCCCACCGCACTTCAGCAAGCACATTCAACCTATCCGCAATTTGCCGAACTCAGCCGACATTTACAATGCTACTGGCAATCACCAATTAAAGGCTGCCAACGTATTCATTTTGATGAAACCATCCTTGACTTATGGCTTGGTGATGTGGCAGAAAATTTACCGCAACTTGGCGATTATATGAACGAACGCATTGACGCTTGGTTTTTAGACGGTTTCGCCCCTAGCAAAAATCCCGAGATGTGGAATGAAAATTTATATCAACAAATGTATCGTTTCACCAAACCAACGGGAACTTTCGCCACGTTTACCGCTGCAAGTGCGGTCAGAAAAGGGTTAGAATTAGTCGGTTTTGAAATAACAAAACGTAAAGGGTTTGGCAAAAAACGGGAATGTCTGAGCGGGCAAAAAACACAAGCAAAACCAACCGCACTTTCTGCGCCTTGGTATTTTCCTCAATCGGCAAGTATGAAAAAACAAGATATTGCGATTATTGGCGGGGGGATTGCCTCACTCTGTGCGGCGATTTCATTACTTCAACTAGGAGCCAATATCACTCTTTATTGTGAAGATGAACAACCTGCACTCAATGCTTCCGGCAATAAACAGGGGGCGTTTTATCCTCAACTGAGCGATGATAATCCCCTCACTATCCATTTTTATCTTCACGCCTTTTCCTATGGCAAACAATTACTTGATTGGGCGATAAAACAAGGTATTGAATTTGAGCACGAGTTTTGTGGCGTGGCGTTATGCGCCTATAACGAAAAAAGTGCGGTCAAATTAGAAAAAATTTCCCAATTAGGTTTGCCGAATGAAATCTTTGAAATGCTGGATACTCAAGCATTGAGTGAAAAAGTCGGCTTACCCCTTTCTTGTGGTGGAGGATTTATTTCTCAAGGGGCTTGGCTTGCCCCCCGCCAATTTGTGCAAAATACCTTTTTGCTACTTAAAAAATGCGGTGTAAAAATCAAAACTTTGCAAAAAATTACCGCTCTTTCACAAACCCAATACGGTTGGCAACTGATGAATTCACAAAATCAACATATGGAACACGAGGTAGTGATCCTCGCCAACGGCTATAAAATTACGGAGTTTGTCCAAACGGAAAAATTGCCACTTTACCCGATTCGTGGGCAAGTCAGTCAAATCCCCACTTCTGAAAATTTACTAAAACTTAAATCTGTGCTTTGCTACGATGGCTATCTCACACCGGTCGATCAAGCCAAACTCAGCCACTGTATTGGTGCAAGTCATATCCGTGATAATACGGATCGAACTTTTAGTGAACAAGAACAACGGGAAAACCAACAAAAACTCCAACAAAATCTTGCACAAATTTGGACGCAAGAAGTGGATACCTCAGGCAATCTTGCCCGAACAGGTATTCGCTGTTCCGTGCGTGATCTCGCCCCAATGGTGGGAAATGTACCAAACTTTACCCAACAGAGCGAAGATTACCATAATCTCTTTAATCTTCGCCGCCGCAAACAACCAATTCCAAGTGCGGTCAATTTTCCTAATCTTTTTCTCTCCGCTGCATTGGGATCTCGTGGATTAACCTCCGCCCCCTTACTCGGCGAAACCTTGGCATCATTAATTTATGGCGAACCCTTGCCTTTAGGGGAAAATACTCTGCAAAACTTATCCGCCAACCGTTCTTGGGTGAGAAAATGGTTGAAGGGGGCGGAAGTGAAATAAAACAACGATATTTTAGACTAGAATAATTAATAAATGGATTTTGTCATAAACTGTCATAAACAAAATCCATTTATCAAGGAATCTCACTATCCAACTAATTCTTTCACCAAATCCACCACAAATTCCAACCGCACTTTATTATCTGAAAGATCTTTCATAAACTTAAATTTCGACGGTCCGTCAAAACGATAGACAATCGGTTCTTTTTGAATAAGCTGAATAAATTTTTCCGGTGCGACTTGTGTTGTCGGTGAAAATTCAATAAAGCCCCCTTGTGTGCCGGCATCAATACGAAGTACTTTTAAAGGCTCGATCAATAAACGCAGTTCGGCAATTTGTAGTAAATTTTTTGTTGCTTCCGGTAACAAGCCAAAACGGTCGATCAATTCGACTTTTAATTCATCTAATTCTTGTTTTGTCTCGGCGGCGGCAATACGTTTGTAGAAGGATAACCTCATATTCACATCGCCTAAATATTCATCCGGTAACAATGCAGCGACTCTCAGTTCGATTTCAGCGTGCTGTCGGGTTAATTCTTCTAAAGACGGCTCACGTCCTTCTTTTAAGGCTTTCACCGCCGCATCAAGCAATTCCATATAAAGGGAAAAACCGATGGTTTCAATTTGTCCGCTTTGTTCATTCCCCAACAGCTCACCTGCACCACGAATTTCTAAATCATGAGTGGCAAGAATAAAGCCCGCGCCAAGATTATCTAAACTTTCCAAAGCTTCAAGGCGGCGTTGAGCATCTTTTGTCATCATTTTCGGAGGAGGGGTAAGTAAGTAGGCATAGGCTTGATGATGAGAACGCCCTACCCGACCACGTAATTGATGTAATTGTGCCAGACCAAAATGATCCGCCCGTTCGATGATAATCGTATTTGCCGTTGGAACATCAATGCCCGTCTCAATAATTGTTGAACAAACCAACACATTATAGCGTTGATGATGAAAATCGCTCATCACCCGTTCTAACTCACGCTCACGCATTTGCCCGTGTCCTACCACCACTCGGGCTTCCGGTACAAGTGCGGTCAATTTTTCTGCCGTATTTTCAATACTCGCAACATCATTATGTAAATAATATACCTGTCCGCCACGCAAAATTTCACGCAAGATGGCTTCACGTACCACTAAATCATCCTTTTGACGAACAAAGGTTTTAATACTCAAGCGGCGAGCTGGCGGCGTGGAAATAATGGAGAGATCACGAATACCGTTCATTGCCATATTAAGGGTGCGTGGGATCGGGGTTGCCGTCAAGGTGAGAATATCGATATTGGCACGTAGTTGCTTAATTTTTTCTTTTTGCCCCACGCCAAAACGGTGTTCTTCATCAATAATCAGCAAACCGAGATCGTGAAATTTCACATCGGATTGAATCAGTTTATGGGTGCCGATCAAAATATCCACTTTACCTTCTGCCAGATTTTGCAGAATTTGTTTTTGTTCTTTCGCCGTTTTAAAACGAGATAGCACTTCCACATTCACCGGCAAATTGGCAAAACGATCTTTAAAGTTTTCATAATGTTGTTGAGCAAGCAAGGTCGTAGGCACTAAAACGCCAACTTGCTTATGATTCATTACCGCCAAAAATGCCGCCCGCATTGCCACTTCGGTTTTACCAAAGCCTACATCGCCACAAACTAAACGATCCATCGCTTTGGGCTGACACATATCTGAAATAACGGCATTGATCGCCATTTCTTGATCATGGGTTTCTTCAAAAGGAAAAGTCGCCGCAAATTGTTGAAATTCTTCGCGATCATATTTAAAGGCAAAGCCTTTTTTCGCTTCACGTTGAGCATAAACATCTAACAGATCTGCTGCCACATCACGAATTTTTTCCGCCGCTTTTTGGCGTGATTTCACCCAAGCTTCATTACCCAGTTTATGCAATGGCGCACTTTCATCAGAACCACCTACATAACGGCTAATCAAATGCAACGAGGTAACCGGCACATAAAGTTTGGATTCGTTAGCATAATTTAGGAGCAAATATTCCGCTTTTATTCCCCCTGTATCAAGGGTTACCAAACCGCCGTAACGCCCTACCCCATGATCCAGATGTACCACCGGTTGCCCGATTTTAAGTTCTGCCAAATTCCGCACAAGGGTATCCGGATTAATGGTTTTACGCTTATCACGCTGACGCTGTTGTACCCGTTCACCCAGTAAATTGGCTTCACCAATAATGGCTAAGGGGGAAGATTCTTCGATAATAAAGCCTTGCTCAAAAGTACTGATGAATAAACTGAATTTTTCTTGCTCTGCTTGAGCGAGAGATTGAATTTGTTTCGGTTTGATTTTTAATGGTTGCAACAAGTCAAGCAGGGTTTCCCGACGTCCTTCCGTTTCCACAGAAAACAATATATTGCCGTTAAAATGTTCAATAAATTGACGAAGTTGCCCAAGAGGTTCTTTTTGTTGTGATTGAATAGTGATCGCCGGCAATGAAGTGATCGGTAAATTTTTCTGACGCACTGATGACCGCACTTTTTCATTTTTCAGTGTGATACGAGGATAAGACTTCAGCTGGCGATTCACTTCATCAATATTTAACCACAAACGTTCCGGTGGCAATAAGGGACGCATGGGATCTGCTTTGCGTTGTTCATAACGGTGTTTTGCATCTTGATAAAAACGTTCCCCTTGTGCTTGATTTGCCTCCATATCCACAAACAAGGTTTGGGTAGGAAGATAGTCAAATAAGGTTGCCATTTCTGCAAAAAACAACGGCTGCCAATATTCAATACCGGAGATTAACGTGCCTTTACTGATTTGTTGATAAATGTGTTCCGGATCACGGCGGATTTCGCCAAAGGTTTCACGAAATTGTGTACGGAAAAATTCAATCCCTTTGTCATCCGTAGGAAATTCGTGTGCCGGCAGAAGATTTATAGATTGAATTTCATCAAGTGTGCGTTGTGTATCTACATCGAAAGTGCGGATCGAATCAATTTCATCATCAAAAAAATCTAAGCGGAAAGGCACCGCACTTCCCATAGGAAAGAGATCAAGTAATGAACCCCGCACAGCATATTCCCCATGCTCCAACACTTGCTCTACGGCACGATAACCGGCTGATTCCAGTTGTAAACGCATTTTATCAATAACAATGCGATCGCCTTTTTTAATCAATAAAACATTATGTTGTAAATACTGCGGCGGACAAAGGCGTTGCATTAAGGTCGCAATCGGCAACAAAAAAATGCCTTTTTTTGCATTTTGAAGATGAAAAAGCGCGCTTAGACGGGAAGAAATAATATCTTGATGAGGTGAAAAAGTATCATAAGGTAGCGTTTCCCAATCAGGAAATAGTTTCACTTCCTGTTCACTTAATTCCGATAAAATACCGGATAAACGAACCGCACTTCGGGTATCGGGAGTAACCACAACGGTTAAATGTTGGTGTTGTTCGGCAATTTCGCTAATCACTAGCGCATCAGCACCTTGCAAGACATTACCTAAAATTTTGTGGTCGTTCGGAGTGGAAGGAATATCGAGTGGGAAAAAAGCGGTTTTCATGAATAATGCGTCAATCTCTGATAAAAATTAACGCATAGTTTACTGAATTAAAAAAGGGGATTCAAGCTGAAATCTGTATAAAAAAACAGGTTATTTTTTAAAGAGCGAATCTTCTTTGCATAAATTTCCGTTTTCATCTTCGCGCATTTTTGGCACGCCACAACAGCTTGGCGAATCAAGATCGTAGGTTTTGAGGAAATTATCATATTTTTCCAAAGCCTGTTTAAACCACCCTTTTGGTTTTTCTGTTTTTTCTGTTTTTTCTGTTGTTGTCATAAAAGTTCCTCTAAGTATTGTTTAATTTCTAAGCGAAAACATTCTACGCTTTTTTTCTTATCAAAGGGAAATTGTTTTTTCGTTAAATAGTTTGAAAGTTGTGGAAAATTGATTTTATTTTGCGCCCTTAACAAACGCTGAATGGCAGGCATTGAGGAAAATAAAGTGCGGTTGAAATAAGCAAAATTTTTTAAGCTTTGCCAATCTTCCTCATTAAGCGTCCAATCAATTCTCCCGCGCATTATTTTTTCAGCCAAGGGATGAGTCGATAATGCCAGGTTACGTTGAAATTGTTGCCGTGCAATTTTCGTCAAAGCCCTTCCCTTTTCCGACAATCCCTTCAAAGCAATGGCTGAATAACAACCACTACTGGCTTCTTGATGCTCCCCTAAATGAACCAAAATAAAACCGCACTTTTGCCAAAATTTGGCAAGTTCATCCGTATAACCAAAACTCACGGAAAGAAAATCAACCTCGGCATTATCCATTGAGCCAATCAGCCTTTGCCCGATCCCTTTTTGTTGCCAATGAGGTTGTACGGCAATGCGGGAAATTCGTAAGGATTTCAACCAACAGGCTTCGGAGAAATTGCCGTGAAAACATAAAGATTGTGGTACAAGGTTTCCTTTCGGGCGGCGTGTTCCTTGTCGAATTTGTGCAATCAGATTTTCATCCTCCATTCCGCCTTCTTCCAACGCCCAAATAGCACCAATAAGCTGTCGTTGATTATTCGCCAAATAAAAATGCAGTCTTTCACCATCAAACAAACGGCGTAAATCAATAGGTGAAGTCCGATAATGTGCCAATGTCATCAAGCCATAAAAAGGTTCTGGCGAATGAATTAACTGAGATTGTGCGATTTCATGAATCTGAATCTCACCCAGTGCGTTATAGGCAATTTGCTCGAATTTATCTTCGGCATTCAGTAATAAAAGATCCTCAATAAACTGTTCCAGCGTGTCATTTTCCTGCCAGCGTAAAGGACGATAGAGAGTAAATTGTTGAAAAGTGCGGTGAATTTTTTGTTTGAATTTTAATTCAAAGCCACGCCCCGTTCCCTCATAGCTATGAATAGTTGTACTAAAAACAATGTGGCGAAAATATTGGGAAAACTGTTGTAGCAAAGGCAAAGGGATCATCGCCGCCTCATCAACCAAAAGCCAAGCATTTTCAGTAAATGCCGCATTTTGTCGCAATCGTTGGCTTAATTCATCCGGTGCAATAAATTCAACGGTTCCTTTTGCAAAATCATACAAGGAATTGACCGCACTTTTGTTAGGCGCAGTGAGATAAATCGGTGCATCAATGTGATTAACAAGCATCCCCAATAATGCGGATTTTCCCCGTCCACGTTTTGCGGTCAAAAAATACAGATCACATTGCTGTTGCAAGATTTGTTCAAGGATCTGTTGCTGTTCGGCTGTGGCTGATTTGTGCTTTTCTTCATGATAGAAAACCGATGGAAAACCAACCGCACTTGCTTGTCTCAAAATAGGGAAATGGTAGCGTTCCACACATTGTTTGAAATGATGAACAAAATTTGGTGTGCAAATGGCAGAAGTGCTGCCATTCCAACGAAGACTATCAAAATCAGGGGACTTTTCTAAATTCTCCCAGTCCGAAAGCAGCAAACATAAGGTTCCGCCCATTTTTAGCGTACCAGCGGCAATAGCAAGGGCTTCTAAATGAATGCCATTTCGTGCATCAAATAAAATATGTTCAAATTCTTGCCCAAGTAAATTTGTTACTTTAGAAAAGTGAACGCCCTGCGCCCCAACAATTAAAACTTGTGGGGGTAAAGATTCGGGTAATACATCAGAAATAAGCACTTGGCATTGGCGGTTTGGCATAAGCAATCCTTATCATTATTTCAGCGCATTTTAGCGAAATTTTAAGGCTGACAAAATATGATAAATTTTGACCGCACTTTCCTTTCAAAATCGCTCCATTATTTGCTGTCTATTTTTCCATCATTATGAATAAACGTTGATCTACCTCACATTTTTTACCCAAAATCCTTTCATGGCAATATTGAGTTGGGTAATTGTTTACATTATGCTTGCTGCGTTTTTTATAACGTTAGGAGTACCCAATGATTCAAGTAATCGTTGCAGCTCACGGCAAACTTGCTGCTGAGTTGGTGAACTCTTCTGAAATGGTATTTGGCGAAGTGGAAGGTCTCCACGGCGTGACATTCGTTCCAGGAGAAGGGCAAGACACTTTGGTGGAGAAATATGAAGCGATTATTGCCGAATGTGATCCCACCGATTCAGTGTTATTTTTAGTGGATTTATTCGGTGGCAGCCCTTATAACGCAGCAGCCCGAGTGGCGGCAAAACGCCCGCAAGACGATATTGTTACCGGCGTGAGTTTGCCTATGTTGTTGGAAGTATTGGATGCGAAAGACGATGCAAAATCAGCAGAAGAACTTGCCAATACTGCAAAAGAAGTCGGTGTAATGGCAGTGAAAAGCTATCGTAAACCTGACGAAACGGCTTCCTTTACCCAAACCGCAGAAGCAACAGTAGAATCATCGGAAGAACAAGAAACGGAAGAAGACAACACACAATATGATCCGAATGGTCGTATGAGTGTCAATTTATTGCGGATTGATGACCGTTTAATTCATGGTCAGGTGGCAACATCTTGGGCGAAAGCCGTGAAATGTGAAGCGATTTTTGCCATCAGTGATGAAGTGGAAAATGATGAGCTTCGTAAAGAGTTATTGCTCCAAATTGCTCCTCCACATTTGAAAGCTTATGTAATTTCTGTGGATAAAGCGATTAAGGTGTATAACAATCCTAAATACGCTAGCCGTCATATCTTAATGCTGGTAACAAAACCGGAAGATGCGGTGCGTTTAATTGAGGGTGGATTGCGTATTGATACGATCAATGTCGGGGGCATGACGCACAAAGAAGGGAATAAACAACTTTCCGATGCTGTCACCGTCAATCCGTCTAATGTGGAAGCATTTAAAAAATTACTCGATATGGGTGTAAAACTCTCACTTCAAAAAGTGGCGGCGAATAAGCCTGTTGAGCTGACCCGTGAAAAATTAGATTCAATTAAATTTTAGGAGAGCCTTTTATGTCAACAATGGAACTCATTTTAGTCGTACTGGTTGCGGCAATCTGCGGTATGGGAAGTGTGTTAGATGAACGTCAAACCCACCGTCCACTTTTTGCTTGTACCATGATTGGTTTAGTCTTGGGTGATCTTGAAACCGGTATCATTCTGGGTGGGACATTAGAAATGATCGCATTAGGTTGGATGAATGTGGGTGCTGCAATGGCACCGGATGCGGCACTGGCGAGTGTAATCTCTGCAATCTTGGTGATCAAAGGCGGGCAATCGGTGGGCACAGCAATTGCTATTGCGGTACCGGTTGCGGCAGCGGGTCAAGTATTAACTATCTTTGTTCGTACCTTAACCATTTTCTTGCAACACAAAGCCGATAAATTTGCAGAACAAGCAAACTTCCGTGGCATTGAACTTTGTCATTTTGCCGGTCTTTCTTTACAAGCCTTACGTGTTGCGATCCCTACGCTCGCCGTTGGTTTAGTCGCAGGTACTGATACCGTAACCAGCGCATTAGATTCGATTCCTGAAGTGATTACTCGCGGTTTACAAATTGCCGGAGGCTTCATCGTGGTTGTAGGTTATGCAATGGTCATCAACATGATGCGTGCAGGTGCATTAATGCCATTCTTCTTCCTTGGTTTCGTGATTGCCTCATTCACTAACTATAATTTAGTTGGTTTAGGTATTTTAGGTACTTGTTTGGCAATGCTTTATATCCAGTTAAATCCTCGTTTTAACCAAGCAGCAATGCCGGTAGCGAGCAAAAGAAAATTAGCCGATAACGAATTAGAAGGTCTATAAGGAGCGCATTATGTCAGATCAAAAAGTGACACTTACCAAAGGTGATATTTTAAAAACCTACTTCCGTTCAACGTTCCTTTTAGGTTCATTTAACTTTGAACGTATGCAATCAATGGGATTCTGTGTTTCGATGATCCCAACCATCAAACAAACGTTTATACAGTAAAAAAGAAGATCAAGCCGCGGCATTAAAACGCCATCTTGAATTCTTTAATACTCACCCATGGGTGGGTTCCGCTATTATGGGCGTTACTGCTGCGATGGAACAAGAACATGCAAACGGCGCAAAAGATGTGGATGATGCTGCAATCAGCGGGGTGAAAGTGGGCTTAATGGGACCGCTTGCCGGTGTGGGTGACCCTATTTTTTGGGGAACATTACGTCCTGTTTTAGCCGCACTTGGTGCCGGTATTGCCTTAACCGGCAGTCTTTTAGGACCTTTATTGTTCTTTATTTTAATTAATGTTATCCGTGCCTTAGCCCGTTGGTATGGTTTCAAATACGGCTATGAAAAAGGAACGGAGATCGTCTCCGATATGGGGGGAGGTCGATTACAAAAGATTACACAAGGTGCATCCATTCTCGGGCTTTTTGTGATGGGATCTCTGGTTTCAAAATGGACGACCATCAATGTCCCATTAGAGTTAGTCCGTTATAAAAATCAATTAGGTGATGAGGTTGTGGTTACCTTACAAGGCGTATTAAATAATCTTCTTCCCGGTTTACTCGCATTATTGCTCACATTCTTATGTATGTATTTATTGCGTAAAAAAGTGAATGCGATGATCATTATCTTTGCCCTATTTGGGGTCGGAATTTTGGGTTATTGGACAGGTATTCTCGTTTAAACATATTGAATCATAAGGGCGTAATAACGCCCTTATTTTTAGGGAAAAATAATGAAACTCAAAGAATTAATACAGACTCCGCCCAGTGAAACCTACATCAAAAACAGCTCTCGCTTGGTTTCCGGTCTATTTATTATCGGGGGATTACTTTATTATCCGACAAACGGTTATGGCACGGTTATATCTTTAGCGCTGGTATTAATCCTGTTATTCGGTCAAAAAATGTTGCTCACTCAAGCTAATAAAGACTTCTCTGATATGTATCAGGCAAAACAATTTTTTGAACAAACTAAAAATGCCGATTATTTACGCTTTATTATGGCGCGTTCCGAGCAAATGCTGAAAGATAATAAAGTATTATCCGATAAGGCAAAACATGAAATTCACCAATTGCGAAAATTCTCGGAAGATAAACTAAATAATGAAAACACTTAAAAAATGACCGCACTTTTGATTTAAAGTGCGGTCATTTTTCTATAACTTTAAATAATCTTCCAATTCTTTTACATTCGTCTGCCAATGAGTATTAAGCTCATTAAGCCAATTTTCAATATTATCTTTCCAATCCGGTTCCTGATTACATTGCATTTTCTCCGCAAGTTGCTGTAATGTGATTAACCCGATAGAACCTGCCGCCCCCTTAATTTTATGTGCAATATTGGCAACATTTTGAGCGGTAGAATTATCCAACGAATAAACTTTAAAAGCCTCATTAAGTTCTTGAAGATACTCTGGCATCATTTGTTTAAACAATATTAAATTTTGTCCCGTTTGACTTTTACCGACTAATTCTATCTGCTCTAAGTTCAAAGATTGGTGGGCTAACTGTTTTTCCACAACGTTAAATTCAATATTCTCTTCGCCAAAAAAATGGTAAAAACAGCGTTTTAGATCCTCCAATACAAGAGGTTTACGTAGCACCGTATCCATTCCCTTACTCTGATATTCTTCTTCATTTTGCATTACATTAGCAGTGAAAGCCACAAGAGGAGGAAGAAAATCATAAATGCCCTCTTCATATTTTTTACGTAGATGATAGGCTATATCAAATCCGGACATATCGGGTAAGTTAATATCAAGTAATATAATATCGTAGTTATTGCGTTCAAAAAGTTTAATAGCATCTTTCCCATTCATCGCAACATCAACATGATGTCCGAGTTTTTCTAAGACGCTTTTTGCGACAAGAACATTTAATTCAATATCTTCAACCAGCAAAACCGATAGATTCAACGGTTGGGTAGGTTCATAATTATTAATCGGATGCGCTTCTTTGGCATAGATAGTCAGATCAAATGTTGAACCTACTCCAAGCTGACTTTCGACTTGAATATCCCCTTTCATCAATAAAGCAAGATTTTTTGATATTGCAAGCCCTATTCCGCTACCGGAGGATCTATTTGTATCCTCTTTCACGCGGTAATACATTTTGAAAATATTGTCCAGTTCACTCTGTGCGATTCCTCTACCGGTATCAGAAACACTAAAACGGTACATATCCTTTTCTAAAGCATAAATAGAGAGTTTAATTGTACCTTTTTCGGTAAACTTCACCGCATTACCAATCAAATTTAAAAGAATTTGACTCAAGCGCGCTCGGTCTAAATAGAGTAAATCCGGTAAATTAGATTCAATTTCCAAAACAAATTTAAGATTTTTAGGTTCAGCCATTAGAATGGCAAAATTTTGAATATCATTTAATAATTCATTCAAATTGATGGGTTCAAAGTTCAATTTTAAGCGTTTTGTATCAAACTTATCTAAATCAATAATATCGCTAAAAATATGCCCCAAATTGACCGCACTTAAATTAATTGTTTTCAAATAATTACGCTGTTGTTCTGAAAGCTGGTCATCTAACAAAATATGGCTCAACCCAATAATACCATTAAGCGGTGTTCGCAATTCATGGCTAATGGTCGCAAGTAAACTACTTTTTTCCCGATTATTTTTTTCTAAATTATCTAAGGCAATAGAAAGTTTCTTTTCAGCAATGGTTCTTTCCGATACTTCATTTCGTAAACGTAATACTGTTTTAGAGAGATCCCGTCTTGATCGCTCTAATTGTTCAACCAACAAAGTAAGAAAATAAATCACGAAAGGCGCGGTGAAAAGCCCAAATATAATTGAACGAACGAGAACCATCCAATCAATTTGATTGGTAATAAAGAGGCTAAGTAAAGTCTGAGCCCCCAAAGCCAAGACGGCAAGAATGAATAATCCAAGTAGGGAAAAGCGAACTCGTCCGAGTTTTATCACCCAATCAACATATCGCTGAGCAAAATGTTTAAAATTTTTCATTATTAATTACATGTTGGAAAAGATACCAGAAAAGTATTTTAGCACTGAAAGTTAAATTGTATATCTATTAGTTATTTTTAGGGGATCACAGTAGGAGGAATCACCCACCTGTATTTTTAAATAATAAAAAACGCTGAACCAGTCAGCGTTTTTCAAAATTATAGCGCTTCAATCGCCTTATATTGCTCACGGATTTTTTCCAATCCCGATTGATATTCTGCCATTTTCTCGCGTTCTTTGGCAATCACGGCTTCCGGTGCTTTGGCAACAAAGGCTTCGTTGCTGAGTTTGCCTTCAATACGTTTGACTTCATTTTGATATTTTTCTATATCTTTGGTTAAACGGGCAAGTTCGGTTTCTTTGTTGATAAAGCCTGCCATTGGTACAAGAAGCTCCGTATTGCCTACGAGTTTTGCCACGGCAAGCGGGACATTTTCCCCTTCCGTTAACACTCGAGCATCGCCCAATTTTGCCATTGCACATAAAAGTACGGTCTGTTTTTCAAGAATTTTTTGTTCTGCAACATCAATATTACGGAATAATAAATCTAATCCTTTACTTGGGGCGATATTACATTCTGCTCGAATGTTACGCACAGCCACAATTACATCTTTTAACCAATTGATTTCACGCTCAGCATCTCCATCAAAGGCTCTTTCATTCACCATTGGGAAAGGTTGTAACATTATGCTGTCCGCTTCAATACCGACAAAGCCTTTCACTTTTTGCCAAATTTCTTCCGTGATAAACGGAATCAATGGATGTGCTAAACGCAATAATTGTTCTAACACACGCACAAGGGTTTGGCTTGCCGCACGAATTTGTGCCGGCGTACCGTTTGCGAATACCGGTTTGGTCAATTCTAAATACCAGTCGCAGAATTGGTTCCAAGTAAATTCGTAGATCGCATTGGCTGCTAAGTCAAAGCGATATTGGCTTAATGCTTCACGGAAATCACTCACAGTGCGGTTAAAACAAGATTCAATCCAACGGTCCGCCACGGAAAACTCAATTTCCCCTTCGCTTAAATCCAATTTTTCATTGGTTAATACAAAACGGCTGGCATTCCACAGTTTATTACAGAAATTGCGATAACCCTCAAGGCGTTTCATATCCCAGTTGATGTCTCGACCATTACTCGCCAATGCCGCAAGGGTGAAACGCAAAGCATCTGTACCATGTGAGGCAATGCCTTCAGGGAACTGTTTAGCAGTCGATTTAGCAATTTTTTCCGCTAATTGCGGTTGCATCATATTGCCTGTGCGTTTTTCAAGTAAATCTTCAAGGCTGATACCGTCAATCATATCAATCGGATCAAGCACATTGCCTTTCGATTTCGACATTTTTTGCCCTTGCTCGTCACGGATTAAACCCGTAACGTAAACGGTTTTGAACGGCACTTGCGGTTTACCATTTTCATCTTTGATAAAATGCATGGTGAACATAATCATGCGCGCTACCCAGAAGAAAATGATGTCAAACCCTGTGATCAGCACATCAGTCGGGTGGAACATTTTGAGTTCTTTGGTTTGCTCCGGCCACCCAAGCGTAGAGAACGTCCATAAACCAGATGAGAACCACGTATCCAACACGTCTTCATCTTGTTTTAAGGCTAAATCTGCAGGTAAATTGTATTTTGTGCGAACCTCTTCTTCACTACGAGCAACATAAACATTACCTGTTTCATCATACCACGCAGGAATACGATGTCCCCACCAAAGTTGGCGTGAAATACACCAATCTTGAATATCCCGCATCCAAGAGAAATAGAGGTTTTCGTACTGTTTCGGTACAAATTGGATTTCACCGTCTTCTACTGCTTTGGTTGCCACTTCAGCAAGTGGTTTTACAGAAACGTACCATTGGTCGGTCAAATAAGGCTCAATCACCACACCGGAACGGTCGCCATACGGGCGTTTTAATTCGTGCGGTTCAATTTTTTCTAAATAGCCTTCTGCGTCTAAATCAGCTACGATTCTTTTGCGAGCCTCAAAGCGATCCAAGCCACGATAACGCTCAGGCGCATTGTCATTCAAGGTCGCATCAGGGTTCATTAAATTGATGATTTCAATATCGTGACGTTTACCCACCTCATAGTCGTTGAAATCGTGCGCCGGCGTGATTTTCACACAGCCCGTACCAAATTCAGGATCAGGGTAAGGGTCAGCCACCACCGGAATGACACGGTCAGTCATCGGGACGTGTACCATTTTACCGATCACATCTTTGTAACGTTCATCGTCAGGGTGAACCGCTAAACAGCCGTCCGCCAAAATCGTTTCCGGACGGGTGGTGGCAATGTGCATATAGCCGCCGCCAAAGGTTTCGGATTTATCCACAAACGGATAGCGAACGTGGTACATAAAGCCTTTTTCATCACGGTTTTCTACTTCCAAATCAGAAATGGCAGTGAGAAGTTTTGGATCCCAATTTACCAAGCGTTTGCCACGATAAATTAAGCCTTCTTCGTGTAATCGAACAAACACTTCTTTTACGGCATTGGACAACCCCTCGTCCATAGTGAAACGTTCACGTTCCCAGTCAATAGAATTACCTAAGCGGCGCATTTGTTGGCTGATTGTGCCGCCCGAATAGGCTTTCCAATCCCAGATTTTTTTGATAAAGGCTTCACGTCCATAATCGTGGCGGGTTTTGCCCTCTTCCGCAGCGATTTTACGTTCCACCACCATTTGAGTAGCGATCCCAGCGTGGTCTGTCCCCGCTTGCCATAAGGTGTTATGCCCTTCCATACGATGAAAACGAATCAGCGTATCCATCAAGGTTTGCTGGAACGCATGTCCCATATGCAAACTCCCCGTCACATTCGGCGGCGGAATGGCAATACAATAACTCGGTACATTTGGATTTTCACTCGGTTTAAAATACCCTTGCTCTTCCCAGTGTTGATAAAGGGCTTGTTCTACCGCAGACGGATTAAAACGGTCTGCTATTTCAAATTTTTGGGTCATTTATTTTTTCTCTTTTCTGTGTTTCATAAAGAAATAATGCTGGTAACGTTAAATAAATAATATTAGATATCAAACTTAAATTAAAATGTATAAGGTTATTATCTGTGATTTCCATTGATATAGCTACTTGTAATATCCCAGTATAACAGTCATAATCCTAAAATCTTCAGAGTGTTTCTTTCCGTTCCAGAATATATATAAAATACATGTAGCAGAAACAATGGAAGAAATCAGCATTATCAGTTGATTACTTATTAATGGATTATCTAAAGTAATATAATACAAATCTTGCAAAACAGTTATTTCAATTACGAGAAAACATGCTATAAACCAATGAAAATATGAAAAATCTTTTAGTAATTATCTTATTTGTTTACACGAGTTCATTGTTAATCGCATTGTAATAAACACAAACAAAATAATGATAGGAACCACAGTAAATGGCTCATTAAAAAATACATTTGCGAACTTTTCTATCATTTTATTTAAATCTCTGAAAAATCG
>NZ_MLHG01000085.1 GCF_001998825.1 Rodentibacter mrazii
AATTACATCTCTTGTATCAAACTTGGTGACTTGGATTTGAATTATGTTTTCTCCAAATCACATAAGAAAGTGGGATAACAATTTAATTAAAAAATTATCCCACTTACCTAATCTTTGACAAAGGAAATATAAAAACGGTTCAAATATTTCAAATAAAATTTTGATAATCCTTTACAAAAAAATGTGAATTACAAGTTAAATATGATTAATTTTAAACTCTATCTCACTCTCAATTAATGAAGAAAAAAAATCAAAAAAAGGGAAAATCATCTTAAAAAAATAATCAATTACTTTTTCGAAATTTAACGTTCTACTTGAATCGAATTTTCTTGAGAAGAAATAAAAGATTTCGTCTCTTTCATGATTGCTTGGACTCTAGGATCAGTCCATTTCACCAACTCATTTTTATCATCTCGCTTATCAGACCAAATGATAATGCCATCCATATATTTATAACTAATCTCTAGCATCTGACGCCATGTTTTAGCATCAATAAATTGTTTAAAATGAGGGCTGCCCG
Organism: Rodentibacter mrazii; assembly: GCF_001998825.1. Lineage (GTDB taxonomy): Bacteria > Pseudomonadota > Gammaproteobacteria > Enterobacterales > Pasteurellaceae > Rodentibacter > Rodentibacter mrazii. The sequence goes on from NZ_MLHG01000085.1 coordinate 521, forward strand.
ATGCTGAATAATATTGTGGCCAAAGATAACCAATGAGCGGTTTGTTAGGGAAATGACGACGTATATCTTCTACCGTCATTTTTACATCATATTCCCAATTTTTAACATTGGGATCTGCGATATAGAGGACTGGATTTAAATAATCACAATTTGCAGTCGCTTTCTGGCGGCGCTTGCTAAACTCTCTCCATTTTGATAACACCACATCATAAGGGGAGGCTGGACGAAAAAAACGAATGACGCTTAAATTTTCCATAGGTAATCCATAGTTACAAATAAACGCTTTTGGATTTTCTTCTTTGAAAATACTAAATAAACGCTTGAAATCAGCATCAAGTTCTTCAGGTGTTAATAATTGCCCCTCTTTATCGCTAAACCAAGATTCAATATCCGTTGAAATCATACGATATCCTTCAAGATGAGATTGACGCGCTAGGTTACGGATTTTCTCAAGATTCAATACACCATGCTTACGTTTTCCGGTAGGATCTGGCTTGACTAATTCAGATTCGTAAACAAGGAAAACTTTAGATAACTTATCTGAACTAAGATCAGGTTTTCCTATATAGTCCATTCGATCATAAATAACAAAATTTTTTGCCAAAACCTCATTTGACAAGAATAACATCAACACAGGTATCATCGTTCTTAAACAAAATTTCTGCATACTTTCCTCTTTTTCAATTAATATTCAAATTCCCATTCACATGTACAAAGTGCGGTTAGAAATGTCAAAATTCTTTATCTCCGTCTTCACAAACTAAAAACCCGCTTTTTTATGACCGCACTTACTGTACGCAGTTCCAACCGCATGAGTCACAAGTACCTGACCTCTTTTAACTTGAGTTCATTACTTTCGCCAATACTTAACAACCAACGAAAAAAGCTAGTATTCTCCCCAAAATTCGTAGCATTATAAGGCAGTAGTACAAAAATGATTTTAGTTTTACTCGTAGGACTCACTACGTGAATTCGTGGTAAAATCAAATCATTTCAATATGTTAAATATCGAACACACAATGTATCCCTACATTGCGTTGAAATTCTTGTTTTGTACATTTGCTACATAATACCGCGAAAGTACGGTTAATTTTGACCGCACTTTTTTACAATAAAATCCCGCTTTCCGCTTTGGTAAAATTCATCACAAATAAGCTTTTGTAAGTGCGGACATGATATTCACCGGTCAATACACGGCGTGTGAAGGCATGGTAACTTTCCATATCTGCCGCATGAATGAGCAACATAAAATCGTAGTCGCCTGAAATTTCATAACAACTCATCACATCGGATTCTTCACGCATTTTTCGTTCAAATTGTTCTTGATAATAAGAATGCTGATTATCCATTTCCACCATCACAAAAACAGAAATAGCCTTGCCTACCGCTTTAGGCGAAACCACCGCCACTTGTTTAGCAATAACGCCTTTTTCTGTCAATAACTGAATACGCCGCTGGCAGGTTGCAACCGAACTGTTCACTTTATCTGCAATTTCTTTTAGCGGCAGCGTTGAATCTTGTTGCAATAAATTAAGCAAATCCCGATCAAGTTTATCTAATTTCATTGTTCACTTTAATAAAAAATTTCCATTTCTGCCGTTATAAGAAAAAAACTTTCAAAAATCAACATATATTGAAAATTTTTTATCACACAAACCGACTATAATTTTTAATACCACATTTTGTGAATGGATTTGTTATGAAATTGATGGCCCAAGGTGTCTTGCTCTGCTTATTTTCTCAGTGTCTATTTGGTGTGCTTTATTTATTCAGTTTGTGGTTACGACCTCTTAATGGCACGGATATTTTCGCCTGGCGAATGGTAACAATGTTATTTGGACTTGCCTTAATCGTTTTTCCTACCGTTGGTCCTCGCGCTATTCTTCGCTTAATGAAAGAAAATTTAGGAAATAATCTTTCCCGTTGGACGATATTTTTACTTGGCACCGCCAATGCAGGCAGTCAATTTTGGTTATTTATGTGGGCACCGGTAAATAATGAAGGGATCAATATTGCAATGGGCTATTTTTTATTTCCACTTGTGATGGCGATTTTAGGGAGGATATGGTTAAAAGAGCCGTTGAGCCACATTCAAAAATTTGCCCTTTGCCTCGCTACCTGTGGGGTAGCTCATGAACTTTGGCATACACAAAGTTTTTCTTGGACAAGCCTATGGGTCTGTTTAATGTACCCACTCTATTACTTAAGTCGCAAAAAAATGCAAATTCCGGCACTACAAGGGATTACACTAGATATTTGTTTGATTTCAATTCCTTGCTTTATCTATTTGATTTACCAAGGAAATAGTTTCCATCTCATTGCCGGGGAATGGCGTTATTGGTATCTATTACCCGCATTAGGCATTGTTAGTGCAATCTCTTTATCTGCAAATTTAAAATCCAGCCAACAAATTCCCATCAGTTTATTTGCAGTACTAAGCTATATTGAACCGGCATTACTTTTTCTAATTTCGCTATTTTGGCTCAACACAGAAGTTTCACCTTCTGATTATTTGACTTATATCCCCATTTGGGCAAGTTTGATTTTGTTGGGTGTGAACGGCTTGATAAAAAACAGAGATAAAAATAACCGCTCTTTAGTCTGCAAGACTGATGGATGAGTTATTATCCTAGGAATAAAGTGCGGTTATAAAAAACAAGATTTTTTGAACATTGGCTTTTTCCTCACTATTAGAGGGAAAAACGAGTTTTTGAATAATTTTTCTACCGTTTTTCTAAGATTGGTATTAAGAATCCAGCAGTGGCTCCCCTTCTACTTTCGCCATAGTTTCCCCCTTCCGGTGCTAGCTCCTATCAACAATCTAATCGCAGTTTTAACCGCACTTTCACTTTACATCTTCTTTATTTGACTTTAAATAATTTTAATAACAAGTCAAAAATATAATTCTCAACCGTTGAATAATTATTTTTCTTTAACCGACAGAGCGTAACCCGCCATAAAATTGGTTCATTAATTTTACGACATACAAATTCTGTTGATTGATATTGCTCAGCGATTGGATAAGGTAATATCGTTAATAAATCTGAATTTAATTTAACCGCATTTAGCATAAAGTCCCAAGAACCGGATTCAATAATAATCTTTGGATAAATATTATAGCGTTCAAAACGTTCTTTTAATTGGTGGGCTATCATAAAATTTTTATCAAAAATTGCCATTTTTTGTTTATTTAAATCTTTCCATTCAATCTTTTCTTTTTTTGCCAACGGATGATTTGGAGATAGAAAAAGTGCCAGCTCAGAATGATGAATAGCAAAAGAATCAATGATATTTTTAGAGATCCCCTCCGGATAAAGCAAGACGGCAAGATCGACTTGCTCCAGCAATAATTCACTTTTTAATGCAAATGCGCCTTGTTCTTTCACTGTAATATTGATTGCAGGATTATTTAATATTAGTGAAGGAATAACATCGGAAAATACGACGGATAAGATTAAGGGAGGAATACCAATAGTAATATTACCGACTATCTGTGTATGTTCATTATGTAAATTACGCTGCATTTCATTATATTTATTAATCAGTGCTTTTGCATCGTGATAATAATTCTCGCCGATGTAAGTTAGCCCCATTATTTTTCCATTTGATCGTTTAAATAATTGAATTTCCTCTTTATGTTCAAAATCAGAAATCATCATACTAAGGGTCGGCTGAGAAATGTATAAATTTTGAGCCGTCTTACTTAAATTAAAGTTATTTTCAACAATCGCAACAAAGTAGCGTAAATGGCGAATATCCATCTTTCAGTTCTCCGTAAAACTTATAGGTAATATAAGTGATTTTTCTATCTGGTATAAAT
>NZ_MLHG01000086.1 GCF_001998825.1 Rodentibacter mrazii
TTTTTAATTAAAAATAAAAAGTGCGGTTAAATTTAACCGCACTTTTTGTTTATAGGATAATCATTCATTAAAAGCGATTAAATTTCATTTATTTTTATGGTATTTTACCGACCGTTTCACAGTTAATTTGGATGAATTATGGAAAAGATCATTATTGATGAAAATCAGTTTCATCGCACTATTTCTCGTATTTCTCATGAAATTATTGAAAAACACCCTAGTTTAGACAATGTTGTTATTGTTGGTATTAAACGTCGTGGTGCAGAAATTGCTACGTTGATCAAACACAAAATTATAGATTTAATTAATGTGGAGATTCCTTCAATGGAATTGGATATTACATTTTATCGTGATGATTTGCAGCGTACTGAACCTGAAAATTCAATGCCTGTGTACAGTGGTGCATCACAATATTTGAATGTAAAAGATAAAGATGTGATTTTAATTGATGATGTTTTATTCACAGGGAGAACCATCCGTGCGGCAATGGATGCACTCACCGATTTTGGTCGTGCTGCAAAAATTGAATTGGTTATTTTTGTTGATCGTGGACATCGTGAGTTGCCTATTCGGGCAGATTATGTAGGTAAAAACGTCCCGACCAGCCGAGAAGAAAAAGTGCAGGTTCGTACTCAAAAATATGATGGATGCTATGAAGTGGCATTATTATCAAAATAATCCTAAGCTATTGTGAACCTTGTTTAAAATTGATACTCTAACGAGCGTCATCGACTCATTTAAAGAAAATAAATATGAAAAAATCAGTATTAAAGTCTCTTTTTATTGTCACACTGGGTGTACTTTCATTTTCTTCTGTTTACGCAGAAGAACGAGTAGTTGCAACAGTAGATAGTATTCCTGTTCTAGAAAGCCAAGTACGTGCAGCAATGGGTAAAAAAGGCAACCATCAAGTAGCATTAAATAAAGTCATTGATGATATTTTGGTACAAAAAGCTATTAAAGAATCAGGTGTGAAGGTTAATCCTCGTGAAATTGATTTTATTGTGGAAGATATTGCAGCGAGAAATGGTTTAACCTATGGGCAGTTTTTAGATGCATTAGATTATCAAGGTATTTCGTTAAATGCATTTCGCCAGCAAATTGCGAATCAAATGATGATGTCGGGGGTTCGTAATCATGCAATTAATAACAGTGTGCAAGTAACCCGTGAAGAAATAGATGCTCTTGGACAGAAAATGTTGAATGAAGCAAGAGCTAACGGCACAGAGCAAAAAGTGACCGGTAAAGAATATGAAGTTCGCCATATCCTTTTAAAACTCAACCCATTATTAAATGATGCGCAAGCAAAAGCGGAGCTTAATCAAATTCGTGCAGATATTATTTCTTGTAAAACGACTTTTGCGGATGCTGCATTAAAATATTCTAAAGATTACTTATCAGGTGCTAATGGCGGTAGCTTAGGTTATGCATTCCCTGAAACCTACGTCGGATCTTTTGCTAAAGCGGTACAAACTACTAAACAAGGTAGTATTTCCGCACCTTTTAAATCAGAATTTGGTTGGCATATTTTAGAAGTAACAGGTACGCGTGATGGTGATCGTACAGAAGATGCCTATCGTCAAAAAGCGTATGAGAAAATTGTGAATAGCCAGTTACAAGAGGCAACCAAAGATTGGATAAAAGCATTACGTAAAACTGCGGATATTCAGTATTTTAATCAATAAATTCATATTTTGTGTGAGAGGGGCATTCTGCCCCTTTTGTTGTTTTATTTTTATTTAATTAACTATGAAAAAAATTTTTATTAGTTTGCTTATTTTTCTTTTGATTGCTATGAGTGCCGGATTTTTCGGTTATCAAAAACTCAAGGCTTTTCAACAAGAAACTATCAAGGCACAACCCGACCAGCTTTTGTTTGTTGAACGTGGTACAACAGGGAAAAAATTAGCGGAGCTTTTTGAACAAGAAAAATTGATCGAAAATGCACAGTTTCTCCCCTATTTGCTAAAGTTACAGCCGGAATTCAACAAAATTAAAGCAGGAGTTTATTCTTTAAATGGAATTGAAACCGTACAAGAGCTATTAATACTTCTTAATTCGGGAAAAGAGGCTCAATTTAACGTGAAATTTATTGAGGGAAAAACCTTCAAAGAATGGCGAAAAAACCTCGAAAATGCACCGCACTTAACGCAAACTTTAAAAGATAAGAGCGATCAGGAAATTTTTAATTTACTTAATATTCCTCGTCTCGTAAAAAATATTGAGGAATACAAAAATCTTGATGGTTGGTTATATCCGGATACCTATAATTACACACCAAACTCAACTGATTTAGAATTGCTCCAACGAGCTGCGGAACGTTTGAAAAAAGCCTTGGATAAAGCATGGAATGAACGTGATGATAATCTCCCGTTAGCAAACCCTCACGAGATGTTAGTGTTGGCTTCTATCGTAGAAAAGGAGACAGGTATTACAGCTGAACGGGCTAAGGTGGCTTCTGTATTTATTAATCGTCTCAATGCAAAAATGAAATTACAAACAGATCCAACTGTAATTTACGGTATGGGAGAAAATTATCAGGGAAATATTCGTAAAAAAGATTTAGAAACACCAACGGCATACAATACTTATGTAATTGATGGGTTACCTCCTACTCCTATTGCAATGGTTAGCGAAAGTGCTTTGCAAGCGGTGGCACATCCGGAAAAAACCGATTTTTACTACTTTGTTGCAGATGGAAGTGGTGGGCATAAATTTACACGTAATTTAAATGAGCATAATAAAGCGGTGCAAGACTATTTGCGTTGGTACCGTAACCAAAAGAATGGGAAATAATATGACCGGAAAATTTATTGTTATTGAAGGGCTAGAAGGTGCGGGAAAAAGCACAGCGCATAAGGCAGTCGTGAATGTATTAAATGAATTAGGTATTCACGATGTTGTGTTTACCCGAGAACCGGGGGGAACCCCTTTGGCGGAAAAATTACGTCAGCTGATAAAACACGAAAAAGAAGAGCCGGTAACCGATAAAGCGGAATTATTAATGCTCTATGCTGCTCGAATTCAATTGGTAGAAAATGTAATCAAACCCGCACTTGCTCAAGGGAAATGGGTGGTGGGCGATCGCCACGATATGTCATCACAGGCTTATCAAGGTGGGGGACGTCAGCTTGGTTCGCATTTTATGAAAACCTTGAAAGAGACCATTTTAGGGGATTTTGAGCCGGATCTGACCCTCTATTTAGATATTGATCCTACTATTGGTTTAGCACGTGCGCGTGGGAGGGGGGAATTAGATCGAATTGAACAAATGAATCTTGATTTTTTCTACCGTACCCGAGCCCGTTATTTGGAATTGGTGAAAGATAATCCAAAAGCCGTTACTATTAACGCAGAACAGAGCATTGAACAAGTGCGTGCGGATATTGAAAGTGCGGTTAAAAATTGGTGGAAACATAACGAAAAATGACCGCACTTTATCCTTGGCTTGAACCTACTTACACAAAAATAGCCCGAACATTTTCGGAAGGTTTAGGGCATCATGCCGTGCTAATAAAATCAGATTCGGGATTAGGCGTAAAAAACCTCTTTGAGTTGCTTTCTCGTCGTATTATGTGTATAGCGTCCCAAGACATTGAACCCTGTGGACAATGCCATTCCTGTCATTTGATGTTAGCCTATAGTCATCCGGATTATCACGAATTATGTTCTCTTGAAGGTAAAGATATAGGTGTGGATCAAGTGCGAGAAATTAATGAAATTGTCGCACAGCACGCGCAACAAAATGGCAATAAGGTCGTATATATAAAAGAAGCGGAACGCTTGACGGAAGCGGCGGCTAATGCGTTACTTAAAACTTTGGAAGAACCTCGCCCAAACACTTATTTTTTGTTGCAGGCGGACAGTTCTGCGAGTTTGTTAGCGACAATTTACAGCCGTTGTCAGGTATGGAATTTGCCGGCTCCTTCAGAGCAAATGGCTCAGGATTGGCTGAAAACGCAATGTGAGGCAGAAATACAAGAAATTTCTACCGCACTTTCAATGAGCTTAGGTCGCCCGCTGTTTGCCTTAGAGGTACTACAACAGGGGTTGATTGAACTGCGGAAAGATTTTCTTCGCCAATTTTGGCGTTTTTATCGCCGTCGCTCGCCTTTGGAACTTCTCCCACTATTTGACAAAGAACACTATGTTCGCCAACTGGATTGGATTTTAGCCTTTCTTGCCGATAGCCTAAAACATAAACTTGACATTAATAGCTATCGTCAAGTTGCGGATTTAGGGCGTGGTATTGAACAATTTAGTGATGAACAAACAGCCCTTGGCTTGTTACAAGCCATTAAAATTATACAAAAAGTGCGGTCGGATTTACTTTCAATTAATGGCGTGAATGTAGAATTAATGCTGTTAGACGGATTAACCAAACTTGTTACGGATGTGTTTGAAAAATAATATTGGTGCTTTTTTACCGAAAAATAAAGGAAAAATCATTTATGTTTATCGTTGATTCCCACTGCCATTTAGATGCATTGGATTATGATAATTTGCACAAAAATATCGCAGATGTGGTGGAAAAAGCCTATGCACGAGATGTGAAACATTTGCTTGCCATTGGTGTGACATTAAGCCGATTTGAAAAAGCCTACGAATGGTTGAAAGGGTTTGATAACATCTCATTAGCCTGTGGTGTGCATCCGTTGGATTTTGAAGAAGAACCCTATAATGACGAACGCTTGCTATGTTTGGCGCAGGACAAAAAAGTCATCGCCATTGGTGAAATTGGCTTGGATTATTATTACAGTGCGGATAATAAAACAGAACAGCAAGAGATATTTGCCAACCAAATTGACATTGCAAACCAAATCAATAAACCGGTGATTATTCATACCCGTTCAGCCGGTGATGATACGATTTCTATGCTGCGTGAACATCAGGCGGAAAAGTGCGGTGGTGTGATTCATTGTTTTACCGAAACCTTAGATTTTGCTAAAAAAGCCCTAGACTTAGGGTTTTATATTTCTTGTTCGGGTATTATTACATTTAAAAATGCCGAAGCGATTCGTGAAGCGATTCGTTATGTACCGCCAGATCGTTTATTAGTGGAAACGGATTCGCCTTATCTTGCCCCAGTGCCTTATCGTGGTAAGGAAAACCAACCGGCTTATACACGAGAAGTGTGTGAATACGTGGCTACCCTAAAAGGGGTGTCTATGGAAGAATTTGCACAAATTACGACACAAAATTTCGAACGTTTATTTAAAATTAATGTACAATAAATACTCAATGTGAAAGAGAGAAAGGTCTATGCGTAAATTTTTCAAATATTTTTTATTTTTAGTGGTGTTTGCTTTCCACGGTTTTATGTTTTCTGTGGTGAACTATGTCTTTCCCCATTATGATGTCACCCGTGTAACCGGTGTGGAAGTGAAACGTGTCGATAAAGACGGTCCGATTACCAAATCCAATCCGGCTGACGGTCCGACACGTGATGTGTATTACATTAATACACAAAATGATGACGGTAAAATAATGGTTTACCGTAATGAAGATACCCGTTGGGGTTTTCCTTTCTATTTTAAATTCGGTTCTGCCAATTTACAGGCTGAAGCCCAAGCCATGGGAAATGAAAATAAACTGGTACAAATTAAATATTATGGTTGGCGTCTCACCATGTTTGATGAGTTTCGTAATGCCGTTTCGGTGAAAGAAATTAGCGGTGATGTTACCCCAAGTCATCCGATTTTATCTTGGGTGTTTTATGCGTTTTTACTGGTAACATTATTTCTTTCAATTCAATTCATCCGCGGCTGGTTTGACAGCGAAAATTAAGGTTTCATTTCCTTCAAAGAGCGGTCAAAATCACATTTATTTTTGACCGCGCTTTTCAACATAACCTAATCAGTTTATTAAGTTTACGAGAAAATTATGAGTTTATTTGCAGCGATTTTAGTCATAATCGTGTTAATTATCATCAGTGCCATTGTTTCATCGGCAGAAATTTCTCTTGCCGGTGCACGCCGTATTAAATTACAAAATATGGCAAATGAGGGCAATCTTAAAGCAGAGCAGGTTCTGAAACTACAAGAACAGCCGGGGCGTTTTATCACTGTGGTGCAAATTGGCTTAAATATGGTTGCAGTACTTGGAGGAATGATTGGCGAAGCGAATCTTAGTATTCATTTACAACATTTTTTAAGCGGACATATTCGGGATGCTTGGATTGAACCCGCCTCATCTTGGGTTGCCTTTTTGCTTGTTACTTGCTCCTTTATTCTTTTGGCGGATTTAATGCCGAAACGTCTCGCACTAATTAATCCGGAAGCCGTTGCATTGCGTACCGTCGGTATTATGCAAGTGCTTATTTTTCTATTAAAACCGATTGTTTGGATATTTGACGGATTATCGAACTTACTTTTCAAAATTTTTGGTGTTTCGACATTGCGCGATGACAATATGACACCGGAAGATATTGTTGCTGTTGTTGAGGCCGGTGCCGAGGCAGGCGTATTAAAAACCCAACAACACTATCTCATTGAAAATATCTTTGATATGCAGGAACGTACCGTTACTTCCACGATGACAACACGTGAAAATATCGTGTATTTAGACCGCACTTTTAGCCGTCAAGAAGTGGTGGATACCCTTTCCCGCGATTCTCATTCTAAAATTGTTATTTGTGATAATGGTCTGGATAAAATTTTAGGCTATGTGGAATCCCACACCCTGCTGACAATGTATTTGCAAAATGCAAATGTGTCATTGACGGATCCTAAATTATTACGCAAAGCCCTGTTTGTACCGGATACCCTTTCTCTTTATGAAGTGTTGGAATTATTCAAATCAACCGGTGAAGATTTCGCCATTATCGTCAATGAATATGCGTTGGTAGTGGGGATCGTAACACTCAATGATGTGATGAGTATTGTAATGGGCGAGCTGGTATCCAATGAGGAGGAACAAATAGTCAGCCGTGATGAAAACTCTTGGCTGATTGATGGCGCAACGCCTCTTGAAGATGTTATGCGTGTATTGGATATTGAGTCATTCCCTGATGAAGAAAATTATGAAACGATCAGTGGGTTTATGATGTATATGTTACGTAAAATCCCTAAAAAGACCGATTTTGTTGTTTATGGCAAATATAAATTTGAAGTGATTGATACGGAGAATTTCAAGATCGATCAAATTTTAGTGTCTCTTGTAAAAGAGAGCGAATAACCGGGTGCTTTCTTGCGTAATCCCTCGTAGCCAGTATAATGGCGGCGATTTATTTCAGACTCTGATGAAAGGAATTATTATGTTAAAAAAAATCTCAATATTGCTGTTTTCTATTATTTTAACCGCTTGTTCTTCTGTCACCTCCTATATTCCTTTTATGGGTAACGATAAAAAAGTGATTAATTTAGATAAAGACAAGATTGATCAGAAATCTTATGCGGCGGCGTATGAAGCAACCGTGGCAACCTATAAAGGTCGTGTGAATGAAAATTTCTATGTGGATAATTTTGCCAGTGGTGCCAATGACTGGTATTTAGGTCGTATTTTAGTGCCGATTAAGCAAATTCAAGACAAACTTTATAATGGCGGACATGATTCCGATGTATATGCTTATTATAGCGGCGTATTACACGCAGAAGCCTTGCAAAATAACTTCAATCGTTTAAGCCAAACTTGCTGGAGTAAGTTAGATTCACCAAGTATCACCCAAGGGATTTATGATGCCATGCGTGATTTGAATAAAGGCAAAGCACGAGATGAAAATGATGAATATATCGCAAAAGGCAGCGATGAACTGTTAAAAATTTGTACATCTAAATAATAAATAAAACTGTTGATAGGATAGCACTACTAACAGTTTTTCTTTTTTCTAAATCTTAGACTAAGGAGTAAGAATGTTAGAACTTTCGGAAAGCAACATTCATTTGAATATCAGCGCAGAAACCAAGCAGCAAGCTATTGAAATGGCGGCTCGAGCATTGGAAACTGCCGGTAACGTAGAATCGGGCTATTTACAGGGAATGTTGGCGCGTGAGCAACAAACATCCACGTTTCTCGGTAATGGTATTGCGATTCCTCACGGCACCTTGGAAACACGTGATATGGTGAAAAAAACCGGCGTACAAGTATTCCAATTTCCTCAAGGGATTGAATGGGGGGAAGGCAATATTGCCTATGTGGTCATTGGGATTGCAGCCCGTTCCGATGAACATTTGGCGTTATTACGTCAATTAACCCACGTACTTGGCGATGAGGATACCGCGGCAAAATTGTCAACACTAACGGATGTGGCGCAGTTCCGAGCGATTTTAATGGGCGAAACCACAGAAGATTTTACACTTCCTAAAGAAAACATTCGTTTGGATGTCGATACCCAGAGTTTACTGACCTTAGTGGCAATGAATGCCGGTCAATTACAAGCACAAAGTGCGGTAGAAAACAGCTTTGTTTCTGAAGTCGTTGGCAATGCCGCATTGCCGTTGGGTAAAGGATTATGGGTAACGGATGCGGTTTCCGGTAATGTGAAAAATGCCTTAGCATTTAGCCGCGCAAAAACCATTTTTAGCCACAATGGCAAGCCGGTAAAAGGTGTAATAACCGTTTCAGCCGTAAATGATACTATTAATCCAATCTTAACCCGTTTGCTTGAAGAGAATGTGCAAACAGCGTTATTAAATAGAAATTCTACTGAGATTTTGACCGCACTTTTAGGCGGTGAGGTTGCGGTTTCAGATCAAACTCAGGCGACACCAATTTCAAGTGCTGTGGTGGGGACTTTTACCATTCGTAACGAACACGGTTTACACGCCCGCCCGAGTGCGGTGTTAGTCAATGAAGTGAAAAAATTTGCTGCAAAAATTACCGTGCAAAATATTACTCGTGGTAGTGAACCTGTGAGTGCAAAAAGTTTAATGAAAATCGTGGCATTGGGTGTGATACAAGGACATCGTTTACGTTTTGTGGCGGAAGGAGATGATGCCAAACAAGCCATTGAAGCTCTTGGTCAGGCTATCGCTGAAGGCTTAGGGGAAAATGTTTCTTCTGTGCCACCGGCAGAACCGGATACGATTGAAGTGATGGGGGAACAAACCCTTGCGCCGGAAGTGGCAGAAGATAATGGTTTACCTTCCGATGCGATTGAAGCCGTATTTGTGATTAATAATGAGCATGGCTTACATGCTCGTCCAAGTGCCGTATTAGTCAATGAAGTGAAAAAATATAATGCTTCTGTGGCAGTGCAAAATCTTGATCGCGATTCCCAATTAGTGAGCGCCAAAAGTTTGATGAAAATTGTGGCGTTAGGCGTGGTGAAAGGTTCTCGTTTACGTTTTGTGGCAACGGGTGAACAAGCAAAAGAGGCCATTGATGGTATTCGCCTTGCCATTGAATCCGGTCTTGGCGAGGGGAAAGAGGAATAATCATGGCAAAGGTGGCAACCATTACTTTAAATACTGCCTATGATTTAGTCGGTCGCTTATCACGCATTGAATTAGGTGAAGTGAATACTGTTGAAACCCTTGGGCTTTTCCCCGCGGGTAAAGGTATTAATGTGGCAAAAGTGCTGAAAGATTTGGGCGTCGATGTGGCGGTTGGCGGATTTCTGGGTGAAGATAATGTCGGTGATTTTGAACAAATGTTCAAAAAGCAAGGCTTGCAAGATAAATTTCACCGTGTTGTCGGAAAAACCCGCATTAATGTCAAAATCACCGAAACCGAAGCAGATGTCACAGATTTAAATTTTCTTGGGTATGAGATTAGTCCCCAGGCATGGCAGCAATTTGCCGCCGATTCTTTAGCTTATTGCTTGGATTACGATATTGTCGCTGTGTGTGGCAGTTTACCCCGTGGCGTTACACCGGAATTATTTGCCGAATGGTTAAATCAATTACACCAAGAAGGTGTAAAAGTGGTGCTGGATACAAGCAATGCGGCACTTAATGCCGGTTTGAAAGCCCACCCTTGGTTGGTAAAACCTAATCATCGGGAATTAGAAGCTTGGAGTGGCCACGCACTGAGTACTGAGGAAGAAATTATCAATGGCGCACAGCAGCTAAAAGCACAAGGTATTGAAAATGTGATCATTTCTATGGGGGCAGAAGGCTCATTATGGATTAACAATGAAGGCGTGATAAAAGCACAACCGCCAAAATGTGAGAATGTCGTTAGCACAGTGGGTGCTGGTGACTCAATGGTGGCGGGCTTGATTTATGGTATTAAGCAAGGTTTATCAAAATCCGAAACCTTAGCTTTTGCTAGTGCAGTTTCTGCTTTTGCCGTATCACAGAGTAATGTGGGGGTAAGAAATCCTGCACTACTTGACCCAATTCTAAACCAAGTGAAGATTACAGAGATTGAAGGATAATAAAATGAAGTTATTTTTAACCCAATCACCCCATGTAGGCAAAGCAAAAGCCTATTTATTATGTGAAGTGCTTCGCACCGCAGCACAAAAAGCAAATGTGTCATTGGTTGAAAATGCCGTAGAGGCTGATGTTGTTTTGGTTGTGGGATCACAACTACCCAATAATGCGGCTTTGATTGGTAAAAAAGTATGGCTTGTTAATGAAGATACGGTGATGAACGCACCGGAAGCCACCCTAGAAAACGCACAAACTCAAGCCGTGGATTATGTCGTACCTGAAAGTGCGGTTAGTTTTGGCGGTGTTTCCAATGTGAAAAATATTGTCGCCGTCACAGCTTGCCCAACGGGTGTGGCGCATACTTTTATGTCCGCAGAGGCAATTGAGGCTTATGCGAAAAAACAGGGTTGGAATGTGAAGGTGGAAACTCGAGGTCAGGTCGGTGCAGGCAATGAAATTACCCCTGAAGAAGTGGCGGCTGCTGATCTTGTTTTTGTAGCAGCAGATATTGATGTGCCGTTGGACAAATTTAAAGGCAAGCCGATGTATCGTACTTCTACCGGTTTAGCCTTGAAGAAAACGGCACAGGAATTTGATAAAGCCTTTAAAGAAGCCAAAGTGTTTGACGGCGGTAGCACCAAAGCGGCAAATGTCGAAGAAAATAGCGAGAAAAAAGGAATTTACAAACATTTAATGACCGGAGTATCCCATATGCTACCGTTGGTGGTGGCTGGCGGCTTGCTAATCGCTATTTCGTTTATGTTTGGGATTGAAGCTTTTAAAGATGAAACTATTTTCCATGGCCTACCAAAAGCCTTGATGGATATTGGCGGAGGTGCGGCGTTCCATTTAATGATTGCCGTGTTTGCCGGTTATGTGGCATTTTCTATTGCTGACCGTCCGGGGCTTGCTGTGGGGCTAATTGGCGGTATGCTTGCGACCACCGCCGGAGCGGGGGTTTTGGGTGGTATTGTTGCCGGTTTCCTTGCAGGTTATGTGGTGAAAGGACTTAACGCAGCGATAAAATTACCGGCGAGTTTAATCTCTCTAAAACCGATTTTGATTTTACCGCTTTTAGGCTCATTGATTGTGGGCTTGGCGATGATCTATGTGATTAATCCGCCGGTTTCACAAGTGATGAATACGTTAAGCGAATGGTTAAAATCCATGGGTGAGGTGAATGCGCTTGTGTTGGGAACCTTAATCGGTGCGATGATGTGTATTGATATGGGCGGGCCGGTCAATAAAGCGGCTTATACTTTCTCCGTGGGAATGATTGCCTCGCAAGTTTACACACCAATGGCAGCCGCGATGGCGGCAGGGATGGTGCCGCCAATCGGTATGGCGATTGCCACTTGGATTGCCCGAAATAAATTTACCACCAACCAACGGGATGCGGGTAAAGCCTCTTTTGTGTTAGGGTTATGTTTTATTTCAGAAGGTGCATTGCCATTTGTGGCGGCGGATCCGATTCGCGTGATTATTAGTTCTGTGATTGGCGGGGCAACGGCGGGTGCGATTTCAATGGCTTCGGACATCACATTGCAGGCGCCACACGGAGGATTATTCGTGATTCCGTTCGTCTCCGAACCGATACGTTATTTAGCCGCCATTGCTGCGGGGGCTTTGGTAACCGGTGTGATTTATGCAGTGATTAAACCAAAATCAGCAACGGAATAATCTCGCTAAAGTGCGTTTGGTTTTTTGGGTATTTTTAGTACTATGTAGCAAATGGACAAAATGAAAAACGTAAGGACACACTGTGTGTGTCCTTTATAAAATAAAATTATTTCAATATGTTACAAACGGACACACGCAGTGTGTCCCTACAAATAAACCAAAAATCTTTGAAAAAATTGACCGCACTTTTATAGACAGAGGGCAATATGGAAAAATATAATAAACTTCGCATTGAATGGGATTGTCGTCGGGGAATGTTGGAACTGGATAACATCATTATGCCATTTTATAAACAGCATTTTGATCACCTTACCGACAATCAAAAAGATCAGTTTGTTCGTTTACTTGCTTGTACTGATTTACAGCTTTTCTCTTGGTTTTTTAATCGTGGCAGATCTGAGGATATTGATTTACAAAATATGGTGGAATATATTCAAACTATACAAAAAATGCCCTCCGCTTAAATTTATTTTTAACTTTTGAACTTTTTAAACTCGTTTATGTCAGATAGAGCAAGTAAGAGCTTGATGTCTTGAATATTAAGGCGTGTTAGGCATAGCATTAGGAGAAATATGGCTGAACAGCTAACAGATCAAGCTTTGGTAGAAAAGGTACAACAAGGCGACAAAAAAGCCTTTAATTTATTGGTTTCGCGTTATCAAAATAAAGTAGCCGGGTTACTTACCCGCTACGTTTCGCGTAATGATATTCCTGATGTTGTGCAGGAATCCTTTATAAAAGCCTATCGTTCCATTGAATCTTTCCGGGGAGATAGTGCGTTCTACACTTGGCTATATAGGATTGCCGTTAATACGGCGAAAAATTATTTAACGGCGCAAGGACGTCGTCCACCGAGCGAAGATATTTTGGCAGAAGATGCCGAAGGCTACGATGTGGGAACCCATCTTCGTGATGTGGATACACCGGAAAATGAGATGTTATCCGACGAACTGGAAAGAGTCGTATTTGATACGATTAATGGTATGCCGGAAGATTTAAAGAGTGCGATTACGCTTCGTGAATTAGAGGGATTAAGCTACGAAGATATCGCAGAAATTATGAACTGTCCCGTAGGCACTGTGCGTTCTCGAATTTTCCGTGCGCGTGAAATTATCGAAAACAAAATACAACCGCTTATGCAACGTTAATAAAGTCGGAGATTAAAATGCAAAAAGAGTTACTTTCAGCCTATATGGATGGCGAACAGGTGGATGCAGCATTCACTGAGGAACTGTGTAAAGATGAATCTTTGCGTCAATCTTGGGCAACTTATCATGTGGCTCGTGCAGTAATGCGTAAAGAAAGTGCGGTCATTTTAGGGGCTGGTTTTACCGCAAAAATGGCAGATTTGATTGAACATGAAGAAATCAAAAGAACTGAAATGGTTCAATCCCAACCAACTCCCGAAGAAGCACAACGCTTGCCGTTTATGCGTAAATTTAAAGCTTTCTTTGCACCTATGGCACAAATTGCCGTGGCTGCGGGTGTATGTTTGGTGGCAGTGCTTGGCGTACAATCCTTTAATGCGAAAAATAATGTAAATAATGCGCCGGAAACCCCGATTTTACAAACATTACCATTTAATAATGCTGTTCAAGAAGTCAGTTATAACGCCCCGACTAAGGATGTGGCAACAACTGACCAAATAGAGCAAAAAAATCGCCGAATTGGTGCAATGTTACAAAATTATGAGTTACAGCGTCGTATGCATGCCGATACATTGAATATCGGTACTAACCAAGCAAAATAATTATTAAATTAACAAATGAACGAATAAATTCACCACCAATCTTTGCGATGGCATGGTGAATTTTTTTATGAATTGTAAAGAATTTATGAAAAAAAACTCTCTTAAATTGACCGCACTTTTGCTTATATCTTTACTTAGTTTTTCTGTTTCGGCAGAAGAACTTTCGGCAAAGAAAACCTTGGAAAAAATGGTAAACGCGGTGAATAATCTCAATTACGAAATCGCCTTTGTGCAGACATCGCCTTCTAATATGGATTCTTTCCGTTATCGTCATATCAAACGGGATAACAAAACTTACGCACAGCTTGTCACCCTGGACGGCGATCAACAGGAAATCATTCAGCGTGATAATTTGGTGAGTTATTTTCAGTTGGATTCACGGGCTTTTACACTAAATAGCGGAAGTATTGTTGATGCTTTACCTGCGGTGATTCGTAGTAATTTTAATAAATTAGCGGAAAATTATGATTTTATTCCTTTAGGGAAAAGCCGTGTTGCCGGACGTTTCGTAGATACCATTCGTATTGTGCCGAAAGATGATTTTCGCTACCAATATTTGGTTTTTGTTGATGAAGAAAACGGCTTATTACTGCGTGGCGATATGCTCGACAGGGATGGTAAATTACTTGATCAGTTCCGCGTAGTAACCCTTTATATTGATGATCGCTTAAAAGGATTAACAGAGTATTTAAATAAGGTTTCCATGCCGCCGTTATTAAATGAAACGCAAAATGCGGTTTCTTCTCTAAATTGGAAACCAAGCTGGTTGCCAAAAGGGTTTGAAAGCCTTCGCCACAGCCAAGATTTATTTGACGGAGAAACGATCGACAGCACTTTATTTAGTGATGGGTTGTTTACTTTTACGTTATATGTCACCAAGGCGGAAAGTCAGCAGTTAAATCCTGATCAAGCTTGGAAGCAGGGCGAATATACCCTGTATAGTGAGGTAGTTGGCGATAAAGAAATCACTTTTATTGGGCAATTGCCTATTGCTACAGCCAAGCGAATTGTGCAGGAAGTGAAGTTTTCCAGTAATTAAAAAAAGTGCGGTTGATTTAACCGCATTTTTTATATCTTATAGTAATTAAAGTTTTGTAAAAAACCTTCAAACCCTTTAAGTTTAGGGTAAACTAGTGCCGTTAATTGTTATTTTTATTATATTTAGCGAATTAAAAATGAAAAAATCCCCTCTTAAGTTGACTGCTCTTTTATTATTTTTTCCGGCATTTTCTGCATTTGCGGAACAAACTGTGGATATTGAAATTCGTGGTATTCGGGGGGAAAGGGCAATTCGCAACACGGAACTTAATGTTGAGCTGATTAATAAAGAAGAAATGGATGGCTCCGACCGTTATAAACAACTGGTTACGGAAGCTGTTGATAAAGGCTTGCGTGTATTTGGTTATTATGATTCTTCCGTCACCTTTGAGTTAAAGAAACGTAAAACCGGGCGTGATTTGTTGATCGCTCATGTCAAACCGGGAGAGCCAAGCAGAATTGCCGGTGCGGATGTTAAAATTGAGGGTGAAGCGGCGCAAGATGAGCATTTTCAGGCATTACGTAAGAATTTACCCAAAGAGGGAGAATTGGTCGAACACCAAAAATATGATGATTATAAAAGCAGCATTTCTACTCTTGCCCTTGCGCGTGGCTATTTAGATGGAAAATTTACTGTTTCCCGTTTAGAAATCAGCCCGGAAACCCATCAAGCTTGGTGGCGAATGCTGTTTGACAGTGGTGTGCGCTATCGTTATGGCGAGATTAAATTCAATCGTTCACAGATCCGTGAAGATTATCTACAAAATATGTTGAAGATTCGGACCGGTGATCCTTATTTATTGAGCCAACTTTCCGGATTGACAAATGATTTCTCTTCCACTGGCTGGTTCAGTTCCGTTTTGTTACAACCGCATGTGGATGAGCAAAATAAAGTGGTTAATTTAGAAGTATTGTTGAATCCACGTAAGAAAAATGCCATGGAGCTTGGTATAGGATTCGCCACGGATACCGGCCCGCATTTACAAATTGGTTGGACAAAACCATGGATCAATAATCGTGGACATAGTTTTCGCACTAATCTTTATGTTTCTTCTCCGAAGCAAACCCTTGAGGCTTCCTACAAAATCCCGTTATTAAAAAATCCATTGAATTATTATTACGAATTTTCCGGCGGTTTGGAAAATGAAGATAAAAATGATACCAAAACCACTGCCGCTACTTTAGCAGGATTGCGTTATTGGAATAATGATGAAGGTTGGCAATATTTTGCCGGTGTGCGGGCGCGTTATGATAAATTTACCCAGGCGGATATTAATGATAAAACCCTTTTGGTTTATCCAACCGGTGGATTGAATCGCACCCGTTTACGTGGCGGAATGTTCCCGATTTGGGGAGATTCACAGAAAATTACCGTTGATGTCGCTTACAAAGGTTTGCTTTCTGATGCAAGTTTTTTTAAAGTGCAAGCTTCAACGGGTTGGATTCGTACTTATGCGGAAAATCACCGTATTCTTACCCGCGCTGAAATCGGCTATTTACATACTAAAGATATTAATAAAATTCCGCCGACATTACGTTTTTTTGCCGGTGGCGATCGTAGTGTGCGTGGTTACGGCTATAAAAAAATTTCCCCGAAAGATCGTAATAACAAACTCGTAGGCGGCTCCCGTTTGCTTACAGGATCTTTTGAATATCAATACCAAGTTTACCCTTCTTGGTGGGGGGCTACCTTTGTGGATGCAGGACTTGCGGCAAATCGTTTTAGCAATGAAGAATTGCGCTATGGCGCGGGTATAGGTGTGCGTTGGGCATCTCCGGTAGGTGCAATTAAATTTGATATTGCGACACCGATTCGTGACAAAGACAACAGTAAAAATATTCAATTCTATATCGGCTTAGGCACAGAAATTTAGGTTAAATTATGTCGGAACAAGAAATAAAACAAACGGAAGAAACACCACCTAAAACGATGTCAAAAAAGAAAAAAGGTTGTTTACGTAAAGCCATTTGTTTGGGAAGTGCGGTAATTTTTGTACCTGTTTTTGCCCTTGTAGGAATGCTTTCTTTTGCTGCCGGGCAACGGAGCCTTATCCAACTGGCGGATAAACTGCTTGATGATCTTTCAATCGAACATATTGAGGGGGGGCTTCAACAAGGGTTGATTTTGCAAAATGTGCATTATCAAACGGCAGGTATCGATAGCCAAATTACCCAAGCTCGCCTACAACTGGATTTTAGTTGCTTACTTTCTCGCAAAATTTGTGTGGAAGATATTTCTGTCAAATCCCCTAATATTTTAATCGACACATCAAAATTACCGCCCTCAGCCCCTCGGCAGACTGAAAATAGCAAGCTGGAAAAATTGAATTTGCCGATCAGTCTTGATGTGAAAAATATAACGGTAGAAGCCCTTCATCTTCAACTTGATCAAACCCATATTGCGCTCGATCGTTTTCAAAGTGCGGTCGGTTTAAATAATAAATCGGGTTTGACCCTAGCGCCCACGGAATTTAATACACTTAACGTAACAACCGTTCAACTCAACAAGACAGAAAAACCGATTGAACCGAAAAATAATCAGCCGATAGATTGGGATCGGATTGAGCAAAATCTTACTCCGGCATTTTTAGGCAATTTAAATGAAGTGAATTTACCCTTTGATATTCACATTCCAAGCCTTGTTGCGAAGGATTGGCAATATGTCTCTCAAGACGAACACTCTGAAGAACTACAACGCATTACTTTGTCGGACTTGATTTTACAAGCCGATGCCATTGGGTATGATGTTAAACTTAAGAAACTGGCTTTAGAAAGTTCCTTAGGCAATTTATCTTCACAAGGTTTGTTGCGGCTTAATGGTGATTTTCCGGTGGATTTGACCCTGGCTTCCGAGCTGAATGCCATTCAATCTGAAGGCAAAGAAATTTTCCCTAAAAGTGACGTGCAATTTTCCCTTTCAGGATCATTGAAAAAAACGACCGCACTTTCTCTTACAACAAAAGGCGTGCTGGATGCAAAATTAGATGCTGAGGTGAAATTAGCGGAAGAAAAAATGCCATTGAACCTCACCTTAAAAGCCGTTAAGGGGCAATATGCTTTTGCAGAGGGATTGCCGCCGCTTAAATTGAATGATGTCGCCTTGAAATTAAGCGGTGATTTACTGAATTATCGTGCAGAACTTGAGGGTAAAGTTGAAGGCATGGAGCATATTCCTTCCACTCATTTAGCCCTTGATGCCGAAGGCAAATTATATGAAGTAAACATCAATAAATTAGATCTTGTAGCCCTTGGCGGTACGGCGAAATTGAGCGGTTCGGCAAATTGGAAACACGGCGTAAAATGGAATGTGGATACGGCTCTAAATAAAATGAATATCCGTCCTTACGTTCCCACAATGCCGGCGGTGTTATCCGGTACATTAGCTACATCGGGTGCTGCGGGGAGTGCCGGTTGGCACGTGGATATCCCTACATTGGATTTAAACGGTACACTTTCTAACCGTCCGCTAAGTTTAAAAGGCAATCTGATCTTAAGTGATAAAGTATTGCTCAATACCCCTGAACTCTTGTTAAATTATGGTGAGAATCGACTTCACGCTAAAGGTTCGTTAAGTGAGCAATCTGACTTAGCGT
This sequence comes from Rodentibacter mrazii, assembly GCF_001998825.1. Lineage (GTDB taxonomy): Bacteria > Pseudomonadota > Gammaproteobacteria > Enterobacterales > Pasteurellaceae > Rodentibacter > Rodentibacter mrazii. Next base: position 18,378 of record NZ_MLHG01000086.1, read on the forward strand.
TGGATATTAACGCGCCGAATTTACGGGGATTGTATAGTGATCTGGCGGGATCTGTGGTTGGGAAAGCCGTAGTAAAAGGCAAATTAACTGAACCGAATGTGACGATAGATCTCAATACGCAAAGCCTCCACTGGCAAACTCTAAATATTGCCAATGCGGCGATTAAAGGCAATATTTCGAGTTCTCCGTTGCTGAAAGGGGATTTGACAGTGAAAGGCGGTAATATTCGCTATGGTGATGCGCTGGCAATGCGTTCGGTCGATTTAACACTTTCCGGCGATGAAAAAAATCACAAATTAGTTTTAGCGTCTCAGGGTGAACCCGCTGCGGCGAATTTACAAATCTTCGGAAATTTTGACCGCACTTCGCAACAATGGCAAGGTAGTTTAAGTCAGGTAAAAATTGATACACCGATTGGTGAGGTAAAATCGAATCAATCTATCCCGGTTACTTATGATAATAAAAAAACACAGGTTTCAGTTGGAGCACATTGTTGGATAAATACGGACGTAGATTTGTGTTTTCCACAAACTTTTACTGCCGGTACAAATGGCGAAATTCCGTTTAATGTAAAGCGCATTAATTTGAATTTGGTGAATAAATTTACTCAGCAAGATAGCTTAAAAGGTCAACTTCAAAGTGAAGGAAAAGTTGCGTGGTTTGCTGATAAACCGTTCGTTTTAAAGGTTGCCTTAAGCGGTGACAATCTTGGTATTACGCAAAAGTTGGATTATCGTACCTTTAAATTGAATATTCCTAAATTGGCACTCAATGCGGATATTCAAAATAATAATTTAACATTAAAATCTGACATCAATGTGCAAAATCAAGGTCGTATTTATACGGATTTAAAATTAAATGATTTAAGCGGGGCACGTCATCTTGGTGGAACATTCAATATTGAGCGTTTGAATTTAGCATTAGTAAATCAGCTATTTGGTAATGGTGAAAGCATTAATGGCGAAATTGCTTCGACACTCACATTGGCGGGAAATCTTGAAAAACCGCTATTGAATGGGCACTTTGATGTTCGTAATATGAAAAGTAAACTGAAAATGCTCCCTTTTGAAGTCACTAATGGTGATATTGCCATTCGTTTTAGCGGCACAAATTCGACCCTGCAAGGTAATGTGCAAACGCCGGAAGGTCGTTTAACGATGACCGGTCATGCAAATTGGGCAAATTTAGCCAACTGGAACACGGAAGTACGGGCAGAAACAGAGAATTTTAAGCTTGATTTACCTTCTATGGGTAAACTCCGCCTTTCTGCCAATGTATTGGCAAAGGCAACGCCCAAACTATTAGAAGTATCAGGCGATGTGGCGATACCATGGGCGCGTATTAAAGTCGATTCTTTGCCGGATAATGCAGAACCGGTGAGTGAAGATGAAGTTATTTTGAACGGGCCACGAAAAAGTAAAGAGGAGCTAATTCACCGTGAATTTGCTTCCACCACCCAATCCGGTATGCAAATTCGGTCTGATTTGAAAATTAAGATTGGCGATGATGTACATTTTGATGCCTATGGTTTCAAATCTAATTTGGAAGGTTTGCTTTCTGTGAAACAAGAAAAAGGACGATTGGGATTGTACGGGCAAATAGATTTGAAAAATGGACGTTATGCTTCTTTTGGACAAGACTTACTCATTCGAAAAGGACAAATTAATTTCGCCGGTTTACCTTCTCAACCTATGCTAAATATTGAGGCGATCCGTAATCCGGAAGCGATGGAGGATAGTAATATCACAGCCGGTGTAAAAGTAGTTGGTGTGGCAACGAATCCGGAAGTTACTGTATTCACAAATCCGAGTAAGCCGCAAGATCAGGCTCTTTCCTATTTATTAACGGGGCGTTCTTTGGAGGACAGCGGACAAGCAGGAAGTGGTGGTTCTGTTGGGGCTGCATTGCTTGGTATAGGGTTGGCGAAGAGCGGTAAACTTGTGGGCGGCATTGGCGAAGCCTTTGGAATTCAAGATTTGAACCTTGGCACTGCCGGTGTGGGTGATAGTTCTAAAGTGCAAGTAAGCGGTAATATTGGCAAACGCTTACAAGTGAAATATGGGGTAGGTTTATTTGATGGTTTAGCCGAAGTTACCTTGCGTTATCGCTTATTGCCACAACTTTATTTTCAATCGGTTTCTAGTACAAACCAAGTTTTTGATTTACTTTATCAATTTGAATTTTAGGAATCATTTTTATGGATAACGAAACGCTATCAGCACAAAATACTCTACCTTACTCTCGCGCCAATGTGCGGGAAATTGCCGCTATTGATCTTGGCTCAAACAGTTTTCATATGATTGTGGCACGCATTATGAATGGCTCAATTCAAGTATTATCACGTTTAAAGCAAAAAGTGAAATTGGCCGAGGGGTTAGATGAAAACGGTGTATTAAATCAAGAAGCAATTGCCCGCGGTGTGGATTGTTTGGCACTTTTTGCCGAACGTTTGCAAGGGTTTGCCCAAGAAAACGTGAGCGTAGTGGGTACTTACACGTTGCGAAGAGCGGTCAATAATGATGAATTTTTACGTCAGGCTGCAAAGGTATTCCCTTATCCGATAAACATTATCAGTGGACAAACCGAGGCTAAAACCATTTATGCCGGCGTATGTCATACTCAGCCGGAAAAAGGCAGAAAATTGGTCATTGATATTGGTGGCGGATCGACAGAAATGATCATTGGTGATGATTTCACCCCGATTGTGGCGGAAAGCCGTCATATGGGGTGTGTAAGTTTTGCATCAAAATATTTTAAAAACGGTGAAATTTCCAAAGAAAATTTTGAGAAAGCCTATCAAAATGCAATGAATAAAATTGAGGATTTAGGCTGGGAATACCGTAATCTAGGTTGGCAATCCGTATTGGGTTCGTCCGGTACGATAAAAGCGGTACATCAAGTTATAGCTACTACCTCAGATCCAAATGGGATTATCACAAAAGCACGTTTAGAGGATTTAATCGAACAGACTTTGCGTGCGAAACATTTTAATCAATTAAATATTATCGGATTGAATCCGGAACGGGTAGATGTATTTGTCCCGGGGCTGGCTATTTTAAATGCCATATTCGATGTATTTAATATTGAACAAATGCGTTATTCTGACGGTGCATTACGTGAAGGGGTGATTTACAGCCTTGAGAAAAATTTCCAAGTTGCGGATATTCGTGCACGTACGGCATGGGGATTAACGGAACAGTTTGATATTGATACCGATCAAGCACACCGCACAGCGGGTAGTGCAAATTTACTGGCACACCAATATACCGATTGGGTCAATCCGGCGTTGGCGGAAGAAATGCGGAATTTACTGCTTTGGGCGGCACGCTTACATGAAGTGGGGATTGTGATTAATCATAAAGGTATGCAAAAACATTCAGCCTACATTCTGCAAAATATGAAATTACCGGGATTTGACCGTGAACAACAACGTTTACTGGTGTTACTTGTTCGTTTGCATATAGGCATATTAAAAATTACGGATTTGGTAAAATTTTCCCGCTATGATGAACAGGACGTATTGGCGTTAATACGATTGTTGCGCCTTGCCGTCATTTTAAACAAATCACGCCAAGCCACAGAGAAAACCCAAAAAATCACCCTTAAAACCAACCGCACTTTTAAGGATTGGGTATTGGGATTTGAACAAGGTTATCTTGAACGCAACCCATTGATTTGGAACGAACTTAGACAAGAAAGTAATGGATTGAAAGAATTGGGACTAGGGTTGGTATTTAGTTAGTCGGCAGGATCGGCGGTTGCTAATTGGCAAATATGTTCTTGTTCCAGTAGCAAGGAATAAACATTTGCCAAAAAATAGGTTTGTTCTGCATGAGGAATCTCAAAAGGTATGAAAGAAAGGAGATCCTCATGAATCGCCAAAACCTGAGGCAAAATAGTTGCACGCCGGATTTCTTCAAATATGTCCTGATAGAGTGGAGAAACACAGCCGCCGCGTTCTATACGGCCTAAGCTACAGGCGATATGGAACAACAACATATTGACTAGTGCCGTGTTCACGTCCGCTTGCCAGTGGTTTTTGAGGCGATCACGCAGTTGAAGTACGATGTCAATAATCGGTTGATTAATTTGCCCGCGTAATTTCCAACGCTCAAGCTGATCAAGCAGTCGCATTTTTTCTCCCGTTCCACTAAAATCATCCTCATAATCTACCGCACTTTATATAAAGAAAACAGTGCAGAGATCACAAATCTGTAACAAATCATAAATCTCATAAGGAATTAAGAAATAAAGATGATAGACAATGCACTTTTCGACCGCTATGAAGGGTTGATTTTTGATATGGACGGCACATTGATTGACACAATGCCGGTACATGCCCGTGCTTGGGGAATGGTGGGCGAGCAATTCGGCTACGATTTTGACAGCCAAATTATGTATCAGCTAGGCGGTGCTACGGTGCGAACCATTGCCTCGGCGATTATGGAAAAAGCCGGTATGCCACAACGCCATCTTGATGAAGTGGTTGAGGCGAAACGGGCGCTTTCCTATCAGCTTATCCCGACCGAATCCAAATTGCTTCCCACCTTTGACGTTGTTCGACACTATTATCGGAAAAAACCGATTTCGCTTGGTTCCGGTTCTCACCGCCATTTGATCGATATGTTAATGAATAAACTTGCCATTGCACCTTATTTTAATGCGATTGTCAGTGCCGATGATGTAAAAGAACACAAACCGCATCCGGAAACGTTTTTACGTTGTGCGGAATTAACCGGTGTGAATCCGATAAATTGCATTGTATTTGAGGATGCGGATTTAGGCATTCAGGCAGGGCTGAGCGCAGGAATGGACGTATTTGATGTGCGGTCTCACCAAATCATTAAGGCATAAATAATGAAGGAATATGAAAAAATGATGGCGGGTTTAGCCCACTTGCCGATGAAATCCGAATTAACGGAGATGCGCCAACGTGCAAGGGAAATTTTGTTTGAGTTTAACCGCACTTCACCGAATGATGAGGAAACGCAAAATAACTTGATTAGAAAGTTGTTTGCTCAAGCCGATGAAACAACCTCCATTAATGAACCTTTTCATTGTGATTATGGGATAAATATTAAAGTCGGAAAAAATTTTTTTGCGAATTACCATTGTGTGATGTTAGATAATGGCGGAATTACCATTGGTGACGATGTGATGTTCGCACCCAATGTTAGCCTTTATACGGTGGGACATCCTTTAGATGCGGAATTGCGTAATATTGGCTGGGAACAGGCAAAACCGATCATCATCGGCAATAATGTTTGGGTTGGTGGCAATGTGGTGATTTTGCCGGGAGTCACTATCGGAGATAATGTCGTTATTGGGGCGGGCAGTGTGGTCAGTAAAGATCTGCCGGATAACGTGCTTGCGTTTGGTAACCCTTGCCGTATTGTGCGTGAAATTACCGAACAGGATCGTGAATATTATATTCGGACTTATCGGTCGGATGTCTAGCAATGGATTGGTTTTCTTTTAGCTTTTGGGCTGATTTCTGGCAGAATCACGCATTCTGGTTGATGTTTGCCAGTGCTTTTTTAAGTGCTACGGTATTGCCCGGTAATTCGGAAATTGTGTTTATGACATTGGTTATCCCTAAATTAACCCTCAATCGGCTCTTAAGTGCGGATGTTTTAGGGCTTATTTTTATTGCCACATTGGGAAATACTTTGGGAAGTCTTACGACCTATGTGATTGGATGTTGGTTTCCTAAATTTGAAAGCAAAAATGACCGCACTTTATGGATAATGGAAAAACTTCAACGTTATGGTGCGGTAGTATTATTATTGAGCTGGTTACCTGTTGTTGGCGATTTATTTTGTGCTATTGCGGGCTGGCTACGTCTAAACTTTGCAGCAAGCTGTTTATTTATTTTTCTTGGTAAATTAGCACGTTATACGCTGTTATTGTTTTTAAGTACGGCGTTCTTATTATAAAATGCCGAAAAAATGCCCTTCAGCAAGTGAAGGGCGAATAACCTAAGGAACCAATTTTATTAAACAACTGCAAGTTGCTTACTCTATAAGACTAAGGCTTTGCAGAAAAGTTCAAAGGGAATTGAGAAAATTGACAATTTCTTGAAGAAAATTTACAACCAAATGATTTATAAGGAAAAGTTTATGCCGTTACTTGATAGTTTTAAAGTGGATCACACGAAAATGAATGCACCGGCCGTGCGTATTGCTAAAACAATGCAAACACCAAAGGGCGATGACATCACAATTTTTGATTTACGTTTCTGTATTCCAAACAAGGAAATTCTGCCGCCAAAAGGAATCCATACCCTTGAGCATTTGTTTGCCGGCTTTATGCGCGATCATTTAAATAGTGAGAGTGTGGAAATTATTGATATTTCTCCAATGGGTTGTCGTACCGGTTTTTATATGTCATTAATCGGTACTCCGAACGAACAGCAGGTGGCGCAGGCGTGGTTGGCTGCGATGCAGGATATTTTAAACGTGAAAGATCAAGCGGCAATTCCGGAATTAAATATTTACCAATGCGGCACTTATACGGAACATTCTCTTGATGAAGCACACGAGATTGCCAAAAATATTATTGCTCGAGGGGTTGGTGTGAATAAGAACTCCGATCTTACCCTTGACGAATCATTACTAAAATAAGGAGAGAATATGACAACCCTTGGCACCGCATTAAGCCCGAATGCAACTAAAGTGATGATGTTGGGATCCGGTGAGTTAGGCAAAGAAGTCGTCATTGAATTACAGCGTTTAGGTGTGGAAGTGATCGCAGTAGATCGCTACGAAAACGCGCCAGCACAACAAGTGGCACACCGTGCTTATACGATTTCTATGTTAGACGGTGATGCACTGAAAGCCTTAGTCGAAAAGGAAAAACCTGATTATATTGTACCGGAGGTGGAGGCGATTGCTACGGCGACTTTAGTGGAATTGGAACAAGCCGGTTTTAATGTCGTTCCAACGGCAAAAGCTACGCAGCTCACCATGAATCGGGAAGGCATTCGCCGTTTGGCTTCCGAGGAATTAGGCTTGCCTACTTCACCTTATCAATTTGTTGATAATTTTGCCGATTTTCAAAGTGCGGTAGAAAAAATTGGTATTCCTTGTGTGGTGAAGCCGATTATGTCTTCTTCGGGCCATGGTCAAAGTATTTTGAAATCAAAAGACGATCTACAAAAAGCGTGGGACTATGCGCAAGAGGGTGGGCGTGCCGGAGCTGGACGTGTCATTGTTGAAGGTTTTGTTAAATTTGATTACGAAATCACGTTGTTAACCGTTCGCCATATCAATGGAACGAGTTTTCTTGCACCAATCGGACATCGCCAAGAGGACGGTGATTATCGCGAATCTTGGCAACCGCAGGCAATGTCAGAGATTGCTTTACAAAAAGCACAAGCTATTGCGGAAAAAATCACTGGCGCATTAGGTGGACGTGGCATTTTCGGAGTAGAAATGTTTGTCTGTGGTGATGAGGTGATTTTTAATGAAGTTTCACCACGCCCGCATGATACCGGTATGGTTACTTTAATTTCACAAGAATTATCCGAATTTGCCTTACACGCCCGTGCCATTTTGGGGTTACCTATTCCCGAAATAACCTTAATTAGCCCATCGGCTTCTAAAGCTATTGTGGTGGAGGGACAATCAAATAATGTTCAATTTGGCGGCATTGATAAATTGCTTGCCGAA
>NZ_MLHG01000087.1 GCF_001998825.1 Rodentibacter mrazii
TGAAGGTGGATTTTTACTTTAATGCTGATTTTTACAAAGTACGGTTAATTTTATTCGAATTTTTATTCTTATTCTGGGAGTGCTGAATTTACAATATATTGTATTTATTTTGAAAAGGATATTGTTAATATATCAAAAATAATATTCCTAAATATAAAGTGGTAGGAATAGAGATTATTGACGAAGTTTTATCAATCCGCTTTAATTATAGTAGTTAGGATGCATCGGTAAATCTTGTGATTATTTTAGTTCAGTTCATGGAAATTATAACGAGGAGAAAAGACGAAAATGAGCTTACTCAAAACCCTAACGCCAGAACTCAGTTTAGTTTTGCAAAATGATATTCCCGTACTGCATTTAAAACATCCGATTGGCACAGCAAAGATTGCATTGCAGGGAGCGCAATTAGTAAGTTGGCAACCAAGAGGGACAAAGCAAGATGTATTGTGGTTGAGCGAAATTGAGCCGTTTCAAATGGGAACAGCGATTCGTGGCGGCATACCGATTTGTTATCCGTGGTTTGGTAGTGTGAAACAACCGCCTCATGGTACGGCTCGAATTCATCTCTGGCAGTTAAGCCATTATGATTTGGCTAAAGACAAAGTGCGGTTAGAATTTTCGTTATTTTCAGATTTGAATATTATTGAAGCAAAAGTGGAGATGTTTTTTACGGATAAGTGCCACATCAGTTTTACCCATTATGGCGAACAACCGGCACAAGTGGCATTACACAGTTATTTTAATGTGGGTGATATTGAGCAAGTTGAGATCGTGAATTTGCCCGAAACTTGTTTTAACAGTTTGACTCAGCAACAAAAAAATGTGCCGTCACCGCGTTCCATTACAGAAAATGTAGATTGCATTTATTCAGCGGAGAAAACACAAAACCAAATTATTGATAAGGCGTTGAATCGTACCATTCAATTATATCATCATAATGCAAGCCAGCTTGTACTGTGGAATCCGTGGCATAAACCTACAAGTGCAATGAGCGAGCAAGCTTATCAACGTATGCTTTGCTTAGAAACCGCAAGAATTGATCATTTGTTAGAATATGGCGAGAGTGTTGGCGTAGAAATTTCTGTGAATGGCTAAATTTTGTTGCATAAAATCGGTGGATACTATAAAATCCGCGCGTTTTACTCATTTTTATAAGTGAGATAATTTGGAATCTTTTGCGTGTTGTGAAAGGTTTTTGCATAAACCAATAGAAGGAATACGATTATTAAAACCGTAAAAAAAGCGCCGGCAGTAAATCGCCCGAATCGCATTAATGATGAAATTCGTGTAAAAGAAGTTCGTTTAATAGACCAAGATGGTGAACAATTAGGGATTGTTTCCATTCAACAAGCCTTAGAAATGGCGGAGCAAGCGGAGCTTGATCTTGTTGAAATTAGTCCAAATGCAGAGCCGCCGGTTTGCCGTATTATGAATTACGGTAAATTCCTCTACGAAAAAAGCAAAACAGCAAAAGAGCAAAAGAAAAAACAAAAAGTCGTACAAGTGAAGGAAATTAAATTCCGTCCGGGTACCGACGAAGGTGATTACCAAGTTAAATTACGCAGCCTTATCCGTTTCTTGGAAGATGGCGATAAAGCAAAGATTACCGTGCGTTTCCGTGGTCGTGAAATGGCACACCAAGACATCGGTTTAGAAGTATTGGAACGGGTGAAAAACGATTTGGCTGAAATTTCAGTAGTTGAATCTGCACCGGGTAAATTAGAAGGTCGTCAAGCCGTAATGGTGTTAGCACCGAAGAAAAAATAAGAATTTTTTGTTGAGATTTTAATCTCAATAAAAATCTTTTCACTTAGGTGGAAAGTCATTGTAAGTTGGGCAGACTACGCAGCCTAACTACTTTGAGAAAAGGCAAGTTAATTTGCCTTATGATGGAAATGATCAGTGCCTCCAAGTAACTTTTTAAGTTCGCCTGATTATCTTGTTTTAAACGAAAAATGCGGAGTTATTTTAACAATGCCTAAAATCAAAACAGTACGCGGCGCAGCTAAGCGTTTCAAAAAAACTGCTTCCGGCGGTTTCAAGCGTAAACAATCTCACTTACGTCATATTTTGACTAAAAAAACAACTAAGCGTAAACGTCATTTACGTCATAAATCCATGGTTGCGAAAGCAGACCAAGTTTTAGTCGTAGCTTGCTTACCATACGCATAAGCCGTTATTTAAGCGAAACGTACGATTAGTTCATTTAGTAGAAAATAGACATAGGAGATTAAATAATGGCTCGTGTAAAACGTGGTATTATTGCAAGAGCACGCCATAAGAAAGTTCTTAAGGCTGCTAAAGGTTATTATGGTGCACGTTCGCGCGTGTATCGCGTTGCTTTCCAAGCGGTGATCAAAGCCGGTCAATATGCATATCGTGACCGTCGCCAACGTAAACGTCAATTCCGTCAATTATGGATTGCACGTATCAACGCAGCGGCTCGTCAAAATGGTTTATCTTACAGCAAATTCATCAATGGCTTGAAAAAAGCTTCTGTTGAAATCGATCGTAAGATCCTTGCTGATATCGCAGTATTCGACAAAGTGGCATTCGCTGCATTAGTTGAGAAAGCAAAATCTGCACTTTAATTTTTTAAAGTTTAGAGAATAAGGGCGCTGAAAAGCGTCCTTTTTTCTATAAATAAATTT
>NZ_MLHG01000088.1 GCF_001998825.1 Rodentibacter mrazii
CGCCTGATGAATAATGCCCATATTAGCCATTGATTCAAAGATTCTGACATTGTCGGACCATTTTGTTAATGCAGGGTTATTAGGGGCATAAGCAAGCATTAAATATTGCGCAATAAACTCAATATCCGTTATACCGCCACGATCAGTTTTAAGATTAAATTCATTTTCTTGAGAGTGGGATAAATGGCTAAACATTTTCTCACGCATTTCCGATACATCTTGTTTTAGTATTTCCATATCTCTTGGAGTTGAAAGGACCCGTTGTCGAATAGTTTCAAATTTTTTCCGTAATGACTGTTCGCCGAAAACAGAGCGAGCTCGTACTAACGCTTGTTTTTCCCAAGTCCAAGCTTCATTCAATTGATAGTTTTCAAAAGCGGATAGAGAGCAGCCAAGTAATCCGGCATCACCGGAGGGGCGTAATCGCATATCAATATCATAAAGCACGCCGGCACTGGTATTCAGACTAAAAATGCTGACGATTTTTTGGGCGAGTTTGAGGTAAAACTGGTTGCTATCAATGATTTTTTTTCCTCCTACGGTTTGCCCTTCCATTGCCTCATAGAGAAAAACCAAATCAAGATCGGATTTATAGCCTAATTCGATCCCTCCTAGTTTTCCATAGCCCACTACCAAAAAGTTTTTTTCGCCATTTTGTAAATGTTGAGGAATACCAAAACGGGTGGAAACCTGTTTCCACGCTAAATTCACTACCGATTGAATAATCGCTTCTGCTAAATAAGTGAGATGATCGCTGACTTTCATCACCGGTAATGCCCCTAAAATATCGGCTGCGGCAACCCTCAATAAGGTCGCTTGCTTAAATTGGCGTAGCGCATTGATAAATTCTTCCTCATCGTCTTGGGGTAATCGTAATAGATATTGTTGGAGTTCATCGGCATATTGAGTGAACGGGAGAGGGTGGCGTAAGCTTTCTGTGTTGAGGAGCTCATCAAGCAGAATAGGATGTTGTGCAAGTTGATCGGCAATGAGTTGAGATTTCGCACAAAGCTCGATCACTTGGCGTAAGGCCTGGGGATTTTCGAGTAAGAGTTCTAAATAAGTGGTGCGGCTGGAAATTTTCTCAATCAGGTGCAACATGCGTGGCAACAAAGTGCGGTAGCTTTCTTGTTTAAAAATGAGCGAAAACACCGTTGGCATTAATTGTGTTAGCACTTCCCGTCCACGGTTTCCAATAATACGGCGTTTTAGGCTTTCTTTAAATTGCGCTAATTTATCTAAGATTTCATTGATGTATTCCGATTGAACACTACTTTCTTCCAGCATTTGCACGATTTCATCAAAATCAGCCTCAAGAAAATCTTGCCATTGATTTTCTGTTTCCGCCTTTTCTTCCGTTTCCTCACCGATAAGTTGGTTAAAAACCGCACGCACCTTTTCTTGCATTTGCTGCAAAGTGCGGTAGAAATCTTGCCAGTTTTCTATCGTATAGGTGCATTCAATTTGATGATTGTGTTCATCTAAGCAAGTGAAATGTCGGCAAGCCTCAATTAACCGCAGTTGGTCTGTTTCATTGGTTGGCAGGGTTTGGGTTTGTTGATCATTGATGGCTTGTAAGCTATTTTCGACCCGGCGTAAGAAAACATAACTTTCCCGTAAATGCTGATATTGCGTTTGAGTGATAAGCCCCAGTTTGGCAATTTTAGGCAAAATCTTAAGCAAGCTATGTTGTTGTAAGGCAATTTCCCGCCCCCCACGAATTAATTGAAAAACTTGGGCGATAAATTCCACTTCACGAATCCCTCCTGCCCCAAGCTTAATATTATCTTCAAGCCCACGACGGCGAACTTCCCGTTCAATTTTTCCTTTCATTTCACGCAGAGATTGAATTACACTAAAGTCGATATAGCGGCGGTAAACAAAAGGGCGGAGCATTTTTTCCAAGTTGGTGACATTTGGATCATGAGCTTGTACCCCTAAAATACGTCCTTTAATCATGGCATAGCGCTCCCAATCCCGCCCTTGATCTTGATAATATTGCTCCATTGCGGCAAAACTTAAAGCTAAAGCACCACTTTCACCAAAAGGGCGTAGGCGCATATCTGTGCGATAAACAAAACCATCAGCAGTAAAATCATCCAATGCACTGATTAAACGTTGCCCCAAGCGAGTGAAAAATTTGGCATGATCCACCGGTTTTCTCGCATTGCTTCCCTCAATGCGGGTTTCTCCCTGAGCAGGATAAGTAAAAATCAAATCAATATCGGAAGAAAAATTGAGTTCAAATCCCCCTAGTTTTCCCATGCCCAAAATATAAAGTGATTGTGGCTTTTCTTGTTCGTCTAATGGCGTACCCATTTCCTCACAAGCTTTGCGATAAAGCCAATCACGCGCACCAATAATAAGGCTTTCAGCCAGCTGTGAAAGACGGATAAAAATTTCCTCGACTGTGGCAAGATTGAGACTTTGGCAAAAACTTAACTTCGCCATTTCTGCATTACGAAAAACACGCAGGGCTTTATAAAATTCAGCCTCATGGGAAATACCTGATAATTGATTGTTTAAACGTACCGAATATTGCTCACAATCGGTAAAAGTCGGGCTTTTTTCCCACCATTGTGCGAGTAAGTGCGGTTGTTTTTGCAAGATTTTTTCCACAAAATCCGACATCGCCACCGCATAGCCTAATCTTCCGATTGGGTGGTTTTTATCTTGTTGATATTGCTGAATTTGTTGAAAAATATCATGGGTATCCATTTCAGGAAAAGATTGGCACAAAATTGTGCCAAGTTCGGTAAGTTTGGGGGCGATGAGAGCGGAAAGTGCGGTCATTTTACTCACCTTTTATATGTGTATATGTGCTTCGATTTGGCGTAACACCGTTTCTTTGGCTTGGTTGGGCTGTAAGCTATCCAACCATTGAACTGGGGTTTTCCAGCCCCGCAGCCAAGTTACTTGGCGTTTGGCGAGCTGGCGGGTGGCACAGATACCACGGAAGATCATTTCATCGTGGTCGTAATCACCTTGCAAATAGTCCCACATTTGGCGATAGCCCACGCAGCGAATTGAGGGTAAATCAGGCGTGAGATCGCCTCGTGCAGAGAGTTTTTCCACTTCTTCTTGAAAACCCAATTCAATCATTTTGTGGAAACGTTGTTCGATACGGTTATGCAAAATATGGCGATCTTCAGGGGCAATGGCAAATTGCATAATATTATAGGGTAAGGATTCTCCCTTTTGTTCGGTCAGCTCGGTGAGGGATTTTCCCGTAATATAGAACACTTCCAAGGCTCGATTGATCCGCTGAGAATCATTAGGGTTAATTCGTTGAGCAGAGATAGGATCAATTTTTGCCAGTTCATTATGCAACATTGCCCAACCGTGTTGTACGGCTTTTTGCTCGATGTCAGCTCGGATTGCTTCATCAGCGGAGGGTAAAGGGGAAAGCCCTTCAAGCAAGGCTTTGTAATAGAGCATCGTTCCCCCCACAAGAAGGGGGATTTTTCCTTGTGCGGTAATCT
>NZ_MLHG01000089.1 GCF_001998825.1 Rodentibacter mrazii
GGTATGATTATACTAGGAATATTAATGTAGCTAATATAAATAGCATCTTTATATTCACTAATAATATACCAGTTAAGAGAAAGATATAATAAAGAAAATGACATGCTTATTAGGATTGACACAAGTCTATATTTCCAAAAAGACTTTCCTAAATAGAAGTTCATAGCATATCCTTATATTTTTTCTAAAAATGTGGATAGCTCACGTCTTTCATTAGCAAGGGGGCATGAATGGCAAATCCTTCACTCGCCCAACTCTTACTATATAGCTTGAGAGAGACAAAAACATCCACTCCAAACTTTTTTACACAGTCAGAAACTATTACGGATGTGCTAGTTTATGAAAGGCTTGACTCAAAGAAGTTTTTGAAATAGTGAAATAAAGGAGGAATTATTTTCTCCTAACGGCATGAAAAACTTCTTATCTGTCGCTTCAACAATTTTCACTGCCTCTGCCGCAAGGCTCCGACCTGTTGCTGACACAGAGATCACCTTGACCCGCATATCCCTTGGGGAAGGAGTGCGCTCAAAATATCCTGCTTTTTCAAGTACACGAACAACTTGAGAAATCGTCATTGGGTCACTACCTGTTAATTGTGACAGCCGAGCTTGCGTCAGAGGCTCCTTTTCATAAAACCAACTGGCCACCGCCAGAACTACGAATTGTGTGTGTGTTAAACCAATATGTTGCAGGGCATTTCTCTGCTCCCGCTGCCAACCGTTTGACACTCGCCATAGTAAAAAACCCGGGCTGTCGTATGGACCTTCAAAATGACTAGGAAGAGGTTTGCTACATTTAGATGACATGAGTATTAAACCACTTTGTTAGCGAGATATTTTGCCAATCCAGTCATCACCTGCGGAAAATCCGAACTAATTCCCTCTCCAAAAAACTGAGCATCGGATCCCTGTGTACGTATAGCGTAGATAAATTTACTCAGACCAAGGCGTACTGCCTCAATCCGATGTTCCACTCTAATCAATGTATCTCCAATCCAGGTTTCATCGATGAAATGTTTTCCTTGAGAAACGTCAACTAGCTGACTACGGATGATGTCACCCTCCGGAAGCTCCATTGAAAACCATGTCCCTGAAACAAATGGCCCCTCGATTTTAATTGATTTCACCCCTGAATTCCACAGCTTCCAGTTAGAAGTATCAACGAATGCCTGCCAGATTTGTTCTGGTGTATGATTGACATCTAGTTCAAAAGACTTACTCCAAATGTTACCTTTACTCATAAAATCCTCCATTAATATAAGTGCACATATAATATGTTCACTTATCATATTATCATTATTAGAAGTAATGTAAATATATCATCAGTACTCCTTCAAGAGTATTTAGTGTTTCAGACAGGAGAGTTTCTAGATTATCCCCCTCTTTTTAATTAGAGAATTGGTTACTTATGGAACGGCAGTGGCTCTACCTTGCCAATATGATTTACATCAAATGTGGTTTGAAGTGCAATGCACAACTCCCTGTTGTGGCGAAAATGAACGAGAAGATCAAAACAGAGGAAAAAACTTGTATTGATTGCTCACCAGTTACCTGATATGAACAACGTAGAACCCGGGTTTAATAAAGAAACATCGGGCACTGCAGAAAAATAATCAAATTTTAACCGCACTTGATAAAAAAATCGGCATTCTTGTTGCCGATTTTTTATCTTGAGCGTTTTTATAGATTCTCTCAGGCTAAGCATAACGTTTTAAATGAATATAGGTTTCAGAAGAAATAATCGCTTTAATTGATCGGATTCGTTCCAATGCTTGTCCTAGTTCTTCCAATGAGGGCGCGATAAGTTCAATAAGAATATCCCAACGCCCGTTAGTATCATAAATCGCATTGATACAAGGTTCACCTCGAAGGGTTTGAACGACCTCTGCGGTTGCCCCACCATCGATAATCACGGTTGTCCAAGCCTTAATACCATTAGATTCTAGTGTTGAGTGAAGCTCCACCCGATAGCCTAAGATAATACCTTCTTTCTCAAGTCGTGCAATGCGGTTTACCACTGTTGCTCGAGAAACTTTTAATTTCTTGGCTAAAAATGCAATAGAGTATCTCGCATTTTCCCGTAATAGGCTCAATAATTTTTGATTAGTTTCGTCCAAAATTGACATAATGCAAGTTCTCCCTAACAAAATGATTAAATTTTGCTAAAACATTAGCATATTTAACTATTTTAATTAATAGAAAAATCTTGCACACTAGGATTG
>NZ_MLHG01000009.1 GCF_001998825.1 Rodentibacter mrazii
ATGAAGGTGGATTTTTACTCGCTTGATCCAATGCTTGATCCAAATCCTTAATGTTTAATGGTTTACCTAAAATATTCGGGAAAAGCATAGTAAAATTGAGTCGCTCGCTGTTACTGGAAAGCAAACTTACCTTCCCTTCTGTTACTCTCATTGTGAGTTTTCCGGAGCCATCGTCTTCAAATTGAAAAGGATTATAAACATAACCTAAAGCTAAGTAAGCAGAAGTAAGATCCTGACTGAGTCGGTTTAAACGCTCTTCATTTAAACATTCATTCTTTTTTGGTGCAAAAGGCAAAGGATCGATTAAATGGAAGCCCACAAACCTCACTTCACTATACGGTAGGCAAACTTGAGATAAATCAGCTTGAGCATGCTCTTGTTGTTCTGTTTGATATTGATGCTGTGAAAGCCAACGCTGTTGCTGTACTTGCTGAAGCTGCTCATTTTGATTTTTTGCTTGCTGTTGAAAACGGTTAAATTCATTTTGTATTGGTATTGATTGCTGATTTGCCCAAGTAAAAATCGGCATACAAGCCAGTAAGATTGAGAGATGCTTCATAGTGTATCCTTAAATAAATTCCGCACCACATCATACCGTATAATTATTAGAGTGCGAAGATTAGAGTGTATTTTTTATGCGATTTGTTTTGTAGTTTTGGATCGCTGCTTATAGCTTAAAAGATTCACAATTTATCCATCCAGAGAGAAAAAAGACTGAATTATAAAACTGCGATTGTTTGACTTTACTTACAATGTTTCTTAAATGCACAAAAAAGCCCTTTCAAAAATTGAAAGGGCAAAATATTTGGAGTCATACTATGAGTTGTTGAATTAACAAATCAGGTATGGCTAGGGATTATAATGATTTTTAAAATAAATGCAACATTTATTTAACAATTAATTATGAGGGTTACGCGTATTTGTGTTCACCAGATTACGCATCAAGAGAGCATATTCTAAATTAATATCTTGCGGCACATCTAAGAATACGAAATGTCCATCACCTAATGCAGCTTCCACTGCTTCATTTTTTCGATTTAGCATTTTCTCAATTTTAAAATTGATATTACCTTGTGGTGTCATCATTTCCACTTCATCATTGAGTAAAAATTTATTTTTTACCGCCACTTCTGCCATGCCTTGTTCGTTACGTTTCCCGGTAAATTCACCGACAAATTGCTGGCGATCGGAAATAGAATAGCCGTATTCATAGTTTTGATACTCATCATGTGTATGACGGCGCAAGAATCCTTCGGTATAACCTCGGTGGGCGAGAGATTCTAGGGTATCCATCAAACTTTCATCAAAAGGTTTACCTGCCGCAGCATCATCAATAGCTTTTCGATACACTTGTGCGGTACGGGCACAATAATAGAAAGACTTGGTTCTACCTTCAATTTTTAAGGAATGAACACCAAGTGCGGTCAACTTTTCCACATGTTGTACTGCACGTAAGTCTTTTGAATTCATAAAATAAGTGCCGTGTTCGTCCTCAAAGGCAGTCATTTGTTCATCAGTTTTTTGAGATTCGGTATAAAGGAATACCTTATCTGTTACATTACCTTTACCTAAAGTTGGCGCAACATTTTTTATTTCAATTTGTTGGATAGGATCAATTTTCGGTACAATGTTGCCCACTTCATCTACCGTGCCTTCTTCCATTTTATATTCCCAGCGACAGGCATTAGTGCAAGTGCCTTGGTTTGGATCGCGTTTATTAATGTAGCCGGAAAGCAAGCAACGACCAGAATATGCCATACATAATGCGCCATGTACGAAAATCTCAAGTTCAATATCCGGCACCTGTTGGCGAATTTCAGCAATTTCATCTAAGGAAAGTTCTCGGGACAAAATCACACGGGTTAGCCCCATTTGTTTCCAAAATTTCACCGTTGCCCAGTTTACCGCATTGGCTTGTACTGAAAGGTGAATATCAATATCGGGGAAATGTTCACGCACCAGCATAATCAAACCAGGATCGGACATAATCAACGCATCCGGTCTCATATCAATTACAGGTTGTAAATCTTTAATAAAGGTTTTGAGTTTAGAATTATGCGGTGCAATATTCACAACAACATAGAATTTTTTACCAAGGGCATGCGCTTCATCAATACCGATTTTTAAATTTGCATGATTAAATTCATTGTTACGCACTCGTAAGCTATAACGAGGCTGACCGGCATAGACAGCATCTGCACCATAGGCAAAGGCATAGCGCATATTTTTTAGAGAACCGGCGGGAGAAAGTAATTCGGGCTTAAATGAGGTGGTCATAATCTACTCTTTTTCTGATTTCAAGTCAGTAACCTACCCGTAGGCAAGTCGCGTTAAAAGCCCGTATTTTAGGTTTATTTCACTATTTGTAAAGGATAAAGTGCGGTCAGATTTTGGTGTGTTTTTCATTAACGATAAAAAAATACCCACCATACCGTCCGTGGGCATTTTTTTATTATTTCTCTGATGAACTTTCTTCTTCTATCAAAAGTTCTTGTTCTATCTCCTCAAAAGATTTGCCGTTAATGAAATAGCCATTGTCATTTTTTTCAAACTTAGCCACATAATTCTCACCTTCCGCCATAAAAGCAGGAAGAACAGTACCATATGGTTGAATTTCGCTTTGAATCATACTCCAGAATGAACTTAATTCTTTAATCTTACTTGTTTTCTCATCCTGAATTTCAACTAACCTTTTATCAAAGGAAATCCTTAATAAACCTTCTATTCTATCTAGGAAAGACCAACCCTGAGATGATTTCGCATCTTCCGGTGCTTTAGTCATCATACCATTGGCTTCAAATTTTACCGGATAGGCTTTCGTTTCGGGCGATGTGTTGAGATTAAAGGTCACATTGGTATGATCTAAGATAAAATTTAGATCCGACCATGCGTTATTCAAATATTTTTCTTGTGTCGCTGTTGTTAAATAAGTCTGACAAAGCGTCTCATAAGCTCCTAAACAAAATGCTGAAGACCAATACGAACGAGGGTCATTAAGCTTTAGTGGAATAGAAATCGACAAATCCTCAATTTGCACACTTTGTTCCGGCACATTAATTTTCTTTGTATTCAGTGTAAAACTCGTACTATATTGATTATTTTCTAATGACTTAGATTTATTATTAAATGTAAGATCGGTTATTTTATTTTCAAATAGATTTAAGCTATGCAGTGAAAAATCAATGTTTGAATTTTCCCTAAATTCTTTCACCCATTTGTCTTTTAAATGAAGGAAATCTTTATTATCTTTAGATGGTGGAGATTTTACAGTAAGCCTTTCCAAAAAGAACGGAATAAGGCTCAACTCATTGGCAACATTATAGTTTTTTAATTGAACACTAAGTTTTCCATCTTTAGCATCCCATTTTTGGGCATGATCTTCCGGTGTTTGTTTCACACTTCCCACTAAGAGTTCAAAATCGGCGTTGCTTTTAGTGAGATCCGTATTATCTAATTTCAACGCTATATTACCATTTTGTAAATTAAAATAAGGTTTTTGCTTTTTCGGCGCATTAACTGAAATAACAGAAACCTTACTGTCAAAATAATCATTTTTAGTCAATATAGCGATTAATAAATCCACCCCATTTCTAATATTTTGATCGCCCGTACTAAGTTTTTTAAATTCATTATAAAAATTGACCGCACTTGGGACGCCTTGTTGATTCAAACTGATATTTAAACCGCCAAATGTTGTTTGGCTTTCTTCTGTAGTACGGTTTTTATTAGAAATACGTAAAATATCACTACTTAGCTTTGTGGTTAAATCACGTTTTTCCGTATTATTCCCTTTGCTTTTATTAAATTTATAGGTGGTGTTTTTTAGTTGTAAACGTGTGTTTTCACCATTCAATAATGCCAATTCAGCATTTTCTGCGGTTAACTCAATATTGGTTAAATCATATTTATTTTCGGTTAACGAAGTAAAATAAACTTTACCTTCTACCTGATTTAATTTGCTCTCATTATCATAGTTGAAACCGGTCAAATTACCTTTCAATTCAATATCCCGATCGTTTAAGATATTTAATGAAATTGCCATCTGTTGCGGTTTATTGGCAAAATCTCGAAATTCCGTCAAAATATTAGATTGTAAATAATCGCCTACCGGTGAAAATTTACTATTAATCGTATTTTTATCAATCGTAATATTTAAATCTTTATTTAATTTTCTCACAAACTGATCAGAAAATTTGGATTCCGCTGTAATAAAGAAAGGTAGCGTTGTTAATTTGGTGAAAATAATCTCAGCACTTTGTTCATCATTATCTGTTACGCTGAATATTAAATCACGGCTAAAAAAATTTTTATTGCTTTCGGTAATCTTTAATATCGCTTGGTTATCTAAAGAATAAGGGAATTTTTGCAATACCTGATCCACTTTACGATTGGTATAAATTTGTGCACCTGCGCCAGCGATAACGAGTATCGCAGCAAGGGTTAAGGTGATCGTTTTTCTTTTACTCATATTTTCCCCAATTCAATATTGAAAACAAGCGAGAAAATGACCGCACTTCGTTAAAGTGCGGTCAAATTTTAATGGGTTTTAACCTAAGATTTTATCTAATTCTTGACTTATGGCTTCCACTTTTTGTGTGCCGTCTAAGCGGAAATATTGCGTGTTGCCCGCTTCCGCCTCAGCTTGATAGTAATCTACTAACGGTTGAGTTTGTTTGTGATAAACCGCTAAACGATCTAATACGGTTTCCGGTTTATCATCGGCACGGATAATGAGATCTTCACCGGTAATATCGTCTTTGCCTTCCACTTTCGGCGGATTGTAAACAATGTGGTAAGAACGCCCTGAGGCTTGGTGCACACGGCGACCGCTCATACGCTCAACAATCACCTCATCAGGCACATCAAACTCTAACACATAATCAATTTTCACGCCTGATTCTTTCAAGGCATCCGCTTGTGGAATGGTGCGAGGGAAACCGTCTAACAAGAAACCGTTTGCACAATCCGGTTGGGTAATGCGATCTTTTACCAATGCCACTGTTAATTCATCCGGTACTAATTTTCCTTCATCCATTAACGCCTTAGCCTGCTTACCAAGTTCAGTGCCAGCTTTAATTGCTGCACGGAACATATCACCGGTTGAAATTTGAGGAATACCAAATTTTTTCATAATAAATTGTGCTTGTGTTCCTTTTCCTGCGCCCGGTGCACCTAAAAGAATAATTTTCATAAAAAATCTCCAATTAAATCAATCAATGTAAATAAACTTGGGTAAGATACTGATAAAGCGAAGTGCGGTCAAATTTTTTATCTTTTTGAACGCACTTTTCCACTATGCAGATTTTTTCTCGTTCCAAGGGGCGACCCAGTATAAACAAATCATGCCCGGAACCGCTAAAAATAAGCATAGCCAAAAATAATCATAATAGCCTACCGCCCCCACCACATAGCCTGAAAGCATACCCAACCCTTTACTGGGTAAAGCGGAGAGGCTGGTAAAAAGTGCCAGTTGGGTGGCGGTATAAAGTGGGTTCGTTTCACGTGCCATAAAGGCAACAAAAGCCGCAGTGCCCAGTCCCACACCAATGTATTCAGCGGCGATAACAATACCTAATCGCCATAATTCGGTGGAGGTGATACTGTCAAAATGTCCAAATTTTGCCAACCAAATAAAACCGCCAATCGTCACCATTTGAACCAAACCGAATAACCATAAGGCACGGTTAATCCCCAGTTTTAACATCATGACTCCGCCGGCAAGCCCCGATAAAATGCCAGCCCAAAGAGAGGTTGTTTTAACCACTAGAGCAATATCTTCTTTGCCGAATCCCATATCGTAGATAAATTTAGTTTGCAGTGTTGTGGCAAAGGAATCACCAAATTTATATAAAAATAAGAACAGTAAAAAACCTATCGCTTGCGCCACACCTTTACGTTGGAAAAACTCTTTCAAGGGAATCCAAAAAGCTTGGTAAAAAGGCTGATTGTT
Organism: Rodentibacter mrazii; assembly: GCF_001998825.1. Lineage (GTDB taxonomy): Bacteria > Pseudomonadota > Gammaproteobacteria > Enterobacterales > Pasteurellaceae > Rodentibacter > Rodentibacter mrazii. The sequence goes on from NZ_MLHG01000009.1 coordinate 5,951, forward strand.
TTCTGGAGCATCAATCTTGGGTTCTTTGGCGAGGAACAATGTCATAAAAATCCCTATCAACATACAAAGTGCGGTCCATAAAAACACGGTTTTCCATGGGTAAATTGTGGCAAGATAAAGGGAAAGTCCACCGGGAATTAAACCTGCAATACGATAGGCATTAATGTGGATGGTGTTGCCTAAGCCAAGTTCGTGGTCACTTAAAATTTCACGGCGATAGGCATCAAGTACGATATCTTGTGTAGCCGAAAAAAATGCAATGAATAACGCAATATTGGCAACAATACTTAACTGAGAGATAGGATCAAAGAGGCTGATAGCATAAAGTAAGGCAAGTAAGATCACTTGAGAAATCAGCAGCCAACTTCGGCGACGACCTAAAAAGCTCGGGAAATAACGATCTAACAAGGGTGCCCATAAAAATTTTAACCCATAAGGCAACATAACGCCGGTCACTGCACCGATAAGCTCAACGGAAAGCTGCTTATCGGTCAGCCATACCGGCAACATTTGTAACAATACAAATAACGGCAAGCCAGAGCTAAAACCGGTGAACACGCAAATTAACATTTTACGTGTGAAAATTTGTGAAAGCAGAGAATTAGGCATAAAGTGCGGTTCATTTTGGTAATAAATTAGGCAACACGAATTTTTACCCATGTCACCATAAGATGATATTTAAAAACGGAAAATTAGTCTCTGTACCCTTGCGGATTATTTTTCTGCCAATTCCATGTATCTTTCATCATCGCTTCAAGATCGCGTTCTGCCGTCCAACCTAACTCTTTCGCTGCTAAGCTTGGATCGGAATAGCAAGTGGCAATATCACCCGGACGACGATCAACAAGTTTATATGGAATTTCAATGTTATTCGCTTTCTCAAAGGCTTTCACCATATCCAATACGGAATAGCCGTGTCCTGTTCCGAGATTATAAATATGTAAACCTGAATCGTCTTCGTGGCGTTGAAGCGCTTTTAAATGCCCGATGGCTAAATCCACTACGTGAATGTAATCACGTACACCTGTGCCATCGTGTGTATCATAATCGCTACCAAAAACAGAAAGTTGCGCGAGTTTTCCAATCGCCACTTGGCTAATATAAGGTAATAGATTATTTGGAATACCATTTGGATCTTCGCCGATTAAACCGCTGGAATGAGCCCCTACCGGATTGAAATAACGTAAAATTGTCATACTGAACTGAGACTCCGCTTTTACTACATCACGTAGAATTTGCTCAACCATATATTTTGATGTGCCGTAAGGATTGGTTGTGCCGCCCACTTCGCAATCTTCGGTAATGGGAATAATTTGGGGATCGCCATACACGGTAGCGGAAGAACTAAACACAAAATTCCATACTCCCGCTTTTTTCATTTCTTGTAGCAATACCACTGTACCGGCAACGTTATTCATATAATATTCCGCCGGTTTTTGCACGCTTTCACCCACCGCCTTTAAGCCGGCAAAGTGAATCACTGAATGAATGGTGTTTTCGGCAAAGATTTTTTGCAGCAATGCTCGATCTAAAATATCGCCTTCATAAAACTTGACGGTTTTACCTGTGATTTGTTTTACACGCTCAAGGGATTTCGGTGATGAATTACAAAGATTGTCTAATACCACAACCTCTTTGCCTGCATTTAATAATTCGACAACCGTATGCGAACCGATATAGCCGGCACCGCCGGTGACTAAAATTGCCATCTTAGACTCCTTTTCATAGACTTGGAATTGTTGCCGATTATAGCACTATTTCATCTCAAAAAACGGATCTATTTTGACCGCACTTTTATGTGATATTTGTCACAAAACGACCTTTTGGCACTGGCATAATTTCTTGTTGAAGTATATAAAATAGAAATAATTTTTTAACATGAGTATTACAAATAGCTATGAATCAACTTATTTCTCAACTCACAAAAATTGTAGGAAGCCAATATATCATCACCGAACCTTCAAAAACAGAAGCTTATCGTAGTGGCTACCGTTTCGGCTCAGGAAATGCCGTCGCCGTCGTTAAACCTGCAACCTTATTGGAATTTTGGCAGGTGTTGAAAGTCTGTGTAGAGCAGGATGTGATTATTATTAACCAAGCTGCCAATACGGGATTAACCGGAGGTTCAACGCCAAACGGTAATGACTACGATCGTGAAATTGTCATCATCAATGCAATGAGAATTAATGGCATTCAATTAATTAATGACGCCTCTCAAGTAGTTTGTTTACCGGGTTCTACTTTAAATGACTTGGAAAATAAATTGAAATCTCACGGGCGTGAGCCTCATTCAGTGATTGGCTCTTCTTGCATTGGCGCTTCCGTTATCGGGGGAATTTGTAATAATTCAGGTGGGGCATTGGTTCAACGCGGGCCGGCTTATACGGAAATGGCACTTTACGCTCAGCTAAATGAACTGGGCGAATTGGAACTAAAAAATCATCTTGGTATAGATTTAGGTAGTACGCCGGAAGAAATTTTAACTAATTTGCAAGGACATCATTATCAACAGAAAGATATTATTCAGGATTGCGGAAAAGGACATGATCACCGCTATTGCAATCATGTTCGTCAAGTTGATGAAAACTCTCCAGCCCGTTTTAATGCAGACCCAGCCCGTCATTATGAAGCCTCCGGTAGTGCGGGTAAATTAGCGATTTTTGCGGTGCGTTTAGATACATTTCCATTAGAAAGTGAAACCGCCGTTTTCTATATTGGGACTAACCAAACAGAGGTTCTTAATGATATTCGCCGTCAAACGTTAGCAAATTTTGAACAGTTACCGATTTCGGGCGAATATATTCATCGAGATGCCTTTGATGTTGCCGCCCGTTATGGAAAAGATACGTTTTGGGTGATTAAAAAATTTGGCACACACTGGTTGCCTAAGTTATTTGCCTTAAAAGCGAGTGTTGATCGCTTAAGTAAGAAAGTTTCATTTTTACCACGGCATTTAAGCGATAAATTTTTACAATTGCTTTCAAAAGTGTTACCGGAACACTTACCAAAAAGTTTATGGCAATATCGGGATCGCTATGAACATCATTTAATTATTAAAATGGGCGGGCAAGGTGTGAATGAAGCTCGTATCTTCTTAAAAGATTATTTTAGTGATAGTCCAAAAGGCGGATATTTTGAATGTAATTCGATAGAAACACAGGCAGCCATGCTACATCGTTTTGCCGTTGCTTCAGCTGCTGTCCGCTATCGTGCCATTCATGAGAAAGACGTTGAAGATATTGTCGCGCTTGATGTTGCATTACGTCGTAATGATAAAGAATGGTTCGAGAAATTGCCTAAGGAAATAGATGAGCAAATCAGTCATAAACTTTATTATGGGCATTTTATGTGTCATGTTTTCCACCAAGATTATATCGTTAAAAAAGGGGTTGATTGCGTAAAATTGGAACATGAAATGTTGAAATTACTTGATCAGAGAGGGGCTCAGTACCCGGCTGAACATAATGTAGGACATTTATATGAAGCGAAGCCGGAATTACGTAAATTTTACAAAAAATTGGATCCTACCAATAGCTTTAATCCCGGTATCGGGCAAACCCCAAAGAAAAAATATTGGGTCGAATAACACTTTGATCTATCCGTTTTAATAGAAAGGACTTAACTGACGTTGGCTTCAGCCCTTTAGATAACCATTTAATGTTTAGAATTTAGTTATACTTTTTATTCAATTTTATCGGTGTATATCGGTAATACACTTGGTTCTATAAAAAGAGCCGAAAATAGCCTGCTGGCAATGACAATCAAAGGAGTAGCATATGGCAAAAAATCTAAATGTTTTTGATCAAGAATATGGTTTATTAATTAACGGTGAATGGAAAATGGGTGGCACACTACTTGCCTCTCATAATCCCGCAAACGGGGAAGAACTTGCGAAATTTGTTGATGCGACGGATGCCGATGTTGATATTGCCGTTGAAGCCGCACAGCAAGCGTTCAAAACTTGGCGACATACCACAGTGACTGAACGGGCGGCAATATTAAATAAAATTGCTGATGTGATTGATGAAAATGCAGAATTATTTGCCTTACAAGAAACTTTGGATAATGGCAAACCAATTAGAGAAACGAGAGCCGCAGATATTCCTTTAGCAGCGGATCATTTCCGTTATTTTGCTGGTGTAATTCGTTCAGAGGAAGGTACAGCAAATCAACTGGATAGCGAAGATTTATCAGTGGTACTGCGTGAACCTATCGGTGTTGTGGGACAGATTATTCCGTGGAACTTTCCATTTCTAATGGCGGCTTGGAAAATTGCCCCTGCGTTGGCAGCCGGTTGTACAATCGTCATTCATCCGTCTAGTGCGACTTCATTAAGTTTATTATCTCTCGCTCAAAAAATTAACCATTTGTTACCAAAAGGTGTACTCAACGTGATTACCGGACGAGGCAGTAAATCCGGAGAATATATGCTGCATCACAAAGGATTTAACAAACTAGCCTTTACCGGTTCAACGGCTATTGGACGTAATGTTGCCGTAGCTGCTGCGGAGATGCTCATTCCGGCAACCCTTGAGTTAGGCGGTAAATCAGCCAATATTTTCTTTGATGATATGCCGTTTGATAAAGCATTAGAAGGGGCACAAAAAGGGATTTTATTCAATCAAGGTCAGGTCTGTTGTGCCGGTTCTAGAATTTTTGTTCAAGAGGGCATTTATGATAAATTCGTCGCAGCATTAGCTGAAGAGTTTAAGAAAGTCAAAGTTGGCTTACCTTGGGAAGATGATACCCAAATGGGTGCACAAGTGAATGCCGGTCAATTGGAAACGATCTTGAAATACGTCAAAATTGGTGAACAAGAGGGTTGCCGTATCATTACCGGTGGAAAACGCCTACAGGATACCGGATTGGATAAGGGAGAATTTTTAGCGCCAACATTGATTGAAGCACCGAATAATCAAGCACAAATTGCACAGGAAGAAATTTTTGGTCCTGTAGCTACTGTGATTAAATTTAAAACCGAAGAAGAGGTCATAAAAATGGCAAATGATAGCGAATACGGTTTAGGTGGCGGTATATGGAGCCAAAATATCAATCGTTGTTTACGTGTTTCTCGTGCACTTGAAACAGGGCGGGTTTGGGTGAACTGCTATAACCGCTTACCGGCAGGCACACCATTTGGGGGATATAAACAATCCGGTATCGGTCGTGAAACCCATAAAATGATGCTTGATGCTTATACTCAAGTAAAAAATATTTATATCAGCACTCGTGAAGAGCGTGAAGGTATGTATTAATCGCTATAAGTAAGAAGAGGCAGCCTATAAGCTGCCTCAACGGATATTAAGGACTGATTCCAATAATCTCTTTGGTTCAGTCCTTTAATATAAATATGAGAAATTAGCGTTCATTCCAACGTTTGATTGATTCGCGAATTACTTCTTTCGCCTCTTCAACATCACCCCAGTGTGTCACTTTTGTACTACCCGGTTTTTTCAATGCTTTATAATTGTTGAAATGGAATTCAATTTGTTTGATTAATTGAGCCGGCACGTCTGCAAGGCTGTTGTAAGCGTTGCCTGTATCGCGATCATCTGCCGGTACACAGACAATTTTATCGTCCACTTCACCGTCATCTACGAATTTCATCACGCCAATCACTTTAGCTTCAAGGAATACACCGGTTGCAAGCGGTTGGCGGGTCAGTAATAGCACATCCAGCTCATCACCGTCTTCATCTAATGTTTGTGGAATAAAACCATAGTTGGTCGGTTTTGCAAAAATTGCTGGTTCGACACGATCTAATTGGAATGCCGCTACTTTACGATTCCACTCGATTTTGTGGCAACTGCCTTCTGGAATTTCATTTACAACGTTGATAATCCCTGCATCAACATCACCCGGAGTTAAGATTTGATTAAAATCAGCCATTATCTTTCCTTATTTAATAGAATTAAAAACGGCGAAAGTATAGCAGTTTTTACATGATTTTGTCGCTCTAAATTTTCATTCAAAAAACGACCGCACTTTACTCACGCAAACGTTTACATATTATATTCTTTCGGTAGAATAGCGCCTTTTCATTCTGACTTATTTTTTAGAGGCAACATGTCTAATTTAGAAAAAATCTTTGAATTGCAAAAACGTGGTTCAACTATTCGCCAAGAGATTATTGCTGGTTTAACTACATTTCTTGCTATGGTGTATTCTGTAATTGTCGTACCCAATATGCTCGGGGCTGCCGGTTTCCCTGCTGAATCCGTATTTATTGCCACTTGCTTAGTGGCAGGTTTAGGATCGATTTTAATCGGCTTATGGGCAAATGCACCGATGGCGATTGGCTGCGCTATTTCACTGACAGCCTTTACCGCATTTAGTTTGGTGATTGGTCAAGGTGTTTCTATTCCGGTTGCCTTGGGGGCGGTATTCCTAATGGGGGTGGCTTTTACCCTCATTTCAGCGACGGGTATTCGCGCTTGGATTCTACGTAATCTTCCAGCCAGTATTGCCCATGGTGCAGGAATCGGTATCGGTTTATTCTTACTTTTAATTGCGGCAAGTGGCGTAGAATTGGTAGTGAGTAATCAAGCCGGTTTACCGGTGAAATTAGGCAATTTCACCTCATTTCCGGTCATGATGTCATTAATTGGTTTGGCGTTTATCGTTGGCTTAGAAAAAATACAAGTGAAAGGCGGGATCTTATGGGTGATCATTGCCATTACTATCATCGGTTTAATTTTTGATCCAAACGTAAAATTCAACGGTGAAGTCTTCAAAATGCCTACTTTTGGTGAAAATTCTTTATTTTTACAATTGGATTTACAGGGGGCATTACAACCGGCTATTCTACCTGTTGTTTTTGCTTTAGTGATGACCGCTGTATTTGATGCGACCGGTACTATCCGCGCTGTTGCAGGACAAGCTGATTTATTAGATAAAGACGGACAAATCATCAATGGCGGCAAAGCCTTAACCTCTGATTCCGTCAGTAGCTTATTTTCAGGATTATTCGGTACGGCACCGGCAGCCGTCTATATTGAATCAGCAGCCGGTACCGCAGCAGGTGGGAAAACTGGGATTACCGCTATTGTGGTAGGGGTGTTATTTTTATTAATGCTTTTCTTTCAACCCCTCGCCTTCTTGGTACCGGGTTATGCCACGGCTCCGGCACTAATGTATGTCGGATTATTAATGCTAAGTAATGTAAGCAAATTGGATTTTGATGATTTTGTCGGGGCGATGAGCGGGTTAATTTGTGCCGTATTCATTGTACTTACAGCGAACATTGTTACCGGCATTATGCTTGGTTTTGCCGCATTAGTGATTGGTCGTATTGTGAGCGGTGATTTTAAACGCCTCAATATCGGTACAGTATTAATTGCTGTGGCATTAGTTGTTTTCTATGCCGGTGGTTGGGCGATTTAATTTTCTCATCTCAAACCATCAGTCAGTTTTTTAACCGCACATTCAAAGTGCGGTTATTTTTTTGTGTGATTTTATTTTTATTTGACTTTTTCTTCCCTTTGCCTAGTCCTTCCTCTTATTCAATGGTAGAATTTCACGTTTTTGTTAGTAAGGAAAAATAATGACATTAGTTGAATTTGTAATGGATAAATTGGACGATTTAAAAGGTACGGATATTGTGCATTTTGATGTACGGGGAAAATCTTCCATCACGGAAAACATGGTGATTTGCACCGGTACTTCAAGTCGTCAGGTTTCTGCAATGGCAGATAATTTAATTGCAGAATGTAAGAAAGCCGGAGTTGAAACCTTTGGTGAAGAAGGTAAAAATACGGCAGATTGGATAGTGGTGGATCTAGGGCAAACTATCGTTCATATTATGCAACGCGATGCACGTGAGATGTATCAATTAGAGAAACTTTGGGCGTAAAGTGCGGTCATTTTCCTGTGAGAATTATCTTGCTTGATAAAGAGGAATACTCGTGAAAATCACATTAATTGCAGTAGGGACAAAAATGCCCGTTTGGGTGATTAACGGATTTGAAGAATACCAACGCCGTTTTCCTAAAGAAATGCCCTTTGAATTAATTGAAATTCCAGCCGGAAAGCGGGGGAAAAATGCAGATATTAAACGTATTTTAGAGCAGGAAGGAAAGGCAATGTTGGCGGCTTGTGGAAAAAGCAAAATTGTTACCCTTGATATTCCCGGTAAACCTTGGACGACACCGCAACTCGCCGAACAATTAGAAGCTTGGAAAAATGACGGACGGGATGTTTGTTTATTAATTGGCGGACCGGAAGGACTTTCACCTGAATGTAAAGCCGCTGCAGAGCAGAGTTGGTCGCTTTCGCCTCTCACTTTGCCCCATCCGTTGGTACGTATTGTAGTGGCGGAAAGTTTATATCGAGCTTGGTCGCTGACAACGAATCATCCCTACCATCGTGAGTAAAAGTGCGGTCAATTTTAGATGAATTTAAAGAAATTTTTCGCAGTCCCGACACATGAACCGATTCGTGATAAAAAGGCGGAGCGGAATCTTTTTGCCCGCCGAACATTGGTGGCATTTATTGGTATTCTTGTGCTCACCGGTGTGCTATTTACCAATATCTACCATCTCCAAGTAATCAATTTTGATACTTATCAAACACGCTCTAATGGCAATCGAATTAAACTCTTGCCTGTCCCGCCAACCCGTGGATTAATTTATGATCGCTACGGTGAATTGCTGGCTGAAAATCTGACTTTTTTCGGTTTATACATTGTGCCGGAAAAAACGGAAAATTTAGACCGCACTTTTGAGGCACTTCGTTATGTTGTCGGTTTAACCGATGAAGATATTGAGAATTTCAAAAAAGAACGCCGCCGTGGCACGCGTTATACATCTATTATGCTCAAACCTAATTTAACGGAGGAGCAAATTGCCCGTTTTGCGGTAAACCAATATCAATTTCCAAGCCTTGAAGTACGTCCTTATTTTAAACGTAATTATTTATATGGCGATATGATGGCGCATATTCTCGGCTATGTGGGTAAAATTAATGATAAAGATGTTGAAAAGCTAAAAAAAGACGAGAAATTTGCCAATTATGCCGGCTCGCATGATATGGGAAAATTAGGTATTGAGCGTTATTACGAAGATCAATTACACGGCACAACGGGCTTTGAAGAAGTGGAAATTAATAATCGTGGGAAAGTGATCCGTAAATTACGTGAACAACCTGCGGTGGCGGGTAAAAGTATCCATCTCACCATCGATCTTGCCTTTCAACGTTATATTACGGATTTACTTGCCGGACAAACAGGTGCGGTGGTTGTGCTTGATCCGAAGGATAGCAGCGTGTTGGCAATGGTTTCTACTCCAAGTTATGACAATAATTTATTTGTGGACGGAATTTCCAGTGCCAATTATAAAGCGTTATTGGAAGATCCCGCCCGACCACTTTATAGCCGTGCGACACAAGGGATTTACCCGCCCGCATCAACAGTGAAACCCTTTATTGCGGTGGCTGCACAAACGGAAAATGTGGTTAATCAAAACACTACAATTTTTGATCCGGGGTATTGGATGTTGCCAAATACGACAAAACGTTTTCGTGATTGGAAAAAAGCAGGGCACGGCTATACCGACTTAAATAAAGCGATTACCGAATCTTCCGATACCTATTTCTATCAAGTCGCTTATAACTTAGGGATAGATCGTTTATCTTCATGGATGAAACGTTTTGGTTTCGGTATGCCGACAGGAATTGAGATAAACGAAGAAGCATCAGCAAATATGCCGACTCGGGAGTGGAAGCAAAAACGCTATAAACGTCAATGGGTACAAGGGGATACGATTTCCGTGGGGATTGGTCAAGGGTATTGGACATCCACGCCATTACAAGTAGCAAAAGCGACAGCTATTTTGGCGAATAATGGCAAAGTAAATACCCCCCATTTAATGAAATCTATTGAAGGTGCAACAGTTGAACCTTATCAAGATCCACGGCTTTATGAGGATATTACCGAGCCGAAACAAGCCTATTGGGACGCGGCAAAGCGGGGAATGTTTAATGTGGTGAATTCTGCTACCGGAACAGGGCGAAAGGCTTTTAGCGGCACAAACTATCACGTCGCCGGAAAATCCGGGACGGCGCAAGTATTCAGTTTAAAAGAAAACCAAAAATATAATGCAGCGGATTTAAAAAAAGAGCTTCATGATCACGCTTGGTTTACCGCTTATGCGCCTTATGAAAACCCTAGAATGGTGGTAGCGATTATTTTAGAAAATGCCGGTGGCGGTTCAAGTAATGCCGCGCCGGTTGTGCGTAAAATTATGGATTATTACTTAAATAAACGTTTACCGGAAATAGAACGAAAAGAAAATGCGGATAAGCCTCAAGTGCTTAATAACAAGTCATTAATGGAAAACGGAGCGGAATAATGGAAGAAAAAACGCCAATTTGGCTTCGTTTATGGAAGCCGTTACATTTAGATTTTTGGTTATTACTGGGGCTAATTGCTATTAGCGGTTACGGTATGTTGGTGCTTTATAGTGCCTCGGGCGGTAGTGAAATCATGTTTAGAAATCGTATTATTCAGGTCTTCCTTGGTTTTACGGTAATGTTAGTGATGGCCCAACTTCCGCCTAAATTTTATCAACGGATAGCGCCTTATCTTTATTTGGTCGGTTTGATATTGCTGATTTTGGTAGATGCGATTGGAACAACCAGTAAAGGTGCTCAGCGCTGGTTAGATCTCGGTTTTATTCGTTTTCAGCCCTCAGAGATTGTGAAATTGGCAGTACCTTTGATGGTAGCGGTTTATTTGGGGAATCGTCCGCTTCCTCCAAAATTAAGCGAAACCTTCATCGCTATTGCGATGATTATCGTGCCTACTTTGTTGGTGGCGATTCAACCTGATCTCGGTACTTCAATTCTAGTGAGTGCCTCGGGTTTGTTCGTGGTTTTTCTCGCAGGGATGAATTGGTGGTTAATTCTTGCCGCTGTTGTGGGGTTAGCGGGATTTATTCCGATTATGTGGCTTTACTTAATGCACGATTATCAGCGTACGCGGGTTCTGACTCTACTTGATCCTGAAAAAGATCCGCTCGGGGCTGGGTATCATATTCTGCAATCTAAAATTGCTATCGGCTCAGGAGGAATTTGGGGAAAAGGTTGGATGCAAGGCACACAATCCCAGCTTGAATTTCTGCCTGAACCCCATACCGATTTTATTTTTGCCGTGATGAGTGAAGAACATGGTATGGTAGGTTTTGGCATTTTAATTGCGATTTATATGTTTATTATTGTTCGTGGCTTAATGATTGCCGTTAATGCTCAAACCTCTTTTGGGCGTATTTTAGCGGGGGCGACGACGTTAATTTTTTTCGTGTATTTATTCGTCAATATTGGTATGGTGAGTGGCATTTTGCCGGTAGTGGGCGTGCCATTGCCATTATTTAGTTATGGAGGCACTTCTTATGTGGCGATTATGGCGAGTTTTGGCTTAATCATGTCAATTCATACCCATCGCACAAGATTTATAAATGGGAACTAATCGGCGTTTTAGTTTTCTTACATACAACTTTATTTATTGGAAAATTCATGTTATGAAATTCAAAACGCTTGTAAAATCGACCGCGCTTATGGTCGTTGTAGCTTTAAGCATTTTACCGGCTCAAGCTCAAAATGATCCCCTGAAACAATATGGGATTAAAGGTGCGAGTCTGACCCGCACAACATCGGTTAACTCGCCTAAAAGTTATACAGTGAATGGTAAAACCTATACGACGTACGGCTCTAGTGGTGCCAAAGCGTATTCAAAAAATGGAATTGCAAGTTATTACCATCGTAAATTTCAAGGTCGTCGTACTTCCAGTGGAGAACCTTATAATGCGAATCTCTATACGGCAGCGCACAAAACTTTGCCGATCAACTCTTATGCGTTAGTGACTAATTTACACAATAATAAGAAAACTATTGTACGTATTAACGATCGTGGTCCTTTTAGTCGTGATCGTATTATTGATCTTTCTTACACTGCAGCGAGAGAAATCGGTTTAATTGCCCGTGGTGTTGGGCAGGTTAAAGTCGAGGCATTACATGTGGCGGCAAATGGTAATATTTCAGGTGCAGGAGTCAAAACACTTGCTAAATATGCAAGAACAGAAGCAGCTTCCGAGCGCCTTGTTAATATGGAAAAAAGCGAAAGAAAAAAACGCTTAAATGAACCGAAAACATTTAAAGAGCAATACTCGTTAAAAATGTTAAATCTTCCTAGCGAAAAGCTTGCTAACGATATGATTACACGCCTTGCACTTGATAATGTTAATACGGAAGTTAATCATCGCAATGGCAGATATGAAATTCATTTTGGTCCTTTAAAAGATAAACAAGTCACAACACAGTTAAAGGCAAAATTACAAAAAATTGCCGGTGAAAACCCATTAGTCGTTTATACTCATAAAAATTAAGATTTTATTAAGGAAATGCTATGTTAAAGCAAAGTGCTAAATTTACTAAAACTGTTCTTCTTTCCGGTATTCTTGCTGCTTCTACTGCTATTGCACAAGATGATATACAATATGGCATTACTCCACCGGAAGTGAATGCGCAAACCTATATTTTAATGGATTATAACTCAGGGGCTGTACTTGCTTCGTTAAACCCTGATCAACGCCAATATCCCGCTTCCCTAACTAAAATGATGACGAGCTACGTGGTGGGGGAAGCATTAAAGCAGGGAAAAATTCATAATAGCGATATGGTCACTATTGGTGAAAGTGCGTGGGGGCGCAATTTCCCTGATTCATCTAAAATGTTTTTGAACTTAAACCAACAAGTTTCCGTTTCGGATCTGAATAAAGGCGTAATTATTGTTTCCGGCAACGATGCTTGTGTGGCATTGGCAGAGCATATTTCAGGCACGGTATTAAATTTTGTGGATACCATGAATAAATATGCCCAACAGTTCGGTTTAAAAAATACCAACTTCACTACACCACATGGTTTAGATGATCCGAATCAATATTCTTCGGCTCGGGATATGGCGATTATTGGGGCGCATATTATTCGTGATCTGCCGGATGAATATAAAATTTACGCAGAAAAAGAATTTACCTTTAACAAAATCAAACAGCCTAACCGTAATGGTCTATTATGGGATAAAAGCATGAACGTGGACGGTATGAAAACCGGTCATACCAGCCAAGCCGGTTATAACCTTGTAGCTTCAGCGACGAATCCGAGTAATATGCGTTTGATTTCTGTTGTAATGGGGGTTTCGACTTATAAAGGGCGTGAGGTTGAAAGTAAAAAATTATTACAATGGGGCTTTGCCAATTTTGAAACTTTAAAAACCCTTGAAGCAAATAAAGAAATTTCAGAGCAACCGGTTTATTACGGTGATGAAAGCAGTGTGAAACTTGGTGTATTACAAGATAGTTTTATTACCGTGCCAAAAGGGAAACAGTCTGAATTAAAGGCCCGTTATGAATTAGATAATAAATACTTACAAGCCCCTTTGGCGAAAGGTCAAGTTGTCGGAAAAGTGATTTATCAACTTGATGGCAAAGATATTGCAGTCGTTAATTTACAAGCGATGCAAGAAGTCAAAGAAGGCGGATTTTTTGGAAATGCATGGGATTGGTTAGTGCTCACCATAAAAAGCCTTTTCTAAAACACCTTGAAATTTAACCGCACCTCCCCATTTTATGAGGGAACTAATGATCTCAAACGGGGCAGATTTAAGATCTGCCCTTTATCTCACTCAAAGTAGAGAACAATTATGACAACAGAACAAGATTACGAAAAACTGAAAGAATTAATGGAATTTCCCGCAGCAATGACATTTAAAGTCGCAGGCATAAATCGTGAAGATTTAGCCCAGGATTTAATTGCGGTCGTGCAAAAATATCTCCCGGGGGATTACATTCCCAAAGAAAAACGCAGTAGCAAAGGCACTTATAATTCTGTTTCTATTGATGTGATTGCACAGAATTTCGAACAAGTGGAAACCCTTTACAAGGAACTCGCTAAAGTTGAAGGCGTGAAAATGGTTATCTGATATGGCGACATTACCTCTTATCGTACGCCAACTCGGTTTACAAGATTATCAAGAGACCTGGCACAAAATGCAGGATTTTACAGATAATCGTCACGCTGACACAATCGATGAGATCTGGTTGGTTGAACATCCTCCCGTTTTTACACAAGGGCAAGCCGGCAAGCCTGAACACTTGCTCCAAAGCAGCGATATTCCTGTTGTGCAATCTGATCGTGGCGGACAAATTACTTATCATGCACCCGGTCAGTTGGTGATGTATGTATTAATTGATATTCGACGTCATCAAAATTTAAATGTGCGTCAGTTAGTGACCGCTCTTGAGCAATCGGTGGTTAAAACCTTAGCGGATTACGGTATTGAGGGCTACCCAAAAGCGGATGCGCCGGGCGTTTATATTGAGGGAAAAAAGATCTGTTCATTGGGATTGCGTATCCGTAAAGGTTGTTCGTTCCATGGATTGGCATTCAATATCCATATGGATTTGAATCCCTTCCATTATATTAATCCTTGCGGCTATGCTGGCTTAGAAATGTGTCAACTTGCCGATTTTATAGAGAAAAAAGACGCAACTTTAGATAATGTTTCGCCCAAATTAATTAAACACTTTGCCGAACTTTTAGGCTATAATGCAACGAATATTTAACATTTACAATAAAAATGCCTACTCTAGGCATTTTTCTTTAGGAAAAAATCATGTCAACGCCATTTAAAATGGAGCGTGGTGTCAAATATCGTGATGCTGCAAAAACTTCCATCATTCCTGTTAAAAATATCGATCCAAACCAAGAATTACTGAAAAAACCGGAATGGATGAAAATCAAACTTCCGGCAAGTTCAGTAAAAATTAACAGTATCAAAAATGGAATGCGTCGTCACGGCTTGCATTCCGTCTGTGAAGAAGCCTCTTGTCCAAATTTACACGAATGTTTTAATCACGGTACGGCAACTTTTATGATTTTAGGTGCAATCTGTACCCGTCGTTGTCCTTTCTGTGATGTCGCTCACGGAAAGCCTTTGCCTCCCGATCCGGAAGAACCCCGCAAACTCGCTGAAACCATTCAAGATATGAAATTGAAATATGTGGTGATTACATCCGTGGATCGGGATGATTTAGCAGACCGTGGCGCAGGACATTTTGCCGAATGTGTGAAGGAGGTTCGGGCATTAAATCCGGGAATTAAAATTGAAATTTTAGTGCCTGATTTCCGTGGTCGTATTTCTCAATCGCTAGAAAAATTAAAAGACAATCCGCCTGATGTATTTAACCATAATTTAGAAAATGTGCCCCGTTTATATAAGGAAATCCGCCCGGGTGCCGATTATGAATGGTCACTCAAACTCCTTCGTGAATTTAAGGAAATGTTCCCAAATATTCCGACAAAATCAGGGTTAATGGTCGGTTTGGGTGAAACAAATGAAGAAATTTTAGAAGTGATGCAGGATCTGCGTGATAACGGTGTGACAATGCTCACTTTGGGGCAGTATTTACAACCAAGTCGTCATCATTTACCGGTGGCTCGGTATGTACCGCCTGCGGAATTTGATGAGTTTCGTGAAAAGGCAAATGCGATGGGATTTGAACACGCTGCTTGTGGTCCATTTGTGCGTTCCTCTTATCACGCAGATCTCCAAGCAAGTGGCGGTTTAGTGAAATAAAAACAACCTCAAAAATAACCGCACTTTTGCTAATTAAAATGGGTTGCCTCTTTTGGAAGCAACCCATTTTATTAGGGGGCGAGGGCAATTTTGCCGATAATGCCAGATAAAATGCCTTTAGTCTAAGCGACCCAGAGCAATACCGCCAATAACTGCGGTGAAATAATCCTTAAAAACATCACCAACGGATAAACCGTTGCATAAGAAAGTGCAGCTGCACCATTGTCCTCTTTTATTTCATTAGCGAAAGCAAGGGCTGGAGGATCAGTCATTGAACCGGCAAGTAGTCCACAAATGCTGAGATAATTCAGTTTGGCATATAGGCGTGCAATAACACCAACAATCATGAGAGGGACAAAAGTAATAAACATACCGTATCCCATCCATTCAAGCCCGGCACCGTTTATTAAGGTATCCATAAAACTGCCGCCGGATTTCAATCCTACAACGGCGAGGAAAAGCACAATGCCGATTTCACGTAAGGCGAGGTTAGCACTGGGCGGCATAAACCAATAAAGTTTTCCAATACTACCGATTCGGGCAAGAATTAATGCGATTACAAGTGGTCCACCGGCCAAACCAAGTTTAAGGGCAACAGGGAATCCGGGAATATAAAAAGGAATAGAACCAAGTAAAACCCCTAACCCTATCCCTAAAAATATCGGTAGCATCTGTACTTGTTGGAGTTTTTGTTGAGCATTGCCAATAATGGAAATGGCTTTGTCCAGCACATCTGTGCGACCAACCATATGAAGTACATCACCAAATTGTAATGAAGTATTTCCACTTGGCACTAATTCCACCCCGGTACGGTTGAGGCGAGAAATTACCACACCATATTTTTGATGAATATGTAGTGTTCGAATTTTTTTACCCAATACTTTTTCATTGGTTACCACAACCCGCTCAGCCCGAATTTCTCCACTAGTAGAAATAACGGGGACATCTACTTCATCACCAATCACCAAACGCATATTTTTCAAACCATGATCATCTCCGACCAAATGTAATATATCATCAAGATGAATTTCAGTATTGGCTTTTGGAACGATAACACTTTCTCCACGAATTAAGCGGGAACAAACTACTTCTTCATCGTCAAATCCCGGAATTTCAACTAATGCGATCCCGTCTAAATTACGGTTGGTTACTTTTACTGAAATAGTATGCAAACTTTCTTTATCTTGCCCGCTTTCTTTATTGAAACGTTGTACTTCGTCGTCGATTTTTACACGAAAAAACAAACGAATTAACCACATGGCAAGCAAAATCCCACAAATTCCGAAAGGGTATGCCATTGCGTAGGCAATCCCCATTGTGGCAGTCGCTTGTGGCATTCCTAATTCACTCAAAATTTGTTGCCCAGCACCCAAGGACGGCGTATTGGTTACCGCACCGGAATAAATGCCTAACGCAATATCTAAGGGCACATTCGCCATTTTGTGCAAAATAAAAACAGAAAATGAGCCTATAACGACAATTAAAATAGCAAGCACATTGAGTTCTAAACCGGATTGGCGTAAAGAGGCAAAAAAACCGGGTCCCACCTGAATCCCGATGGTATAAACAAACAAAATTAATCCGAATTCTTGCACAAAATGCAAGGTATGTTCATTGAGCTGCAAGCCGTACTGATTCGTAAAGTGTGCAACAATAATGCCGCCAAATAATACACCTCCGACCCCTAGACCAACGCCCTTAATCTTCCAATGCCCGATCCATAAACCGACAACTGCGACAAGGGCAAGGAGACTAATTGTAATTGCAATTTCACTCATTATGACCTCATAAATATTAAATTTACCTATTACGGATTATAACAACTTGATTTTTTGAAAACTTTAACGAAACTCAAAAAATGATAACTTCATCACAATTTTTCTTGCTTAATCATGAACTCCGCCTAAAATGACCGCACTTTTGTTTTTTTACGGATACATTTATGGATTACGGACAAGAAGCGATAACCTCGCTCCTGTGGATTTTGAAAACCCTTACGATTACTGCGGTAGTATTTAGCGCCGGAATTTTTTTGCTTGTACGTTTTACTCACTGGGGAAAACAATTCTGGATGTTTGCCGGTGGTTATCTCTCACCTAAACGTAGCATTAAGCCTTTGTTGTTTTTCCTATTGATTGTCGCCTTTACCTTGGTGAGTGTTCGCATCAGTTTGGTAAATTCCACATGGTTCAATAATACGTACACATCTCTACAAGAGTTTAATATTCCGGTTTTTTGGCAACAAATGGGCTTATTTGGTGGCATTGTCGCCAGTGCACTCCTAAATTTATTAGTCAGCTATTACATTGAACAACGTTTTGTGATTGATTGGATTACTTGGCTAAACGATGAGTTGGCAAATAAATGGATGACAAACCGTGCCTATTATAAAACCCAATATTTGTCCGCCAATTTGGATAACCCCGATCAACGTATCCAACAAGATATACAATCTTATGTAAAAACTACGCTGTCATTAAGTACCGGTGTCATTGATGCGGTTACTTCCATTATTTCCTACTCCATCTTATTATGGGGATTAGCCGGTCCAATGATGGTATTTGGGGTAAACATTCCACATATGATGGTGTATTTAGTTTTTGCTTACGTCATCTTGACAACATTAATTGCCTTTCGACTCGGTCGCCCGTTAATCTCTCTCAATTTTGCCAACGAACGTTTAAACGCAAACTATCGTTATTCCCTCATTCGTATTAAAGAATATGCGGAAAGTATAGCCTTTTATGCAGGAGAAAAAGTGGAACAAAACCTACTTTATCGCCAGTTCAGGGCAATTATTGCCAATATGTGGGAGATGGTATTTAGAATGCTAAAATTCTCAGGTTTCAACGTAGTCGTCAGTCAAACTTCCACGGTGTTTCCTCTATTAATTCAGGTTGGACGCTATTTTGAAAAACAAATCAAACTCGGCGATTTAATGCAAACCGTACAAGTGTTCAGTCAATTACATGCTAATCTATCCTTCTTCCGTAACACCTATGATAGTTTCGCCGGCTATAAAGCAACGCTTAACCGTTTAACTGGCTTTACTTATGCCATTGATATGGCAAATCGAGAATCACAAACTGAAATTCAGACCGCTGAAAATGAGGTTATTTTCGAGCATTTAAGTATCAAAAACCCCTTCGGACAGACGCTTATTGAAGATCTTAATCTTATCTTACCACAGGGGGCAAGTCTATTAATCCAAGGAAATTCCGGTGTAGGGAAAACTACCTTATTACGTACGGCCGCCGGGCTTTGGGATTATTCTTTAGGAAAAATTTATTGTCCTAAAGAACAACTTTTTCTTTCACAAAAACCTTATTTACCACAAGGTAGCCTACTCACAGCGTTAGCCTATCCCAAAAATGTGGAAGAAATTGACCGCACTTTGGCAGAAGAAACCTTACGTAAAGTACAGCTCGGGCATTTAGTCGAACGTTTGGAACAAACCCAAGATTGGACACGCATTCTTTCTCTTGGCGAACAACAGCGTTTAGCCTTTGCCCGTTTACTGTTACACAAACCGAAAGTCGCCTTTTTAGATGAGGCCACAGCAAGTATGGACGAAGGATTGGAAGATGCAATGTATCGTTTGTTAAAAGATGAATTGCCGACAATGACGCTCATCAGCGTGGGACATCGTTCTACATTGAAAGTTTTCCATCAACAACAGCTTAATATTTTGTCGAAAGGCGAATGGTCGTTAAATAGGATCAACGGATAGAAGAGTAAAAGTGCGGTCATTTTTCACCGCATTTTTCTTTATGTGGTATATAAAAATACTGTTATCAATAGCGATTTTTTGGTACATTTAGCACAATTTTTTGTGTATTCAAATATGAGCAGATTTTTAATCAATTCAAATTAACGGAATTATTATGTTATTTAAAAAAATACGCGGTTTATTTTCAAATGATCTTTCTATCGATTTAGGTACGGCAAACACCCTGATTTATGTAAAAGGGCAGGGAATTGTATTAGATGAACCTTCTGTCGTGGCGATTCGTCAAGATCGTATGGGGGCGTTAAAAAGTATTGCAGCGGTAGGTAAGGAAGCAAAACAAATGTTAGGGCGTACCCCAAAAAGCATTGTGGCTATTCGTCCAATGAAAGATGGTGTAATCGCAGATTTTTTTGTAACCGAAAAAATGTTGCAGTATTTTATTAAACAGGTTCACAGTGGCAATTTTATGCGTCCAAGCCCTCGTGTATTAGTCTGCGTACCGGCTGGTGCAACACAGGTTGAACGTCGTGCAATTAAAGAATCGGCGATTGGTGCTGGGGCTCGTGAAGTGTATTTAATTGAAGAACCGATGGCTGCGGCAATCGGCGCAAAATTACCGGTTTCTACCGCAGTCGGCTCAATGGTCATTGATATTGGTGGGGGAACAACCGAAGTCGCTGTGATTTCTTTAAACGGTATCGTGTATTCTTCTTCTGTTCGCATTGGCGGTGACCGTTTTGATGAAGCGATTATTTCTTATGTGCGTCGTACTTTTGGCTCAGTCATTGGGGAACCGACGGCAGAGCGTATTAAACAAGAAATTGGTACGGCTTACATTCAAGAGGGTGATGAAATTAAAGAAATGGAAGTGCATGGTCATAACCTCGCTGAAGGTGCGCCTCGTTCTTTCAAATTAACCTCTCGTGACGTATTGGAAGCCATTCAACAGCCTCTAAACGGTATTGTCGCAGCGGTACGTACGGCGCTTGAAGAATGTCAGCCGGAACATGCGGCGGATATTTTTGAACGTGGTATGGTTTTGACCGGAGGCGGTGCATTATTACGCAATATTGATATTTTACTTGCGCGTGAATCCGGTGTTCCGACGATTATTGCCGAGGAGCCGCTCACTTGTGTGGCGCGTGGTGGCGGTGAGGCGTTAGAAATGATCGATATGCATGGTGGCGATATTTTTAGCGATGAAATCTAATTTATCATCAATAAAAAGTGCGGTTGATTTTGACCGCACTTTTGTTTTAAGCCATTAATGAATTAGGTATTTTAATGAAACCGATTTTTGCTAAATCTCCCCCTTTAGGATTCCGTCTGGTTCTTGCGGTGATTGCTTCTACCGGTCTTATTTTGGCGGATGGGCAGGATTCGATGAATAGAGTTCGCAGTATGATGGAAACGGCTGTTGGCGGTTTGTATTATTTGGCAAATAGCCCGCGTACCGTATTAGACGGCGTATCGGATAATTTTGTCGATACTAACAAATTACAAATCGAAAATAAGGTACTGCGTGAACAGCTTCGTGAAAAAAATGCAGATTTGTTGCTGTTGGATCAAATTAAAGTTGAAAATCAGCGTTTACGTTTATTACTCAATTCGCCGTTAAGAACCGATGAATATAAAAAAATTGCGGAAGTGCTGACGGCTGAAACGGATGTATATCGCCAGCAGGTTGTTATTAATCAAGGAGAAAAAGACGGGGCTTATGTAGGGCAACCGGTCATTGATGAAAAAGGTGTGATTGGGCAAATTATCTCTGTTGGGGCTAACACCAGTCGTGTATTGCTGATGACGGATGTCACTCATTCTATCCCTGTACAAGTGCTGCGTAACGATGTACGTGTGATCGCCAGTGGAACCGGGCATACCGATGAACTTACGCTTGATAATGTACCACGTTCAGTGGATATTGAAAAAGGCGATTTATTGGTGACATCAGGTTTAGGGGGGCGTTTTCTTGAAGGTTATCCCGTAGCAGTAGTGCAAAGTGTATCTCGTGACGGAACAAATTATTTCGCAACGGTAAAAGCTAAGCCGCTCGCATCTTTGGAACGTTTACGTTACGTGCTTTTACTTTGGCCAAGCACCCTAGATATATCGAAAGTAAAATCTATGTCGCCGGAAGAGGTGCGCGAGCTTGTTCAAAAGCGGTTGGAAAGTCAAGCCAATGAGATGAACAATAAAGTGCGCAAAATGAAAATTACTGAAGAACAAGAACCAAAAATTGAAAATAATAAAGATGAAATTGAGCCTGAAATTCCGCCCGAAACACCGCAAGACGAACCTGTTTCGCCGGAGCAACGGGAATATAGGGAGGAAGGCTGATGCAAATGCGCTTAATTTTGCAATGGGTAACGATACTCTCATTCTTTATTGTCGCCCTTGTTATGGAGCTTGCGCCTTGGCCAATAGGCTTTCAAGCTTTTAAACCCTCTTGGTTAATTTTGGTGCTAACTTACTGGGTATTAGCTATTCCTAACAAAGTTAGTATTGGTATTGCTTTTTTACTTGGTGTGATTTGGGATATTGTACTTGGTTCAACTCTTGGTATTCATGCTCTAGTACTTTCAGTCGCTTTTTACTTTATTGCTAAAAATTATCTGGTGCTTCGTAACCTTTCCTTATGGTTTCAAAGCCTGTTGGTGATTATTTTTGTGTTTTTTATTCGTTTTGCTATTTTTCTTGTGGAATTGTTTTTACACAGTGCGGTTTTTAATTGGCAAGAAATTTTTGGTGCTATCGCTTCGGGGATATTGTGGCCATGGATATTTTTATTAATGCGAAAAATGCGCAGAAAAGTCGGGCTAAGTTGAAATAAGAAGAGTAGTTTTGTGAGAGAAATTATTCAGCGAACGTTATCATGATAGAAATAAAAGGGAAACATCAGTTTCCCTTTTGTTGTATCTAATTTTTGTGATTCTATAAAACCATTACGAGCGTTTCATAATTTCAAAAAACTCTTCATTGGTTTTTGCAACACCGAGTTTGTCAATGAGCCATTCCATTGCTTCCACTTCACCCATTGGATTAAGGATTTTGCGTAGAATCCACATTTTTTGTAGTTCATCAGGTGTGGTGAGTAAATCTTCTTTACGTGTCCCCGAGCGATTGAAGTCAATAGCAGGGAATACGCGTTTTTCGGCAATTTTACGGGAAAGATGGAGTTCCATATTACCGGTTCCTTTAAATTCTTCGAAAATTACTTCATCCATTTTTGAGCCGGTATCGACAAGTGCGGTCGCAATAATTGTTAAACTACCACCTTCTTCTACATTACGGGCGGCACCGAAGAAACGTTTAGGACGGTGTAATGCGTTAGCATCCACACCACCGGATAAAATCTTACCGGAAGCAGGTGTGACCGTATTATAAGCACGAGCCAAACGGGTAATGGAATCAAGCAAAATTACCACATCTTTTTTATGTTCGACGGAACGTTTAGCCTTTTCGATCACCATTTCTGCTACTTGAACATGGCGTGCAGCCGGTTCGTCAAAAGTAGAAGCGATCACTTCCCCTTTTACCGAACGTTGCATTTCTGTTACCTCTTCCGGACGTTCATCAATTAACAGAACGATGAGTTCGCATTCTGGATAATTATGGGTAATGCTTTGAGCAATATTTTGCAACAACATTGTTTTACCCGCTTTTGGCGGTGCAACAATCAAACCGCGTTGACCTTTACCAATCGGTGAGGCTAAATCCAAAATACGGGCAGTTAAATCTTCGGTTGAACCGTTACCCCGTTCCATTTTGAGACGGGAGTTGGCGTGGAGTGGTGTTAAGTTTTCAAAGAGAATTTTGCTGCGGGAAACTTCAGGCTTGTCGTCATTGACTTGATCGACTTTAAGTAGAGCAAAATAGCGCTCACCTTCTTTAGGCGGTCGGATTTTACCTTCAATCTTATCACCGGTTTGTAAGTTAAAACGACGAATTTGGCTTGGTGAAACATAAATATCGTCAGGGCCGGCTAAATAAGAGCTGTCGGCTGAGCGTAAAAAACCGAAACCGTCCGGTAAAATTTCCAATACACCGCCGCCAAAAATATCTTCGCCACTTTTAGCGTGTTGTTTTAAGATTGCAAAGACAATATCCTGTTTACGCAAACGAGCTAAATTTTCTAAGCCCATTTGCTCTTCGCCGAGTTTCACAAGATCCGAAACAGGCGTATTTTTAAGTTCTGTTAAATGCATAATGAATAATTGTTGGGATTGTTAAGAGTTGAGTTAATTGAATGGTGGAGTCTTATCCTAAAATTTTTGCGTAAGGTATCACTAAAACTGCATACTGTCTAGTTGTCAGCACAAACTTTTATAAATTTATTTTTTGCGATATTGCCCCGGTGTTAATTGATAATATTTTTTAAATGCTTTCCCAAAATTACTTTCCGACTGGAAACCGCAATTTAATGCAATACTGAGTACGGATTGTTGGGAGTGTTTAAGTAATTCCCCCGCCTTTTGTAATCTAATATGATTGACAAAATTATATGGGCTGACACCGAGTTGCTGATTAAATAATCGTATAAGTTGAGCTTTGGATAGATTCGCTATATGACAAAGGGTTTCAATTTTCCAAGCCTGCTCAGGTTTAGCAATAATATTGGATATCACATTGTAAAGACGCTTATCGCGTAATCCGTTTAGTAATCCGTTCAGCTGGGCATTATCCTGTTGTAAATAGGTACGAATTAGTAAGGTTAGTAATACGCTAAGTAAGGCATTAATAATATTTGCGGAACCGGGCTGATAATCCTCAGCTTCACGCTGCAGTATGTCAAGTACTGGCTTTAAAGCGGCATCTTGCAGATTTAATAAAATAACTTCTGGTAGGTTATTAAATAATTCCGATTGTTTATCATAAGTAAAATTAGCACAAAATAAGCTAAAATCAGGAGATTCACCGCCACATCGTTTCAATGTAAATGCACCGTTAGAAATAATATTTATTTTGCTCGGTCCCTTGTAGTTAGGCTGGTGTGTTAAGGTGTGGCCTAATGAATGGGGGAGAAATACTACATCGTTAGCCTTAAGTTTTATTGCATTTACCATCCCGTCAATATGTAAATATCCCTCTCCTTGTGAAACGATATGCACGATTCCATGATAGGTTTGCCTCTCATGGCGAATATACCAAGAGTCCTGCAATTTACATTGAATATTGATGCTACCGGATATTTGAGCAAATTTAATGAGTTTATCGAGAATATCCATTACTTACCTCTATAAATAAAAATAGGGAGCCAACTCCCTATTTTCGTTTGCATTATATATTTTATTAAGCCGACCCACCCGCTTTCTTGCGCAGAATTCGATTTGCACATTCTGCCGCTACGGTTAATCCGCCTGCCATCATAATAATGTCTTTTAAGATCAAACGTCCGGCGGCAGATAAGTAAGGGAAGCCATAATTTGGGGTAGGCAAATCACCGCCTAAATTAGGTACCCAGGTTTCCGGTGTGGTAATCAGGAACGAAAGCGTAACAATTGACATACCGAAGGTCAAGAGTCCGCCAATCAACCCGATGTTGGCATTCCAAATCCCCATCAGGGTTAAAATACCAATGCTCACAATCACCACGCCTAATCCGTAAGAGAAGGTATAAGTACCATTTTGCTTATGCCATTCAATATTTTTTTGCACCATTTTTCCTTCAGGGTTCTTGTGTAAGACATATTCTTTAACCATTTCGCCTTTTTCATTTGGTGCATATTTATCGCTGTTATTATAAAAAAAGCTCATAAAAGGGCTATTAGATACGAAATGTGCAATACCGTCCGCTTCGTATTGGAAGGCTTTTAAGCCACCAATCCAAGCCATCACAATAAAAATGGCAATTCGAATAAAATTAATAAATTGACGTTGCCAAGGGGCAATAATTTTAGCAATAAATTCGATCAACACTTGCATAAGATAACTCCTAATTATTAATGATAAATCGGGGGCGGATTTTAAAGTAATTAAACTGAAGTTATTAGATGATTTGTCTTAATCTATCCATAAATTGTCTCATTCTATCCTCGAAGATATTGGCGATTTCTTTAAAATATTTCACTTATTTAGGGGGAATTGATAGAATATTCCCTTCAAAAATTCCGTATATTTTGACCGCACTTTGGGGTCATTGATGATAAGAAAGAGGATATTATGGCACTTTGGGGTGGGCGTTTTACACAAGCGGCAGATAAGCGTTTTAAAGATTTTAATGATTCATTACGTTTTGATTATCGTCTAGCCGAACAGGATATCGAAGGATCAATCGGTTGGTCGAAAGCGTTAGTCAAAGTGAATGTATTAACGCCGGAGGAAAAGCAGCAATTAGAACAAGCATTAAACGAATTATTGATCGAAGTGCGGTCAAATCCGCAAGCGATTTTGCAAGATGAAGCAGAAGATATTCACAGTTGGGTGGAAAGTAAACTGATTGATAAAGTGGGGAATCTTGGCAAAAAATTGCATACCGGACGTAGCCGTAATGATCAAGTCGCACTTGATATTAAAATGTGGTGTAAACAACGTGTGATCGAATTACAGGATTCAATTCGGAATTTGCAACGTCATTTAGTGCAAACCGCTGAAAATACACAGGATGCCGTGATGCCGGGTTACACCCATCTCCAACGTGCGCAACCTATCACCTTTGCCCATTGGTGTATGGCTTATGTAGAAATGTTTGATCGGGATTACACCCGTTTGACCGATGCGTATAAACGTATGAATACTTGTCCGCTTGGTAGTGGTGCGTTGGCAGGTACGGCTTATGCGGTAGATCGCGATACACTTGCTCAAGATTTAGGATTTAATTTTGCGACCCGTAATAGTTTGGACAGCGTGTCGGATCGTGATCATATCGTAGAATTACTTTCTACCGCATCCCTGAGTATGGCACATCTCTCCCGTTTTGCAGAAGATATGATTATTTTTAATAGTGGAGAAGCAAACTTCGTAGAATTATCAGATCGTGTAACTTCAGGTTCATCTTTAATGCCGCAAAAGAAAAATCCGGATGCCTGCGAATTAATTCGTGGCAAAGCTGGTCGCGTAATGGGCGCTTTAACCGGTACGTTGATGACTTTAAAGGGATTGCCACTCGCCTATAACAAAGATATGCAAGAAGATAAAGAGGGCATTTTCGATGCCTTGGATACTTGGCAAGATTGTTTGGACATGGCAACTTTCGTATTGGACGAGTTAAAAGTGAACGTTGAACGTACCCGTGAAGCCGCCTTAAAAGGCTATTCAAATGCGACTGAATTGGCTGATTATCTTGTTGCTAAAGGCTTACCTTTCCGTGATTCCCATCATATTGTGGGGGAAACAGTGGTGTATGCGATTGAAAAAGGCAAAGGGTTGGAAGATTTAACTATTCCGGAATTTCGTCAGTTTAGCGAGGTGGTGGGAGATGATGTGTACGACATTCTTTCCCTTCAATCTTGCTTGGATAAACGTTGTGCGAAAGGCGGCGTTTCACCATTGAGAGTAGCAGAAGCCATTGCTGAGGCGAAAGCAAGATTTGCTTAACGGATAAAGTAAATAAAAAAGTGCGGTCAAGAAAATATTTGAATTTCTGACCGCACTTTTTCTTGGGTAAAAGAATTAATCTCTAAAATTATTAAACTGGAATGGTTGCCCCAGCTCTGCGCCTTTCACCAGTTGAATCACCGCTTGTAAATCATCGCGGGATTTTCCGGTGACTCGTACTTGATCACCTTGAATTTGGGCTTGAACTTTAATTTTAGAATCCTTCACTAATTTTGTGATTTTTTTCGCCATCTCGGTTTCAATGCCCTGTTTTAATTTTATTTCTTTGGTATAAAGTTTGCCATGGTGTTCACTTTCAGTTGGAATATCCAATGACCCGTGTTCAATACCACGTTTAACAAATGCACCAATCAAGATTTCAATCAGTTGTTCAAGTTGAAACTCGGATTCCGTCGTTACTTTTACGGTTTCATTTTTTTCATTGAGTTCAATGACGGCTTCCACACCTCGGAAATCATAGCGTGTACTTAATACGCGGTTTGCATTTTCTACGGCGTTACGCACCTCGTGCATCGTAATTTCAGAAACAATATCAAAAGATGGCATAATTTTCTCCCACTAACGTTAAATTCTTTCTCTTGCACTTAAAAGACACAAAAGTGCGGTCAAGTCAGCAAAGTTTACCACAATTTGCGCTTGTTGTTGCACTTTAGGTTTGGCGTGGAAGGCGACCCCTAATCCCGCTACATTCATCATCGCTAAATCATTCGCGCCGTCGCCAATGGCAATGGTATTCTCCGGTGCAATGCCATATTCATCACGCAAGCGTTGAAGTGTTTGTGCTTTATATTGCGCATCCACAACATCACCTTTAATTAAACCGGTAAGCTTGCCATTCACAATGTCAAATTGATTGGAAACGGCGCAGTCTAATTCCAATAAATCTTTTAAATAATCGGCGAAGTAAGTAAAGCCACCGGAAGCAATGGCGGTTTTCCAACCGTGTTTTTGTAAGGTTTGTAGGGTTTCCGGCAAGCCGGGCATTAAGGGTAAATTTGACCGCACTTCTTGTAGAATACTTTCAGGCGCCTCCTTCAATGTACTGACTCGGCGACGTAAACTCTGTTCAAAATCCAGTTCGCCCCGCATCGCACTTTCGGTAATGGCAGACACTAATTCACCTGTGCCGGCAAGTTTGGCGATTTCATCAATACATTCAATTTGGATTGCAGTGGAATCCATATCCATCACTAATAATCCCTTTTCCGATAACTTAGCCTTGAAGTTGAGTCGGGCAATATCTAAACCTAGCTTGTGTGCAATCGCAAGGAATGTCTCTTGCCATTCTCCTTTAAGTAAAACGATTGTATTTTTAGCCATATTCCAAGCATCAAAACACTGAAAATTTTGACCGCACTTTTGCTGAAATTGAGTGAGTGTTGAAAGGTTTAATTGTGTGCCGTAGAGAATGAAATCATTGTCTAATAGGGCAAGGGGCGAATTGGGCAAAAGTGCGGTTGGAAATGTTGGGTATTTTTGTGTAATACTTGCAAGGTTTTGAATTTGCATAGAGAATCCTGTAAATTGTGAAAATTAAAACTATTCTAGCCGATTTAAGGGCAAATTGGGGGAAAATAACTTGCATTTAATTAAAGAAAAATTAACCAAATCTGTGATGCTTGTGATGATTTTGAGCCTTTGTTTTGGTGCGTTGGTGATTATTTTGTTTGGTGTGCAACAATTTAAGATTAGTTCGCAGTTTGCGAGTGTGAATCAGGTGGCTAATTTGTCCCATATCCTCGTACGCCAACAGGCTAATTTGTTTTCCGTATTGTTGGTGAATAATACAGAATCTGAAAAACTGAAGGAAAATTTAGATAATTTTGTACAGGAACATTTTGTATTGGATGCTTCAATTTATAATGCACAGGGAAAATTACTGGCGCAAAGTACCGACTCGGAAAGTTTGCGTTTACATTTAGGGCTTGAAACGAATGAGGAAGAAAATACCGGGCAGCAAATTGTTGAACCGATTTATTCTAATTTAGGTATTCAGGGTTTTTTACGTGTCACCTTTGACGGGCAATATGCGCAAACCTCCCAAAGTAAAATTAATCAAATTTTTCGTCAACTGTACGGTGAACTGATAGTGGTATTTTTATTAGGCGTAGTATTGGCGAGTTCTATTCACTATTTTTTAAGCCATTATCGTCGTGCTTATCGCAAAGCGAATGAACCTAAAAAAACACTCAATTTACCGATTAAATCCAATATCCAACGGTATCGCCAAAGACGGCGTAGAACATAATTTACGATAGATCATAGATATTGCATAAAATTTCAATTATTTTGCCTAAATGACGAAATAAATAAGGTAGAATAGGAAAAAATTTACTTTAGACAGGAGAACAATATGGCAACTCGCAGACAATTAGCCAACGCAATCCGTTTCTTATCTATGGATGCGGTACAAAAAGCAAAATCAGGCCACCCAGGTGCTCCAATGGGCATGGCGGATATTGCTGAAGTATTATGGCGTGATTTCTTAAAACATAATCCGACCAATCCGAAATGGGCAGATCGTGACCGCTTTGTTTTATCCAACGGGCATGGTTCAATGCTGATTTACAGCTTGTTACATTTAACCGGTTATGATCTTTCCATTGAAGATTTAAAACAATTCCGTCAACTACATTCTAAAACACCGGGCCATCCGGAATATGGCTATGCACCGGGCGTTGAAACTACAACCGGCCCGCTAGGTCAAGGGATTACCAATGCGGTAGGTATGGCGATTGCAGAAAAAACGTTAGGCGGTCAATTTAACCGTGAAGGCCATGATATTGTCGATCACTATACTTATGTATTCTTAGGCGACGGTTGTTTAATGGAAGGCATTTCTCATGAGGCTTGTTCTTTAGCGGGGACACTCGGTTTAGGCAAATTAATTGCTTTCTATGATGACAACAATATTTCTATTGACGGTCATGTTGACGGCTGGTTTAGCGATGACACGGCAGCCCGTTTTGAAGCTTACGGTTGGCAGGTTATTCGCAATGTAGATGGTCACGATGCTGAACAAATTCGTGCGGCGACTATTCTTGCCCAAGCAGAAAAAGAAAAACCGACCTTAATTATTTGCAAAACCATTATTGGTTTTGGTTCACCAAACAAAGCTAATTCTCATGATAGCCACGGTGCACCTTTAGGTGATGAAGAAATCGCCTTAACCCGTCAAGCATTAAATTGGGATTATGCACCGTTTGAAATTCCGGCAGAATACTATGCCGAGTGGGATGCAAAAGCGAAAGGTGCGGCAGCTGAAAAATCGTGGGAAGAAAAATTTGCTGCGTACGAAAAAGCCTATCCTGAGTTAGCGGCTGAGTTTAGACGTCGTACGACTGGTGAATTACCGGCGGATTGGTCAACATATTCTCAAGCCTTCATTGAAAAATTACAATCTAATCCGGCAAGTATTGCAAGCCGTAAAGCCTCACAAAATGCGATTGAAGCCTATGCACAAGTATTGCCTGAGTTTTTAGGTGGTTCGGCGGATTTAGCAAGTTCTAACCTCACCTTATGGAGCGGTTCAAAACCAATCCGTGCAAATGAAAATGTGGATGGCAACTACATCAACTATGGTGTACGTGAATTTGGTATGTCAGCCATCATGAACGGTATTGCTTTACACGGTGGCTTCATTCCTTATGGTGCAACCTTCTTAATGTTCTATGAATACGCTCACAATGCAGTGCGTATGGCGGCATTAATGAAACAACGCGCATTGTTTGTTTACACCCACGATTCTATCGGCTTAGGCGAAGATGGTCCAACCCATCAACCGATTGAGCAGACGGCTTCATTACGCTTAATTCCAAATCTTGAAACCTGGAGACCTTGCGATCAGGTTGAATCAGCGGTGGCGTGGCAACAAGCGGTAGAACGTCAAGACGGCCCGAGTGCATTAATCTTCACCCGTCAAAACTTGGCACAAATGGACCGCACTTCTGAGCAATTAGCGAATGTGGCACGCGGTGCTTATATCTTAAAAGACAGCAACGGCACACCGGATTTAATCTTAATTGCAACGGGTTCGGAAGTGGAACTTGCCGTTAAAGCGGCAGATGTGCTTGCTGCAGAAGGTAAAAACGTGCGTGTGGTTTCAATGCCAAGCACCAACCGTTTCGATAAACAAGACGAAGCATTCCGTGAAAGTGTCTTGCCTTCCTCTGTCACTAAGCGTGTTGCGATTGAAGCGGGAATTTCTGATTTCTGGTATAAATACGTGGGCTTTGCCGGTCGTATCGTGGGAATGAATTCATTCGGTGAGTCTGCGCCGGCTGATCAGTTATTCAAATTGTTCGGTTTCACTGTGGATAACGTGGTAGCGACAGCGAAAGAAATTCTTTAATTTTAAACTTAGAAAGGTGGGATATTCCCACCTTTTTTATGCAATAGTGCTTTTTTTGATCGGAAAATTCGTTCTATCCTTTATTCTTCTCCACTTGTTACATTCACCCCTTTTCCTATTTTGTAAAACTGTCCACCTGCAATATAGTGCAGGGTTTTCAGTTCATCAGGTGCATCATCAAATTGCCAATGTCCCTTGTTAAAAATACGATCATCTGCCCATGATGCAAGCACTTCACCGATAAACATATCGTGTTTCTCGTGATTTTCAGGCTCGGGAATCACTTTACAGATAATCCAAGCAGCACAGCCTTCCACCAAGGGAACATCGAAGCCTTCTTGATAAAATAGCCTCAATTTATCTAATTTGTCTGGATTTTCTTTACGGCTCAGTCCCATTTCGACAACTAATTTAGCTTGTTTCACGATGGGAATTTGTACGGCAAAATAACCGCTCTTTTCAATCAATTTTCGTGTATAAGCGGCTTTGTCGATGATTACCATTAATTTGGCTTTCGGTAGATAGTCCACTGCACAGACCCACGCTGCAGACATCACATTTTCAATGCCCTCTGCTTTAGCGGAAATCATCGTTGTTGGACCGTGGTTGATTAAGCGATAGAATTTTTCCAGTTCAACAGGTTTAATTGCCATTTTTTGTTCCTTGTTTATTGATAAAAGTGCGGTTGGTTTTTTACCGTGTTTTGAGTTCTTAGTAAATATACAAAGGGGAAAATATAGGGTGACCGTGACGTTATTTTTTTCAACATATTGAGATTGTCGGTTTTTATAACGGACGTCATCGTTACGCCCCCTACCGAATCAACAACTATTCGGTATTATCCGTTGCACAAATCTGTTTTTGGGGTAGGGACACACAGCGTGTGTCCGTATTTCAATATGTTATAAGCGGACACACGTAGTGTGTCCCTACATATCATTGAAATGTCTATTTTGTGCATTTGCTACATAATACTGCAACGATTAGATAGGTTCGTGTTGACAATTTTATTGAAAATTATTTTGTTAAATATCTACCGGTTGCCATACTTTCCCTTTCACTGGTGGTAACCAAGCACCACCCACTACGCACATTTCCCACAATCGGTTTGGAATACCATAATGATCTGCTTGATTTGGGTCAAGCTCGGTGATGATTTCTTGTAAGCGATTTTCTCGAATTAACG
Organism: Rodentibacter mrazii; assembly: GCF_001998825.1. Classification (GTDB taxonomy): domain Bacteria; phylum Pseudomonadota; class Gammaproteobacteria; order Enterobacterales; family Pasteurellaceae; genus Rodentibacter; species Rodentibacter mrazii. The sequence continues at coordinate 38,397 of NZ_MLHG01000009.1, forward strand.
TGGCAATGTTGGGATTAATCATCACAGTTTTACCGAGACCAATAAATTCTGCCCAACCTGTTTGATAGGCAGCGAGGATTTGTTCTGCGGTGAATAGATTACCAACACCGATAAGCGGTAGTTTACCGTTGATGCGTTCGTGTATTAATGCTAAGCGGGTTTGATTGCTGTCGGTACCACGACGGGCTTTTTTGTAAAAATCCCACAGGGAAACGTGCAAATATTGCAACGGTTTTTGAACTAATTCGTCAATGAGTGCAAAGGTATCCACCATTGTTAACCCATTGTCGCCACTTTCTTCAGGAGAAAAACGATAGCCGATGATGAAATCTGGACGATGATATTTTTCACGCATAGCGATGACTGTATCGACTATAGCAAGGGGAAAACGCAAACGATTTTCTAGGCTACCTCCCCATTGATCAGTACGTCGGTTGCTTTGGGCTGAGAAAAACTGTTGGATTAAGTAACCGTTTGCGCCGTGGATTTCCACACCGTCAAAACCAGCTTTGATAGCTAATTCTGTGGCGTTAGCAAAACTTGAGATCAGCTCATGGATTTCATTATTGGTCAATGCTCGGCTACCGCTGCTTTCATCTTCAGAGGGGGCGACTTTATCTTTGCCGTTTAATAATTCCGTAATGGCAAGTTTACCCCCATGGTGAATTTGCAAAATGGCTTTTGCACCTTGGTTTTTAATTATATCTGCGGTTACTTTTAGACTATCTAATTGGCTTTCGTGAATGGCTTCTGGCTGTCCGTAAAAGGCTTTTCCACCATCTGCCACGAGGGTTGCGGCGGCAATAAATAAGCCAATGTCACTAGCACGATTGCTTAGAAAAACACGTTCTTCTTCGCTGATTGTGCCATCATGGTGTGAGGCAAAATGAGTCATTGGGGCAACAGCAAGCCGGTTTTTAATTGTGATGCCATTGTTTAATGTATAAGGCTCTAGGATCGGTTGAAATTTGTTCATGATTTATCTCCTTTAATAGCGTAAAAGGCGGAAATTTCCGCCTTATGGATTAATAATGAGCATGGAAAATTTTACTTACAATTTGCCATGTTCCATTTATTTTTAACAAGTTGAAATAATCAGTAAAACCATAGCCGCTTAGATTGTCGGTATCTACACGGGCGGAAGCTGCGTTGCCGGTAATATCAATATAGGCAATCGCAACAGTCGGATTTTCTGAGGGAGTAAAGTGGTTGTCAATCACAGGGAATAAACTTTCTGTTACAGATCCGCCTGCGATTGCTCCGTTTTCATCCACGCTATACATGGTTGCGACTTCGTGAAAAGCAGGCTGCATAATCTCGCTTTTCGCTTGTTTCCCGCCTTCACTGTATTCGTTTAATAAAACTTGTTCGATTGCTTTATATTCCGTTGTGTAAGTTGGTTTCGTCATCTTTCTTTTCCTCTGTTGTTTAAAAGATGGTGGCATTATAGTGATCTAATTTAGATTGACTAGATATCAAATTTAAACTAACTTGTTCAATAATATTTGACAATCTATCTTTCACTATGCAAGAAAACTTAAACGATTTACGCACTTTTTTGCTTGTTGCTCAAACGGGTAGTTTTACCAAAGTGGCGGCTCAATTGAATCTTTCACGAGCAGCGGTAAGCCATACTATTAGTCAGTTAGAACGCCGTTTAGGCTTGAAACTTTTCAATCGAACTACCCGAAGCGTTGCCACGACTGATGCAGGGCAGCAGCTTTATCAGCAGCTTTGTCCATTATTTCAAGACATTGATAGCCGTTTACTCAATATTTTAAATAATCAAAACCAACAACGTGGCGTGCTGAGAATTAATGGCACTATTCATGCGATTTCAGTTATCCTTTGGCAAAAATTCCGCCGTTTTTTGGAACATTATCCGAATATTACTCTGGAACTTGCGGCAGAGATGAAGTTTATTGATATCGTAGCAGAACGCTATGATGCCGGTATTCGTGAGGGAGGATTAATGGATAAAGATATGATTGCAGTGAGAGTGTCGGAGGCTGTCCGAATGTGTTATGTAGCTACACCCGAATATCTTTCCCGCCACGGTACACCTCAAACGCCGGAGGCGCTGCTTAAACATAACTGTATTCGCTTACGTATTCCCACTTACAACAACTTGTTGCCGTGGGAATTTGAACATTCAAAAACAGGTGAACGGTTTAAACTAGCCATGCAGGGGAATTTGATTGTTAATCAGCCTCCCATGACCCGTCAAGCGGCCTTAGACAATATAGGGATTTCATGGGAAATGGCAGATGAAGTAGAAGCCGACATTCAGTCAGGCAGACTTTGCCGTATATTAAGTGATTGGGAATGCATTTATCCCGGTTATTATCTCTACTTTCCTAATCGTACTGAATATTCACCTCTGTTAAAAACTTTGGTGGAATGGCTTCGGATATAAAACATCATAAATATTGACCGCACTTTTTAGCTATTTTCTCTGTGTTTGACAATTGATTGAAGTCTTTGATTTTGCTAAAATCCGCCCCGTTTTTTCTGATATGTCAGAGAAAAATGAGTTCGGATGAAGGTAGCTGGAGAGTAGGGAATTAACCCTACGCCGACGATGTAAAATCTTTCAGGCGCACGTAAGTGCAGGGACTGTTACTGGACGAACCCTTGGAGAGATCCATTGCACAGAAAATATTACAAGGTGTAAATGGACGCCGAAGGCGCAAAAGAGCGGTTGTTTTTAACACCGTTTTTCAAACGCTCAGGCAAAAGGACAGGGGCTAAAAGACAATCTGTATTTTTCTTTCTTCTCACGGATGCTTTTCGTCTCCTTGTCGCGTTTATTGGTTTTTAGACGACGAGGAATCACAATGTCATTTACGACAATTTTATCTACGATTGATAGCTTTATTTGGGGGCCGCCCTTATTAATTTTATTACCCGGCACAGGGCTTTATTTCACTTTACGTTTAGGTTTTATTCAAATTCGTTATTTACCGCTTGCGATTGGTTATTTATTTAAAAAAGAACGTGGCGGAAAAGGGGATGTGTCTTCTTTTGCTGCTTTGAGCACAGCCTTAGCGGCAACCATTGGAACGGGAAATATCGTCGGTGTTGCTACGGCAGTCCAAGCGGGCGGGCCCGGTGCGATTTTTTGGATGTGGTTGGTGGCATTGCTTGGCATGGCGACTAAGTATGCGGAATGTTTGCTTGCGGTTAAATATCGGGTGAAGGATCGCCGCGGATTTATGTCCGGCGGTCCGATGTATTACATTGAACATGGTCTTGGGATTAAATGGTTAGCCAAGATGTTTGCGGTGTTTGGTGTCTTAGTGGCATTTTTCGGTATCGGCACTTTTCCACAGGTGAATGCGATCACTCATGCGATGCAAGATACCTTTCATATTCCGGTGATTATCACCGCGGCTGTCGTTACCGTTTTGGTGGCAATGATTATTTTAGGCGGGGTAAAACGTATCGCAACGACATCAGCGATTATTGTTCCCTTTATGGCGATTTCTTATGTATTCGTATCAATTATTATCATTTTACTAAATTGGGAACGAGTGCCGGATGCAGTAATGTTGATTATTCGTAGTGCTTTTGATCCGCAATCTGTGCTGGGTGGGGTATTAGGTTTTACCGTAATGAAAGCCATTCAATCGGGGGTGGCACGGGGGATTTTCTCCAATGAATCCGGTTTAGGGAGTGCGCCGATTGCTGCCGCTGCAGCCCAAACACGAGAGCCGGTTCGTCAGGGGCTTATTTCAATGACCGGAACCTTTTTAGATACTATTATTGTGTGTTCAATGACAGGTATTGTATTGGTGTTGACCGGAGCGTGGAGTAATGCCGAACTTGCCGGCGCAACGGTAACCAACGCGGCATTTTCACAAGGGTTAGGATTAGATTTCGGGGCGATCATTGTCACCATAGGCTTATTATTTTTTGCATTCACGACAATTTTAGGTTGGTGTTACTATGGTGAGCGCTGTTTCGTGTATTTGGTCGGAACACGTGGTATTCGTTTATATCGCTTAATATTTATTATTTTGGTGGGGATTGGTTCATTCTTAAAATTAGATTTGATCTGGATTCTAGCCGATATTGTAAACGGATTGATGGCATTTCCAAATTTAATTGCTTTGATCGGATTACGTAAGATCGTGATTGAAGAAACGAAAGATTATTTCAATCGTTTAAAAATTAATCATCATGACTAAGATGAAATGGTTTAATTTAATACAAAAAAATAAAAGGATGCTTAGCATCCTTTTTTATTTTTAACTAAAA
>NZ_MLHG01000090.1 GCF_001998825.1 Rodentibacter mrazii
TTTTTAGTTAAAAATAAAAACAGGCTTTACTAAATAGAGACGACCTCTTACAATAACTGCAATTTTTGGGCTAAGTATAATCTATGAAATCATTAAAATTTTTAACCGCACTTTTTATCACAACGATCCTTACCGCCTGTACATTGGATACAGAGCGTCCAACCAATATGCAATACCTTGATAAAACCGATGCGACTTGGCAACAACATTTGCAAAAAATAGAAAAAATCCGACAATATCGAGCCAAAGGTCAAATCGGTTATATTAGCCCGTCAGAACGTTTTTCCAGCCGTTTTGAATGGCAATATCAAAATCCACAATCCTATACGCTTAAACTTTACTCTCTCATCAGTAAATCCACCTTACTGATTGAAATGCACCCGCAAGGTATGACGATCTCGGATAACAATGGGAATCGACAATCCGCGCGCAATGCAAAATTATTGCTGCAAGAGATGATTGGTATGGATATTCCCTTAGAACATCTTGCATATTGGCTGAAAGGACAACCTGCCGTCAATTCCGATTATAAAGTCGGAATGAATCATTTACTCGGCACATTCAGTTATCCCCTTGAGGGTTCGACTTGGACAGCGGATTATTTAACTTACCATGCTGAAAATTCCATGCCGGAAAATATTTTACTAAAAAATCAAAATACCTCCCAAACTCTAAAAATCCGTGTGGATGAGTGGGCATTTTAATGAAAACACATCAATTTTCGACCGCACTTTCTTCACAACCTTTACTTGGAAAACCTCACCGTTTTCCAAGTCCCGCAAAACTTAATTTATTCCTTTATATCAACGGAAAATTGCCAAACGGCTATCACGAATTACAAACGCTCTTCCAATTTCTTGATTTTGGCGATTGGCTTGACATTGAAATTTGCGAACAAAACAGCGACATTATTATCACACCGAACATTCCTCATTTAAAACCCGAAGATAATTTAATTTACCGAGCGGCAAAACGTTTACAAGAAGAAGCTAATATTACAAAGGGTGCCACCATTCATTTAGATAAAATTCTTCCAATGGGAGGCGGTGTCGGTGGCGGTTCTTCCAATGCCGCAACCACGCTGGTTGCCTTAAATTATCTTTGGGGTGTCAATTTATCCCTTGATGAGCTGGCTGAAATAGGATTGAACTTGGGAGCAGATGTGCCTATTTTTGTACATGGTCACGCTGCTTTTGCTGAAGGCATAGGCGAAAAAATCACCTACTGTAACCCAACAGAAAAGTGGTTTGTGGTATTAAAACCAGAAAGTTCCATTTCCACTGCGGTCATTTTTAATGATCCGAATCTACCGCGCCATACTCCAAAACAAACTTTAGATGTATTGCTTGATTCGCCTTACGAAAACGATTGCCAAAAAATTGTGCTAAATCATTATTCAGACGTTGAAAAAGCCCTAAACTGGTTGCTACAATATGCGCCGGCAAGATTAACCGGAACCGGTGCTTGTGTCTTTGCTGAATTTGATAACGAAGCAGATGCTCAAGCATGCTTTCAACAAAAACCAAAAGAATTATTCGGTTTTGTAGCAAAAGGACTCAATGTTTCGCCTTTACATCAACTGTTGAAACGCCACAATCTCCCTAATTCATCTACAATCTAACCTGAGGTCATAAACTAATGCCAGACATTAAACTCTTCGCAGGGAATGCAACGCCTGAACTTGCAAAACGTATTTCCGAACGTTTATATATTTCCCTTGGTGATGCGACAGTAGGTCGTTTCAGTGATGGTGAAATTCAAGTTCAAATTAACGAAAATGTGCGTGGTGCGGATGTATTTATTATTCAATCAACCTGTGCTCCGACTAACGATAATCTAATGGAATTAATTGTCATAGTGGATGCCTTACGCCGTGCGTCGGCCGGTCGCATTACCGCTGTGATTCCTTACTTCGGTTATGCGCGCCAAGATCGTCGCGTACGTTCCGCCCGTGTACCAATCACCGCCAAAGTTGTTGCCGATATGCTTTCCACTGTCGGTATCGATCGCGTTCTAACCTGTGATCTCCATGCCGAACAAATCCAAGGTTTCTTTGATGTGCCGGTAGATAACGTATTTGGCTCACCGGTACTTATTCATGATATTTTGAAAAAAACCGATCTTGAAAATCCGATCGTTGTTTCTCCGGATATCGGTGGTGTGGTGCGTGCTCGTGCGGTAGCCAAATTATTAAACGATACCGATATGGCGATCATTGACAAACGCCGTCCACACGCTAATGTGGCACAAGTTATGCATATCATTGGCGATGTGGCGGGGCGTGATTGTATTCTTGTAGATGATATGATCGACACCGGCGGTACATTATGTAAAGCGGCTGAAGCCCTCAAAGAACGGGGGGCAAAACGTGTATTTGCTTATGCAACCCATGCGGTTTTCTCCGGTGCGGCAGCAAAAAACCTTGCAAGCGGCTCAATTGATGAAATTGTCGTCACAGATACTATCCCGCTTTCAGCCGAAATGAAAGCGCTTGGTAAGGTACGTGTGCTCACCCTTTCTTCTATGCTGGCAGAATCTATTCGTCGCATCAGTAACGAAGAATCCATATCAGCAATGTTTAACTAATCAACTAAAAATGCGGTCAAATTTGACCGCATTTTTTATGGTTTTTTATGAATACGACAAATCAAATCTATGCCATTGATGTATTTATTACAACAACTGAATTAAATAACGAAAAATCAGTTTTACTTGTTTATGCGAGCAATCCGGAGTTAGCGCAAAACAAGATTCGTATTTATCAGCAAATACATCAAATGCAAATTATGCAAAATTTGCAGTTATTACCTTTAGATATATATTTTCAACGTCATTGTGATGAAAATCTTATTGCTCCAATCAAACAGCAAACAGAGCAACTTTCTGAAGATAACTATTTAACAATCTTTTACCCCAATAAATATGTCGTGCAACATAAATCAGCCACACCTTGTTTAAATAAAATCCGAGAGAAAGTTGATTTTCTCAGCAAGCCGACACTCTTCGAAATCAATTTGATTCCAAAATCAATTACGTCCCATCTATGGCAAGAAAATAGTCACTGTTATGCCTTAATTAATGCGGAAAAAAGCTTTTGGTTTCCTCGAATTTTTCTAGACGATAACACGCTAAAATCGGCGTGTCTGTACAAAGGTGAGCAAGCAGAACGAAAAAGAGAAATTGCGCCCTATCTTGTTCAACTTCCTCAGGAACATACATTAACACAACAACTATTTAGTATCCCGGCTCCCGACCGAGTAGATACCTTTAATCATTGGCATAAAAATGTAGGCGTATTTTTTCGCTCATCGGCTTCTTTTGAGGAAATACTTGAACATTTCAGACGCTTTGTATTTATGAATACATATGAAGATAAATTAGTTTATTTTCGTTTCTATGATCCTCTAGTGATGGAAGATTATTTTGATCGTCTATTGCATTACCCTGAAAAACTTGCCACTTTCTTTGGGGGCAACCTCATTCAGGCATTCCTACTCCCCAATAAAGAAAATTTCATTTATTACGAACCCAAAGTCGATTTATCCCAGTATAAACAAGCCAAGAAACAAATTGATAAATTTGAAATGGATGAAATGAGAGAAAATCATAATAAACGCCTGCTTTCATCACTTATTGAACAAATGATCTCAAGCACGCCGGAATTGCTCAATTATTATGATAAAGAAGTCATTACCAAAGTCGTTCTACATGCTTACGGGATATGTCGAAAAACAAAAATGAATCAATCCTTCAGTGTAGGCTATCTTGCTTTAATTAGCCTTGCTTATGGTACTGTCTTTAATATTTTGGATCCTGAAGGTAAAATAGACCAAATTTTGCACTCTCAAAAAATGACAGAACAGGAAAAGCTCTATGAAATCAACAAACGAGCCGATTTTCTAGAGCAACAAGGTATCATTAAAAATAAATTACAAGAGAATAATTATGCCTAACTTCAAAACATTTATTGAAGAATATCAAGCCAAATCCGAACCCATTGATACCGGTATGGATTCTTGTCGGATGACACTAACTATTCATCATAAAGATACATTACAACGTGATTTGCCAAAAGGTATTCGGGTGAGAGTCTTCGATGAAAATGGAGGCGCTTATGAGGCTAAAATTGATGACTTCGGCACCAGTGTACATCTCGGTGTCAAGTGTGGCATGGTTTCATGGCAATTAATGCGTGATGCAAATCATGTCGCTTATCAAACTCAGGATAATTATCAGCTCACCGATCAAGATGAAAATGCGATTCTCGCACTAAGCGATGGCTATGTTCTGATTGAAGCAAACGGAGAAAAAACCGAAGATCCCCGCCATCAACTTGCAGCCCCCCTCACGATTTTTGCCTCAGTCAACGAGAATAAAATTCAAGCAACTTATTTGCCGCCCCCTATGCTTTGTAATTTGCGTGTTCGCCAAAATGAACGCCAAACAAAATTACCCGATGCCTATCTCAATCAAATCAAACATTATGGGGATTCCGTTACATTCTTTATTCACGGCTACAATGTACCGTTAGGCAATTTAGGACAATTCCCAACAGCGGAAGAACTGGGTAAGAAGCCGGTCTATTTTTTCAATGCCCCTAAACCGGAAGAGGTGCAACGCCCTTATCTTCATTTTTTAGCGGACGACATTGAGCAATATATGAATGTAAAACTAAAAGCACATCCGCTCCGTACAAAATCCGTCGATAGAATACCAAGAGAAAAATACGCTAAACAGGCTGATAAAAAACTCAATGGCACCAATGCCCTTTCTTGGTATCCTAATGTGGAATATTATTTGAATCTGGCAGCCAGTGGGCAAGATGAACTCCGTGAATTTACCCGTTGGGAAGATTATAGCCGTATTGTGGGTGTAACTTGGTCGGGGAACGTCGATCCGAGTATGGTTTTCTTTCGTGCCGAAATGTATGCTAATGAAGCGGGTCATCAATTTTCTTTTATCTTGCGTGATTTAATCAAGCAAAATATCAGGATCAATATTATCACCCACTCTCTTGGGGCAAGAGTCGCCCTCTCAGCGCTAAATATATTGGGTGATCATCCTAGTTTTCATGAAAAGATTGATAATCTCATCATGTGGGAAGCAGCGGTGGCAGATAATGCTATTACCACCAACTACACCAAAGAAAACAACCCGATTGCCATGGAATTATTTCCTTATGCCCACGCAGCAGTAAAACATATTAGTGTGGTTGCCTCAGCAGAAGATGGCGTATTGGGTGGCGATTATGATTTTAGACGTCCGGGCATAGATTCATTCACCGGTTTAGTCGGTGGCGCTTATCCGAAAAAATATACTAATTTAGCTTCAGATAGTTTAGTGCTTGGAGGGGGATTATCAGCTTTACTTGATTATTATCGCCATAATGAGGTGGCGCAATATATCGGACAAATTTATCAAAATAGTTATCTTGGGCAGCAAATGCACCCACACTCACCTCATGCGAGAATAATTAAGCAAAAAATCCGTCAACTTTTTATCAATGAAGCAAATGAAATTAATCATCAGGCGGAGCAACACATCATTCCACCATTAACTCACTACAACTATCTCAAACCTTGGAGCCATTATCGCCATTTTTATCCAGATATTCTTGAACATATTATTGAATCATTTTACGATACATTATTTAATGGTATGGCAACAAATATGAGCGTGCGACAAGCGTTGGGGTTTGTGGCAGGGAAATATACTACAAATAGAAAATCTAAATAC
>NZ_MLHG01000092.1 GCF_001998825.1 Rodentibacter mrazii
AAGTATATCTGGTATATTATACCTTTTAGGATATAAGTCAAAAAATATCCTTTCTAGAGGGTGAATATTTTTTATGCCTTTTATGGTATAAAAAAGCCATCTATACAAAGATGGCTTAGAAAAGGGTGATATTTCAAATTAAAGTGCGGTCACAATGTCATTAATTTTTACTTTGGCAGACTGTAATGCTTTTTCAACCGCTTCCGGACCAAAGCCAATACCTTGTGCATAGACAAACTGTACGTCAGTAATTCCCACAAAGCCTAAAATGGCTTTCATATATTGTGTGACGAGATTCTCATCATCATATAGTCCGCCAACTGCACATAATACAATGGCTTTTTTACCTTTCAATAAACCTTCCGGGCCGTTTGCCGTATATTGAAATGTGACACGTGGACGGGCGATGAAATCAAAATAAGATTTTAATTGGGTGGGAATATTCAAATTATACATTGGCGCACCAATGACAAGAGTATCCGCATTTTTTAATTCGGAAACCAGCTCATTTGAAAGTGTAAGAAGTTGTTTTTCTTCTTCTGTTTGGGGCTCGCCACGCACCGCAATAGCTGCTGTTGCATCGAAGTGGGGAAGTGGGTCTTTGACTAAATCCCGAATCACAATATTGTTACCTTGTAGTTTTTCGATCGTATAATCCACTAATTTGTTACTCTGAGAATTATCAGCAAGAATGCTTGACTTTAACACCAATACGTTGCTCATTTTATTTCCTTTAAACTTGCGTAGAATAAGGGTTGCGATTCTAGTGTTTATTTTTTCATAGATAAAGTTCTTTTTAAGAAAAACATTATTTCTTTTTATGAAAAAATCAAGGCTGTTTTCTATTTAACAAGATCGTAAGAAAGTGATAGAATTTGCGACCGCACTTTTCTCATTCAATGGTAGGAATGAAGCTAAGTGCGGTTAATTTTTATTGAATTTTTAAACGAGCATGTCACCTTTCGTATGGGTGACCACTGTATAAGGAAAAATTATGCCAATTATTACTTTACCTGACGGTTCCCAACGTCAATTTGATCGCCCTGTTTCCGTACTTGAAGTCGCTCAAGATATTGGTGCAGGTCTTGCCAAAGCAACCATTGCTGGTCGTGTAAACGGTGAGCGCCGTGATGCCTGTGATATTATCGATCAAGATGCCACACTGGAAATCATTACTGCAAAAGATGAAGATGGTTTAGAAATTATCCGCCATTCTTGTGCCCATTTATTAGGTCATGCCATCAAACAATTATTCCCAGATGTGAAAATGGCTATCGGCCCAACCATTGAAAATGGCTTTTATTACGATGTGGATTTAGATCGCTCTTTAACCCAAGAAGATTTAGAGGCGATTGAAAAACGTATGCTTGAATTAGCGAAAACCAATTATGATGTGGTGAAAAAACGCGTAAGTTGGCAAGAGGCACGCGATACCTTTGAGCAACGTGGCGAGCCGTATAAAATGGCAATTTTAGATGAAAATATTGAACGTACGGCAACGCCGGCGTTATATCATCACCAAGAATATATTGATATGTGCCGTGGGCCGCACGTGCCAAATATGCGTTTCTGCCATCATTTCAAATTACAAAAAGTGGCTGGGGCGTACTGGCGTGGTGATAGCAAAAATAAAATGTTACAACGTATCTACGGTACGGCTTGGGCAGATAAAAAACAATTATCGGAATATTTACAACGTTTGGAAGAAGCGGCAAAACGCGATCACCGTAAGATCGGTAAAGCCTTAGATTTGTACCATATGCAAGAAGAAGCGCCTGGTATGGTGTTCTGGCACAATGACGGTTGGACGATTTTCCGTGAGCTTGAAACCTTTGTACGCACGAAATTAAAAGAATACGATTATCAAGAAGTGAAAGGTCCGTTTATGATGGATCGAGTGTTGTGGGAAAAAACAGGACATTGGCAAAACTACGGTGATTTAATGTTCACGACACAATCGGAAAATCGTGAATATGCGATTAAACCGATGAACTGTCCGGGGCACGTACAAATTTTCAATCAAGGTTTAAAATCTTACCGTGATTTACCTATCCGTATGGCGGAGTTCGGCTCTTGCCACCGTAACGAACCGTCCGGTTCTTTACATGGTTTAATGCGTGTACGTGGTTTTACCCAAGATGATGCCCATATTTTCTGTACGGAAGATCAAATCGAAAGTGAAGTCACCAGCTGTATTAAAATGGTGTATGACATTTACAGCACTTTCGGTTTTACCGATATTTATGTGAAACTTTCAACCCGTCCTGAAAACCGTATTGGTTCAGATGAAATGTGGGATCGTGCAGAAGCAGGTCTTGCTGCAGCCTTGGCACACAATCATCTTGAATATGAAGTTCAAGAAGGTGAAGGGGCATTCTACGGGCCGAAAATTGAGTTTGCATTGCGTGATAGTTTAGGTCGTGAATGGCAATGCGGTACTGTGCAATTAGACTTTGCTTTGCCGGGACGTTTAGATGCCACTTATGTTGCTGAAGATAACGGGCGTAAAATCCCTGTGATGATCCACCGTGCGATTTTAGGCTCAATCGAACGTTTCATCGGGATTATTACCGAAGAATACGCCGGCTTTTTCCCTGCATGGTTAGCTCCTACACAGGCTGTGGTGATGAATATCACCGATAGCCAAGCCGATTATGTTCAACAGGTGGCAAAACAGTTATCTAATGCCGGTTTACGGGTGAAAACGGATTTACGAAATGAAAAAGTAGGCTTTAAAATCCGTGAACATACTTTACGCCGTGTGCCGTATATGCTGGTTTGTGGTGATAAAGAAATCGCAGAAGGTAAAGTGGCGGTGCGTACCCGTAAAGGCGTGGATCTTGGTACATTCAGCGTAGAAGAATTTACGGAAATCTTGAAAAAACAAGTGAGAAACCGTGAATTAAAATTGCTAAATGAAGAGTAAAAACACCTTCAAAATTATTCACAAACTCTTGTTTTTTGTGACCGCACTTTACGGCAGTAAATAATGAAGGCTAGGTTATACTAGCCTTTTTTATAAATTTTAAGAAAAGTATCTCTTTCTTAACTTTTCCTTGTTAACGGATATTAATAAATCAATATGTTAAAACGGTTCTTATTACTAACTAAAAAACACTTCTGTGAAGGTGGTTATCGACTTAAAGGGCTTTGCCTGAATAAATCATCTCATGTGATTTGGCATTATTAATATCATTTAGTTTAGACACCGAAATGTCGTTTTAGAATATTAAAAGATAAAGTAGGTAGAAAAGTTTATGTTCGGCTAAGAATATTATGTGAATAACTAAAAATAGAAATTGTAGAATTAAACGTACAAACAGATTTAGATTTTTCCGACGTAAGCTATAAAAATATCCCTTTGCCGCCAAGCAATCGTTGTGGCTAATGCTTTCAGAGAGTAAATGTATTTTTATTGCTTAAAACATACTCGAAAGATCGATCGGTTATCTATTTTTTCTATGTTTTGCCTATTTTCGTACCCAAATAACCGCTTACGCTATTAAATAATCCCAAGCAAGATTGTGCCACCGAGTGTTAGCAGTGAAATTCCCCAAATCCAAAAGAATGAATAGCGGATATGCTGCCCCATTGAGAGTTTAGCCAGTCCTAATCCCATCCAAAGCGCTGGAGAAAACGGTGAAACAAAGGTGCCGACAATACTGCCGATCATCATTGCATAGCCTACCGAAACAGACGGTACGCCAGCTTGTTGGGTGATATGCTCAACCACCGGAAATAAGCCGAAATAGTAAGCATCCGTACTAAATACTAATTCTAGTGGTACGCCGAGAATCCCTATCACAATGTGAAGATACGGAATTAAACTATCCGGCAAAATTTTGACTAAATTGGTTGCAATCGCAGTGAGCATTCCCGATTCTCGTATCACCCCTAAAAACGTGCCGGCAGCCAAGATAATACTTGCCATCATTATCGCTCCGCCTGAATGGGCATTGATGCGTGCAAGTTGCTCTTTTGGATCATGAAAATTAATTAAAAGCACCAAAACAACAGCGATCATAAAAACATAGCCGGAAGGTAAAATGGCAGAAACTAACACGCCTAAAGTGATAATGAATAATGCCAAGTTAATCAGAAAAAGCCCTTTCGGTGGTGCTTTAGGGCTTTTTTGCGATAAATTTTCCTTTGTGCCGACACTAGTATCAAATGTCACGTCGTACAGACTGTCACCATATTCTTTCGTAATACGCTTTTTCTCTTTTAAACCGAGAAGAATGGCTACCATTAAGGTAATACCAATCCCAATACCCTGTACTACCATCAGAGGTTGGTATAGCTCGGCAACATCTTTGCCTAATACACTGGCAATCCGCCCTAAAGGCCCACCCCACGGTAACATATTGATAATACCAGCGCTGGCAGCTAGCAGTAAAAAGAGTAAATAGGGATTGATTCTTAGTCTTTTATAAAGTGGTAAGAGCGGAGGAACAACCAGTAAGAAAGTCGATGCGCCTGCACCATCTAATTGGGCAATAGTAGAAATAATCACCGTGCCGACCGTTACCGCCACCACATTACCGCCAGTTAGCCGAATCAGTTGGTTTATCATTGGGTTAAACAAACCGACATCGTTCATTATACCAAAAAAGATGATAGCAAAAATGAACATAATGGCAATTTGCACGACCGATTTTGTTCCTGATTGGTAGAATTTTGTTAAATCCTCCATGGAAAAGCCAGCAAGAAATGCACCGATGACTGGAATTAACACTAAAGCGACAACTGGTGAGGTTCTCTCGGTCAGTAACAATAAAACGATGGTAAAAATAATCGCTAATCCGATTAACGTAATCATAGTTTTCCTCCTATTGAACCAGTTTATTCAAACTATACGATATTTTGCACATTGAAAAGGACTTTTTTCACATATTGATAATAAGATCACAATTTTTAATTAACAATTTTTGAAAGCTAGACTAAAAGCAACCTTTTGTAAACGTAACATTACAATGTATTAAGAAATGTAACCAGTACTTTACACCTTTCAGCAGTCAAATTCAGTGGCTTCATTAACAGATCAACCAACTGTTTATGAGTGTTTTATCAATTTGGTGAAGAAAATCGGTGTAGATAAAATCGGCGGGCTAGAACGCCAAGACCACGACGGGAAATACCAATACTACTCAAGGCGGGTTTAAGCAGGGAACAGGGCAAGTTATCAGCGTAAAACAGGCATTATCGGAAAAAGATAATAGTATGGTAACCTTGGGCGGTAGCATTACCCAACAAATTGGCAGTGATGATTACTTTTTCACTGACGGCTCTGCACAAATCAAAGTGGAAATCAAAGATCGTGTATGGAACGGTTTAAATGTTGGTCCACAAGATAAAATTAAAATCAGTGGGAAATTAGATAACGAAGCCTTTGAAAAAGCAGATATTGAAGTATATAGTATTGAGAAAGTTAATTAATCAATCATTGAAAATGGTGGTTTTTTCCACCATTTTATTTTGAAAGAGCGGTCAATTTTATGCGAATTTTATTAATTGAAGATGATACATTAATCGGCAACGGTTTACACATCGGACTATCAAAATCCGGATTTGTGGTGGATTGGTTTACGGATGGTGAAACGGGTTTAAATGCTCTCGATTCTGCACCCTATGATGCTGTCGTATTGGATCTTACTTTACCGAAAATGGACGGATTGGATATTTTGCAACAATGGCGAACAAACAATCAGTCTATTCCTGTTCTTATTTTGACCGCTCGTGATACTTTAGATGAGCGCATAAAAGGGCTGCAAAAAGGGGCAGATGATTATCTTTGTAAGCCTTTTGCATTAGCTGAGGTTGTCGCACGTTTACAGGCGTTAATTCGCCGCTGTTATGGGCATACCACGCCTGTGCTCACCCATCTCAATGTCACGCTTGATCCTAATCAACGAAGTGTGCGGCTAAATGATAAACCGCTTTCTCTCACGACACGAGAATATAAGTTATTGGAACTTTTTATGTTGAATAAAGATCGTGTCCTTTCCCGTTCAACTATTGAAGAAAAATTATCGACGTGGGAAGAAGAAATTAGCAGTGCTGCCTTAGATGTTCATATTTATAATTTACGCCAAAAATTGGGAAAACAATTTATTCGTACCGTTCATGGCGTGGGCTATGCATTAGGGCAACATGATGAAAAATAAGAGTTTAAAATTTCGCTTAATGAGCGGACTATTTTTGATTGCACTGTTCGTGTGGCTTATTTCAACCTTTGTCGCTTGGATAGTCGCTAAAAAAGAAGCCTATGAAGTGTTTGATGCACAACAAGTACTGTTTGCCGAACGTCTCGCTACCTCAGATTTACAGAATATTTTACTGGATAATACCCATTTTAATCGTGGTGGATTTAAACCTTTAAAACGGAAATATGATGACGATGCTCTTGCTTTTGCAATCTTTTCTAAAAAAGGGGAGCGGTTATTAAGTGACAGCGATAACGGTGATCATTTTATCTTTAGTGATAAGGAAGGGTTTAGTTCGGCCTATATTGAAAACGATGATGATAAATGGCGAATTTATTGGTTACCGGTAGCACAAGGGGAATTGCGAATTGCCGTTGGTCAAGAAATAGAATATCGGGAAGAGTTGGTGAATAAAATGGTATTTGGACAAACTGCCATTTGGTTTGGTAGTTTACCGATTCTATTGGCAGTGGTTTTTTATTTAATTTACCAAGCATTAAAACCGATTAATCAATTAAGTCGTGAAGTGTTACGAAGAAAACCGGGGGATGTGTCGTTGCTTGATACCTCAAATGTCCCAACCGAAATTTTGCCGTTGGTGAAAAATTTAAATCAATTTTTTGACCGCACTTCGGTGATGTTAAAAAGAGAACGTCGTTTTACTTCTGATGCAGCTCACGAATTACGCAGTCCATTAGCCGCATTACGTATTCAAACTGAAGTGGCTCAACTTGCCGGAGATGATAAAACCATGCGGGAACAAGCCTTAACGAATTTAACACAAGGGATTGATCGTGCCAGTCAGTTGATTGAGCAACTTTTAACCTTATCCCGTTTAGATAATTTGAAAGAACTGGATGAGTTACAACCGATAAAATGGCAGGAAATCATCCCTTCATTAATTAGTGAACTTTATATTTCAGCACAAAAACGACATATCGAGTTGTTATTTGAAGAAAATTCCATTCCTTCTGAAAAGAGCGGGCAACCTATTTTGGCTTCACTGATGTTGAGAAATCTTATTGATAATGCGATTAAATATGCAAAATCAGGGGCTTTGGTAAAAATTATTTTATCTCAAAACGATATTGTTGTAGAAGATAACGGCGGTGGAGTCAGTGAAGGTGATTTAGCCCGATTGGGACAACGCTTTTATCGCCCGGCTGGACAAAATGAAAAGGGAAGTGGTTTAGGTTTGTCCATTGTATTTCGCATCGCAGAACTGCATCACTACAAAGTGCGGTTAGAAAATGTGATGGATTCCGGAAAAATCATCGGATTTAGAGCCATTATCGGCTTGCAGTAGAAATATATTTGAGGTGATTCGGTTCAAGAAAATATCCTTCACCTCTGTTTTAAAATTTCATTTTCTCTCTTAAAATAAGCATCTCAATTTTTATCGAAAACATTAAATGCCTCATATTTACATTGGTACGGGCGGTTACGCAGATAGCGATTTGCTTGGTACTGTTTATCCTTTAGGAACAGCAAAAGAGGATTTTTTAAGCCATTATTGCCGACACTATGATACCGTAGAAATCAATAGTAGTTTTCATGCGCCTATTGGATTGAAAGTCGTGCAAGGAATGTTGGAAAAATCGAACGGAAAATTGCAATTTTCAATTAAATTGTATCAAGATTTTAGCCATACTCGAGTTGCGACAAAAGAAAATGCTAAAGCTTTTCTCAATGCATTACAGCCGTTAGTTGAAAAACAACTACTTGCTGCGTTATTTTTGCAATTTCCCCATCGATTTGAACGTAATCTCAATAATCGCCGCTATTTAGCGGAATTGCTCCAATGGTTTACGGATTATCCGATGGCGATCGAATTTCGTCATCCTAGCTGGCATTGTGAAACGGTATTTGAGACATTTTGTCGACAACCTAATTTAATTTGGGGAAATGTCGATTATCCGACTAATGTCGGATTGCCGATATTTCAATTAAAAATTAACCCAAATACAGGCTATTTGCGCTTACATGGTCGCAACGGAAACTGGTGGCGTGAAAATTCTGCTCAGGCACGACATAACTATCGTTATACCGAAAATGAACTGGTCGAAATTGCAAATTTGATTGTTCAGCAAAAAGAGCGGTTCGAAAGATTGTTTATTTATTTCCAAAATACCACGCAAAGCCATTCGTTTTATAATATTGCGACGCTCAAAGATCTGTTGCAACCTTTTGGCTTTGAAATGAAAACCCAAGTTGATGAGATTCCTCATCAACAATGGGATTTGTTTTGAAAAGTTTTATAGGACATTGGTCTCAAGTTCCAAAACACCCGGCTCAATTTTAATTCCTTTAGCAAATTTTTTGATTAAAACATCTCGGATGTTTGTTTCATCAAGAGTATAAATCGGCATTGAAGAAAGTAGCATCGCAATACTTTCACTTAAAAACGGCATAGCGATTTGTAATTGTTCCATATACTCTTTAGGCTCTCCGGACCATTGTAAAATACGTAAATTACGTAGATAGATCTCACCTTTTTCCGGGTTATAATAAGGAATGGTATCAAAAGTGAGATTTAACTTAGCCGGGAATTGTTTATTCCCCAGTTTGAATAATCCCTCAGCTGTTCCATTTATTTCAACGCGTTTTTCCGTTCCTCGTCCAATTTTAGTAGTGAGATCTTTTAACTGATAATCTAACGAAAATAAACCGGGAAAGTTAAATTTATCTTTAATAGCACCCTTTTCTATTAAATATTGATTAATTTGGTTTTCAGTAAGACTAAAAGGTGAAGATTGTGCCGGGAGACAGGTAGAAAACCCAAGTAATAGAGTAAAGAGAGAAATTTTGAGTTTTTTCATAAAATACCTATTAAGTTGAAAGATTGAAATAAGTCCGTAGAATACGCATGGTTTTTACATAGTAAAACTATATTATATAGTATAAATGAACTGGAGTGATATTGTGACGAAATCTTGCGTCAATGCCGAATTTCAGGCATATGTTAAGCGTGTTTTAGAAGAGCAGAAAGGTAAACGAGTATATAA
>NZ_MLHG01000093.1 GCF_001998825.1 Rodentibacter mrazii
GAATTGTGTCAAGAAGGGGGTGAAGCGGAAGGTGTAAATCCGTTTGAAACCCTAATAAATAATGCCATCACACCGAATACGTATTACTCAACACGTTTAGATGTTTATGATATTTACGGGCGTTGTAATGAGAAAAAAGTGCCTTATACGATTTTAGATAGTCAAGGTGAGAGAGTGACAGAAGGAATGCTTGATGAAGATGCGCGAACGGGTCGAGTTTATCGTGAAACCGTTGAACAATTGAAAGTCTATGTAGGCAAAGCGAAAATTGAAAGTTAAGCATAAAATTAACTGATAATATAAATATGAGATAGGAAAAAGAGATGGCAAAACAAGAATTATATCGCATTGAGTTTTTTGATAATGAACGAAATGCTATGCCTTATTGTTATTTTGAACTCTATATGAATGGTCATTTAGTCACAGGATTACCTCCGAAAGCAGATAGCCAAGGAAAAATATGGATTAATAAACAATGGGTGGAATCTACGCCAAACTCAACCAAAGAGCTGGTTATCAGTTTCTGGAACAGCGAGTTTCCAAAGACACAACATTCAGAAACGGAAAAATTTATTTGGCCGGAAGGAAAGACATCAATTAAAGCTTTTTTACCGGCTGTTTATACGATTAACACAAGAGCGCTTGCGAATGAAAACAATGAGGAACAAAACTATCAGCGGGCTTATTATCTTGTGAGAAAAGGGGATAGTTGGGAGAAACTTGAGGCCGAATTAGGTGTGAATACTGTGGAGGCTTTAATGTTTCATAATCAAATAAACTATTCCGATTATTTAGCGGAAGGAATGAAACTGTATTATCCTTTGGGTTTTAGGACGAGAAATACGGTGGATTCAGAGGTATCGGAGAAAAAAATAGAGCAAAAGCAGTCTAAAAAGCCAGAAAAAATAGATAAAAAAGAACAAAAACAAGATGGTGAGAAAAAAGAAAATACGCTAGAGCAGCGAAGTCAGGCTAATGGTAAGCCGGTTGAAGTAGCACCTAAAAAAGACGGGTGTTTTTGCTATAGGGATTTTACTGTTGAGGAGGTTAAAAATATTGTTCATCTACTAAGAGACTATGAACCAAAAGTCAAAAAAAGTTTGGGATATTCATTATTTTCAGCTAAAAATTGTAATATTCCAACTTCGGAAGCAACATATGAGAATTTTACAAAAGAACTTAATATTGCTGTGAAAAAATATGATATAAACACTTGTATAAGAAAAATACATTTTTTAGCACAGTGCTATCATGAATCGGCTCATTTCTCAACATCACAAGAATTAGGAAGTCAGGAATACTTAAAAGGTAAGTCGTACTACCCATATATTGGCAGGGGACTGATACAATTGACTCACTCTGGAGAAAAAATTGGTTCGATAGGTTATAAACAATATTTTGAATATATTGGAAGAAATGATTATAAGACAAATTATTCTCTCTTAAATAGTGATCTTCATTTGGCAATTGATGTAAGTGGCTATTTCTGGAAAAGAGGAAAATTGTTAAGTCCAGGTACTATATTAAAAGCTAGATATCCTAACCCAGATGGTATAAAAATTAATTATCAAAAAAAGAAATTACCTACTCATACAACAATTGATATAAACTTGGTTGCTGATGATGATAATACTCGCCAAGTAACTTTTTTGGTTAATGGTGGTCAGTATGCTATAGAAGAAAGAATATCTTACGTTAATAAATTAAAGGAGATTTTTGATTATGAGAAGAATCATAAAAATAAATAGTTTCATAAAATTGGCTTTTATTTTTTTATTTTCTCCTTATATTATTGGAGATTCTAGAGATTTTGATTACTACTCGAATAACAATAATTTTTTTATCAGAAATATAGATATAAATAATGATAATATCTTAGAT
>NZ_MLHG01000094.1 GCF_001998825.1 Rodentibacter mrazii
TATTAATATTACAACCTATTAATGAATAATTTTTTTTATCTAAAGAATTATCTAATGGATATAGATTACGCTTAAAAATTGCGGCTTTATCACAAAAAAATCTCCTATTTTCATAGGGAAATGATTTACTAAAGAAGTCCAAACTGTATTACCATGAATTTCAACATTAGACAAATTTAGGTCCCCCCAATAAAAACTGCCATGTTCAGTAAATAAACTATGTAAACGCGGATATTCAGGATACCATTCAATATATGTATCTTCTGGAATGTTCGAAAAGTCTTGAAGAAGTATTACATTATTCTTAGTAATACGACCCAACTCTTTTCTCTTTTCAAGTTTTTCATTAACATAACTAAGATAAACTTTAAACTCAATTATATTATTACATCCTTTACTTTTATTAATAATGTTTTCTATATTTAAAGAAAAACTCTCATCTTTTAAATTTGTAAATAATGCATTAAAATAGCTATCGTTAATGGCGCATTCTCCAATTTTTGTTGTATAACCTGTACGAGATATCGCATTTCCTATTAATGCAATAGGATTAGCTTTGTTATCAATTAATAATATTGGTGTATCTATTACCCAAAGATCATTAATTTTAAAATATCCAGGTAAATCAGCAAAAAAATATTTTTCGTTAATACCTAAATTAGTTGCTGCTGATTTTATATTTTTTACTTTTTCACTATCTCCGTTCTCTATTTCAAGGTTAAAAATATAATGTAATTCAAAACTATACAAAGAGATTTCTTGGTTATTTAATCTAATATTCCACTCTTTCACTGGGCAATAATCAAATCTATATTCTTTTCCTGAATCTAGAGTCATAGGATTTTTATCTTTATGGGTTAGATAAAAATGGCCATCACATTGAATTTTATTTGGAATGACTTCAGGCTGAATAGGGCTGAATGCTACAACATCAAATATTCCTCCTTCTACAGTATTAAC
The DNA here is from genome assembly GCF_001998825.1 of Rodentibacter mrazii. Taxonomy (GTDB): domain Bacteria; phylum Pseudomonadota; class Gammaproteobacteria; order Enterobacterales; family Pasteurellaceae; genus Rodentibacter; species Rodentibacter mrazii. The sequence goes on from NZ_MLHG01000094.1 coordinate 961, forward strand.
TCTGGCTAGCTCATAATCTCCCCATTTAAAAGTTAATTGTTTTCCATCTTTATCCTTTAAGTTTTCAACTGAGGCAAAAAAAGAACTATGATTTGCTCGCACCATCGCTTTTTGGGGTAAATTCTCTAACTCTTCACGAAATGCTGCAGTATAGAGCTGTCTTCGAATTTTATCTTGATTAAGAGCGTCATAATTATTCCAAATAAAATATCCCAGAAAGATGAGAATAGTGGAAATAAGTAAAAATGTTTTTGTTGATTCGGATAAAGGTTTTGAGTTAAATCCCTGTGCGATAAAGCAAATAATGGCATAAATAAATAGGAAGATAACATAATAGAAAATAGCACCTCCAATAAGAATAGCTTGTATAGTTCCTGATAATAGAGTAATAATAAAGGCAAGGATAAGAATAAAAAGTATACTGATAAGAAAGCGAGTCATAATGTTTCCCCTGCTTGTTTTTTGATAAGTAGCTATATGAGTGTTGGTACAACAGGTACGGTGAGTATAGAAAATACGCTATCTAAAATTTTGTGTAAACACCTATTTCAACTTACTGTGGATTAAAAAATGTCAAAGCTAATTTTAGAGCGTTTTTACTGTTTATTTCATAGACTGTGCTAATTATTTCACCCCGATAAAATGAAATCAGAAAAAATCTGGGTGGCGTATTAATTCTAAAGTGCGGTTGGTTTTCTTAGTATTTTTAAACATGGTTATGTTTTTATTATCTTGAAAACTGTAAGGTGACACTATTTACTTTTTATGATATAAAGTATAAAATTCTCTTCAAATTTAATTAAGAGGGGAAACCTTATGTTAAAAATGAATGATTTGGTTAAGCTCAGTCAAACGCCGAAATCAACGGTATTGTACTATGTGAAAGAAGGGCTATTGCCTGAACCCTTGAAAGATAAACCGAATTTTCATCTCTATGATGATCGCTGTGTGGAATTATTGGCATTTATTAAATATCTACAAACCAATTTCAGTGCCAGCATTTCTCAAATTAAACAACTTTTTTCCCACCCTAATTTTGATTGGCAAAATCCTTACGAAAGTTTAATTTCGCTGATTGGTATTATTATGGGGGCGGAAAATGAAACCTTTTTGCCATCAGAACTTTGTCAAGAATTCTCAATTTCTGAAACTGAATTGCAAGCTATGGTCGATGATGGCTTGCTTAATCCGCGCGAGGGCGTTTTTACTGCAAAAGAGCGGGATATTCTCGCCATTGTTTGCCGTTGTAATGAGGCGGAACGTGAAATGGTGAAAACCTATTTACAAACAGCGAAAATGCTTGCGACACAAGAAGTGAATCTCACCTTATCAGCGCTAAAAGACAGCGAGAAAAAAGACGAAAAACTGAAACATCTTTTTGATTTACTGTTGGTGCTGAAGCCTTATGTGTTCAATATGCAAACTTTAAAAATTTACCAAATGGAGAGTGTGAAATGAAACTCCTAAAATATGCAGGTTTTGTACCTTATTTGGCGATCGCCTTTTTGAATGCGAGTGTGGATTTAGCCCATAAAATCACGATTCAAAATGTGTTGTTGAAAAGTTTTGAAGGCAATACGTTAGTGGTACTAACGGCGTTAATCAATGCAATGATTTTATTACCCTTTATTTTTCTTTTTTCCCCTTCGGCATTTATTAATGATAGATTCTGTCGCACCAAGGTGATTCGCTGGAGTAGCCTGGCTGCGGTGGGTATTTCAACGGCAATTTTATTCAGTTATGTGATTGGCGAATTTTATCTTGCCTTTGCCTTAACACTGATTTTAGCCGCGCAAAGTGCGGTCTATTCTCCGGCTAAATATAGCCTTATCAAATCCATTGTCGGTACGGAAAATATCGGGCTTGCTAACGGTGTGATTCAAGCCTTAACTATTGTGGCGATTTTGTTTAGTTCTTTTGCGTTTTCGATTTTCTTTGAAAGTTATTATATGCCTTCTAATGATCCGAATGAGGTGCTGCAAAGCGTTTGGGTGATTGGCATTGGTTTAGTCGTGTTTAGTTCCCTTGAAGCGTTTTTCGCTTTCAAAATTCCTTTCTTTCCACAAGAAAAAGAAGAAAATGAAACATTCTCTGCTACTAAATACTTATCTTTCGGCTATTTGAAAGACAATCTCCGTACCTTGCGTAGCGATAAAAATATTTGGTTAAGTGTGATTGGCTTGAGCCTTTTCTGGGGCGTTGCACAAGTGATTGTGGCGGCGTTCCCCGCCCATTACAAAGCGCTGTTTAATGCGGATAATGCGGTGATTATTCAAGCTATTCTGGCGGTAAGCGGTTTGGGATTAATCATCGGGTCTTACCTTGCCGGGCGTGCTTCCCGATTACATATTGAATTAGGCATTGTACCGGTTGGTGCATTAGGTATTTTTGTTTCGATCTTTGGTTTAACACTGGTGAGTACCAATGTCTCATTGATGTTATGTTCCTTCGGATTCGGTTTTTTTGGCGGTTTATTTATCGTGCCGTTAAATTCGACCATTCAATATTTCGCTCCTGAAAAAATCAGCGGCAAAATTATGGCGGGTAACAACTTTATCCAAAATGTCTTTATGGTCGGCTTTTTACTACTTAGCATTGTATTCGTCGAATTTAGCCTTTCCACCAGCGGTATTTTCTTAACGGTTTCCGTGGCCTGTTTATTAGGCAGCCTTTATGCGATGTGGCAACTTCCGCATTTATTCATCCGTTTGTTACTCTTGCCTTTGTTGAAGACCAATTACCGTTTCCACGTAGAGGGATTAAAAAATCTCCCACAAAGCGGCGGTGTGTTAATGTTAGGTAACCACATTAGTTGGATTGACTGGATGGTGTTACAGGCGGCAAGCCCACGGGCGATTAAATTCGTGATGTTTCGTCCGATTTACAATAAATGGTATTTGACTTGGTTCCTACGTATTTTCCGTGTGATCCCTATTGGGGCGGGTTCAAGCCGTGAATCCATTGAAATGATTCGTGAATACTTGGTTCGTGGTGAAGTGGTAGCGTTATTTCCGGAAGGGCATATCAGCTACAACGGTCAGATCAATGAGTTCAAAAAGGGCTTTGAACACGTATTAAAAGATTTGGATAACGTGACGACCGTACCGTTTTATTTACGTGGCTTATGGGGCAGCAGTTTTTCCCGTGCAGATAGTTTCTATAAAAATCTTACGAAAAAACAAGGTAAACGTGAAATTTTAGTGGCGTTCGGTAAACCGATTCACGGCTTTATTGATGCGGTGGCGATGAAACAAAAAGTGCTCGAGCTTTCTTTCTCTGTGTGGGAAAAAGTGATAGCAAAACGCAAACCGATCACGCACCATTGGTTGAACAGTGCAAAATCCAACTTGTTCAAGGAATGTGTGGCGGACGGGCAGGGTATGAAACTGAATAACCTCAAGTTTATTGCTGCCGTGTTGATGTTTGGCAAACAACTTAAACAAACTTTAGGTGATGAGAAAAATGTTGGTGTGTTGTTGCCAAGCTCGGCAATTGGTGCCATTGTGAATATGGCATTGATGGTGATGGGTAAAGTGCCGGTCAATTTGAATTATACCCTCAGCCCTGAAGTGATGGAAAAATCCCTTGCCAAGGCGAATATTAACAAAGTCATTACCGCTGAAAAGTTTTTAAATAAACTGAATGCAAAAGGCTTTGCCTTTGATGAAGTGCTGGCAGATAAAACAATTTTTGCTGAACAATTAGGCAAAAAAATCACAAAAAGTGAGAAAGTGCGGTCACTTTTAACGGCGTTTTTCGCCCCTCGTTGGTGGATTAAATTAATGTATTTTGCGGATGTGCGTTTGAATGATACGGCAACGATTTTATTCAGTAGTGGCAGCGAAGGTACGCCAAAAGGCATTGAATTGAGCCATAAAAATTTGCTCACCAATATTAAACAAGTCAGTGAATTGCTCAACTTCCAAGAAGATGATGTCATTTTAAATTCTTTGCCTATTTTCCATTCTTTCGGCTTAACGGTAACGACCCTAATGCCATTGTGTGAAGGTATCAAAATGGTGAGTGTGGCAGATCCGACCGATGGCGCTGAAGTAGGCAAAATGTGTGCGCGCCATAACGTGAGTATTATGTTTGGTACTTCGACATTCTTCCGTCTATATGCCCGCAATAAAAAATTGCATCCGTTAATGCTACAAAGTGTAAGAATGGTGATCGCAGGGGCGGAAAAATTGAAAGCGGACGTGAAAGAAGCTTTCCGTTTGAAATTCGGTTTAGACATCTACGAGGGCTACGGTGCCACCGAAACCGCACCGGTTGCCAGCGTCAATATGCCGAATATTTTAGATCCTGATAGCCTAAAAGAATTTACCTTCAACAAAGCGGGAACAGTGGGTATGCCATTACCGGGCACGATTATCAAAATCGTTGATCCGAATACGTTACAAGAATTACCAACAGGTGAAGATGGCTTGATTATCATTGGCGGCGGACAAGTGATGAAAGGCTACTTGGAGGATCTTGAAAAAACCAGTGAAGTTATTGTCGAACTTGACGGCGTGCGTTATTACAAAACAGGGGATAAAGGGCATATTGATGAGAACGGCTTTATCACTATTGTGGATCGCTATTCCCGTTTTGCCAAAATCGGCGGCGAGATGATCAGCCTTGGCAATGTGGAAGAAAATATTGCTCAAGTGTTGAACGATGAAAACCAATTTGTTGCGATTGCGGTGAACGATGAGAAAAAAGGTGAAAGTGTCGTATTATTGGTGAAATCGCCACTCAGTCTTGAGGAAATTAACACCCGAATTAAATCCCTCAACGTACCGCCTATTATGTTGCCAAGCCAAATATTCTTAGTCGATGAAATCCCGCTTCTCGGGAGTGGAAAAGTGGATTTCAAAGGCGCGAAGAAACTGGCGGAGGAAATATTAAGTGTATAAAGTAAAAGAGCGGTCAGATTTTGAAATTTGATCGCTTAGGTTTATGGCTATCGGAATTAAAAAAACTGTTAAGATTAACTTTATTTTTACTGAACGATGTTCTTACCAGGAGGGAATTATGGGAAATTGGCGAATTGTATTGTTCGGCTTTTATATGCTCGGACAATGCACCATGGTGCAAGCGTTAGAGGGGATTCGGTTTCAACATAAAGATTGGGAATTAGCATGTGATAATACCGGAACTTGTCGTATGGCAGGCTATGGTTATTCTGAGGGAGAAGAATCGTATCCTGCATCTTTATACATTGAACGAAAGGCTGGTAATGAAATATTAATCGGCTTAGCCCGTGTCGAAGAATACATCTATGATGAAAAAGAAAGAGACCGTACTTTACAAGCTCAATTGTGGATTGATCAAAGAGATTTGGGCATTATCAAATTTGATCAAAAGGATGATTCGAATTTGGAGTATTTTGCACGATTAAATTCCGAACAAATTCACGCAATTATTCGTAGCTTAGCGAAGAAATCAAGCCAAATTGAATTTAGAACACCTAAGCAAGTATGGAAAATTTCTGATCAGGGTGTTACTGCTGTTATGCTTAAAGCCGATGAATTTCAAAAGCGACTGGATACCCCCTCGGCATTTTTAAAGAAAGGAAATAGTCATTCTCCCGTATTAGAACAAATTGATAAACCCATTGTAAATATTCCTAAATTCCATACTGACCGAAAACAGATTTTTAAGTTTGACTCTCCAACAGGTCAACGCTTGCTTAAATTGTTAAAGCCGCTTGGTGGCATTGATGAAGGGTGTTCTCGATTATCTGAGGATGATGAATATAATTTCTTTTCAGTTTATGAACTTAGTGAGGGGAAGAAACAGGTTGAAGCCGCTTGTGAACTTTTTGCATACAATTATTGGACTTTGGCGGTTGTGATGAATCATGATCTGACTAAAATTGAGCAGGAAGTTTCGACTTTTGGAGAGTATAACGGTTATGATGGCAAAGGGATTATTTCCTCAGAAATGAAAGGTCGTGGATTAGGAGATTGTTGGTCAATCAGAAAAGCGGCTTGGAACGGAAAAATATTTGAACCCATTTTAGACACGGATACGGGAATGTGTAGAGGTTTTGCCGGAGGCGCTTGGGATATGCCGACTTATGTCGTCGATATTAATTATCTTCCCTAAACTCAGTGGTACGCCAAATTTTATTAAGATGTGTCTAATATTCAAATAGAATGAAGAAAAGAGATAATCGTCACTATTAAAAAGAGCGGTCAATTTGACCGCTCTTTTTTAACCTTGAACTAGGCGTTTTTATCGTCAATTAAAATACTTTCTAACGCAATTTCAATCATTTCGTTGAAGGTTAATTGACGTTCTTCAGCACTGGTTTGTTCGTGAGTGCGAATGTGGTCGGAAACTGTGCAGATGGTTAATGCACGGGCTCCGAATTCAGCTGCAACGCCGTAGATTCCTGCGGCTTCCATTTCAACACCTAGAATGCCATATTTTTCCATCACATCGAACATTTCAACATCCGGAGTGTAGAATAAATCTGCCGAGAACAAATTCCCTACTTTCACCGCAATGCCTTTCTCTTTTGCGGCTGCAACTGCGGCACTCGCTAAACCGAAATCGGCAATAGCGGCAAAGTCATTATCTTTAAAACGAATACGGTTTACTTTAGAATCCGTACAAGCGCCTAATCCGATCACCACATCACGCAATTTGACATCCATTTTTACTGCGCCACAAGAACCGACGCGAATGATTTTTTTCACGCCGTATTCGGTAATTAATTCTTTGGCATAGATTGAGCAGGATGGAATTCCCATTCCGTGCCCCATTACTGAAATTTTACGACCTTTATAAGTGCCGGTAAAACCTAGCATATTGCGCACGTTAGTGACTTCTTTGACATCTTCTAAAAATGTTTCAGCAATATATTTTGCACGAAGCGGATCACCCGGCATTAATACGGTATCTGCGAATGCACCTGCCGGTGCGTTGATATGTGGAGTCATTATATTTACCTCTTTATTGATAATGATAAAAAGAAACGCACCACATTAACTGTGGTGCAAAACATATTAGAAAACTGACCGCACTTTATAGCACTGCGCCACTTAATCCGATGAAAAGCCCTGCAATAGTTGCACTCATTAAGTTTGCAAGTGTCCCTGCAACAATGGCTTTTAAGCCTAAACGGGCGATATCGCTACGGCGATTCGGTGCAATTCCGCCTAAACCACCGATTAAAATAGCAATGGAGCTGAAGTTTGCGAAACCACAAAGGGCGAAAGTAATAATTGCTTTGGTTTTTTCACTTAATATTACTGCAGAATCCGGTTGTAAGTATTTGGTAAATTCAAGGTAGCCCACAAATTCGTTTACTGCTAATTTCATCCCGATCATTTGTCCGGCAATGCCAGATTCTTCCCAAGAAACCCCAATTAAGTAGGCAAGCGGTTTAAAGATCCAGCCAAAGATGGACTGTAAAGTTAAATCACCATAGCCAAACCAACCGCCGACACCGCCTAAAATACCGTTAATGAGCGCGATTAATGCCACAAATGCAATCAACATTGCACCTACGTTTAAAGCTAATTGCATACCGCTACTTGCGCCACCCGCCATAGCCTCTAAAACATTAGACGGTTTTTCACTGTCATCTGCTTCAGGTTGGATGTCGGTAAATTGCTGGGTTTGCGGATAAATAATTTTAGCAAACAATAAACCTGCTGGGGCCGCCATAAAAGATGCGGCGATTAAATAAGTGAGTGGAACACCCATACCGGCGTAGCCAGCCATCACCGAGCCTGCGATAGAAGCCAATCCACCCACCATGATGGCGAATAACTCAGATTCCGTCATGCGGCTGATATAAGGTTTCACCACCAATGGTGCTTCTGTTTGACCGACGAAAATATTGGCAGCGGCAGACATTGATTCTGCTTTTGATGTGCCTAATACTTTTTGCAATGCTCCACCAATGATTCGGATCACCACTTGCATAATGCCTAAGTAATAAAGTACGGAAATTAAACCGGAGAAGAAGACGATAATCGGCAATACTTTTACTGCAAAAATAAAGCCTGCGTTGTTTGTATCTGCCAATCCGCCAAAGACGAAGTTAATCCCTTCATTACCATAAGCAATAACATTCGCCACAGCATCGGCTGTTGCTCCCAACACTTTTTGACCTGCCGGCACATACAAAATAAGGGCGGCAAATCCAATTTGGATTACGAACGCCCCAACTACGGTTCTCCAATTAATCGCTCGACGATTATTTGAGAATAACAATGCGATGGCAATTAATACCACCATACCAAGAATACTCATTAAAACGTCCATACACACCTCAAAATTATTAAAGATAAAAACTGGCGCTATTTTACTGTTTTTTTGCCGAATCGTGTGAACTTTTTCCCAAAAAAGTAATGTAATTATCTAATAAATTATTAATCTGTGATCGATACCACATTTTTGTATTGTAGGTTTATTGATATGGCATCTGTACAACTAAAAATTCTTTATAAAAAATGACCGCGCTTTTCTATTTTATTATGTGAAAAATTAACCGAATGTTGGAATATTACAGATTTCAATTTGATGTCATCAAAGTGTCATAATGCTTTTTTAGAATGCTTTCGTTCAATTCATATGATAGGAGAAAAAAATGAAATTGAAATCAATAGGAAAACAAGCATTACTGGGTTTATCTTTAAATGTTTTTATGTTGTCGGTTAACGCGGTTGAGCCGAATGCAATCAATGGTGATATTTCTCAACAAGGCGGAGCAAAGCGTTTAACTGAAAGTAAAAAATCGCAATTAAGTGAATTATTGGAACAAAATCAAGTTAAAAATGTAATTTTATTAATTGGCGATGGAATGGGTGATTCTGAAATTACCATTGCTCGAAATTATGCGGAAGGTGCAGCAGGTGCATTTAAAGGAATTGATGCTTTGCCTTTTGCCGGTCATATTACGACTTATGCGCTTGATAAAGAGACAAAACTTATTGAACAGGTTACAGATTCTGCGGCTTCGGCGACAGCGTGGACATCAGGAATTAAAACTTATAACGGGGCGATAGGTGTAGATGTTTACGGAAAACCGGCAATAAATTTGGCGGAAATTGCCAAAAAGTTGGGGAAAGGTACAGGCAATGTTACCACTGCTGAAATTCAAGACGCAACGCCTGCCGCTCTCTTAGCACATATTAGCCACCGAAAATGTTATGGTCCGGTAGCAACCGCTGAACGATGCCCGGAAAGTGCTTTAGAAAACGGTGGGTTAGGTTCTATCACCGAGCAATTTTTATCTAATCCTCTAGACGTTGTTTTTGGCGGTGGGCGTAAAACCTTTGATGAAAAGCCTAATGCGGGAGAGTTTAAAGACCGTACATTATGGCAACAAGCGGTCGATAAAGGATTTAGCTTAGTGAATAACCTTGAAGGATTAAATAAATTGGATAAAAACAATAAGTTTCCTATTCTAGGGTTATTTTCCGCTGGAAATATGCCTGTTCGTTGGTTAGGCGGACAAGCCACTTTGGAGGGGAATCATGCTAATCCGATAGAGTGCCAAGCCAATCCGGAACGTGATACAACAATTCCAAATTTAGCTCAGATGACAGAAAAAGCTATTGAGCTACTAAAAGAAAATCCGAATGGCTTTTTCTTACAAGTTGAAGGCGCTTCTATTGATAAGCAAAATCATAAAGCAAGCCCTTGCGGACAAATCGGTGAAACCGTTGATTTGGATGAAGCGGTACAATCAGCCTTGGAATTTGCTCGCAAAGACGGGCAAACTTTAGTGATTGTGACTGCGGATCACGCTCACACCAGCCAATTAGTGCCGAATAAAGCAAAACCGGCAGGTTTAACTCAAACGCTTAAAGCAAAAGATAATTCGATCATGACGATTAGTTACGGTACTGGAAAAGAAGCAGATGATCAACAACATACAGGAAGCCAGCTCCGCATTGCCGCTTACGGGCCGAAAGCTTATGAGTTTTCAGGATTGTTAGATCAAACGGATATTTTCTTTATCATTAAACAGGCATTACAGGGTAAATAATTTACCGTTCAAAACGTAACACAAAGGGGAGCATAGGATTGCTCCCTTTATTTTTTATAGTGATTAATGATTAGTTTTGGTTTTTTAAGGTGAAAGACGTTCGCGAATCCAAATATTATTTTCGAGGCGATACTGAATACGATCGTGTAAACGGCTCGGGCGACCTTGCCAAAATTCGACACAATCAGGTGTGACTAAATATCCGCCCCAGTGTGCTGGACGCGGTACGTTAATCGGATATTCAGCAGCAATAAGCGTAGCTTTTGCCAATAGAGATTTGTAGCCGGAAATAACCGCACTTTGTTTGCTTGCCCAAGCACCAATACGGCTTGTGTAAGGTCGGCTGGCAAAATATTCATCGGATTGTTTATCTGAAATTTTAACGGCTTTGCCTTCAATACGAACTTGGCGTTCCAGCTCCGGCCAAAAGAAAGTTAGGGCAACATAGGGATTATGTTCAATAGAGCGTCCTTTTTTACTGTGGTAGTTAGTGAAGAAAACGAAACCCTGTTGATTAACTTCTTTGAGTAATACCATACGGCTGCTTGGTTTGCCGTTTTCATCCACCGTCGCAACATTCATTGCTGTTGCTTCATTGACTTGGCTTGTTATGGCTTCATTCATCCATAATTCAAATTGTGAAATCGGATTTTCATGACAATCATGTTGGGACAGTACCCGTTTGCGGTACTCTTCTCGAATATTATGCAAATCCATTTTTGTCTCCTTTGCAAGAAAAAGCTCCAGTGAAAATACTGAGGCTAGGATAGATCTTGCAAGAACGTTCGTCAATTAAGATTGATTAGAGGCGGCTTTTTCGTGGGGGTTGCCTTTGGCACCAATGTGTGAAATTTCACCGCTTGGACTAATTGAGTAGGCTTGACCAAAACCACGTACAAATCGCCCTGCCCCAAATGTCAATTCAATGAGATCAAAATCTGTAAAATCTCTAATGGTTTTAATACCGCCGACATCGTTCATGGCTTCGGCTAATTTATCAAGGGCTTTTTCTACGATCGGATCTTCTCTTGGTATAAACCGGGCAGTGGCTTTGTAGCGAAGGCGGGTGCGTACAATAATTGATTTGGCTTGGCTTTCATCTTCTAAAAACATGACTTCAACTTGATTCGGATTTCGCTTTAAATTGTCGTAATGTTCCGCAATAGCACTGATATAAATATAGTTTTTACCATCAAGAGAAATGATGGGAGCGTAAGAAGCGATAGGTGTACCTTCAGCATCAAGCGTTGCAAGTACACAACTTTTTATACTTTGGCGAAATTCATCAATTTTTGTTTTGATTCGACCATAGTTTTCTACGGGTTTATTTTCGACGCAGAGCGTAATGATGGCTTGTTTGATTGAATTTTCATCTGTAGGTTGAGGGAATTCTATGCGTAGTTTTTTGCCATTGTTGTATTCAAAATCTAAACCGCCAAAATCAACGTTAATCAGTTTGATTTCGGTGACCTCTTTTTCTCCACCAAATTTTTTACAAAGGGCGAGCATATCATCTTGATGATGATCATTCATGTGAGTGATAATTCGATTGAAATCCATTTGAGCTCCTATTTTGTTGGTGATTTTTTCACCCTTTCACAAATTTACAAATAAAAGAAATAGTCCAAACCATTATACGGAAGAAAAAAGGATTTTATAGATATTTTGCAAAATATAATTATTCTTATTTGCGAAATTGGTGTAAGAAATAGGCAGGGTAAGAAAAAAAGTGCGGTCAATTTTAACCGCACTTTTCATTAGCCATTATTTACTATCAACACTCACGCCATAAAAGGCATCATAACCGAACGGGCTTTGAACATAGCCTTTTACGCGTGGACTTAATGGAGCAAATCCAACGGAGTGAGCCACAGGAATCCAAGGTGCTTGTTCGTGGACGATAATCTGAGCTTGTTTATAAAGTGCCGCACGCTCCTCTTTATTGCTTAAGCCGAGTGCTTTGTTTAATAAGGCATCAAATTCAGGGTTTTTGAAACGGGCATAATTTGAGTTTCCTGCATTAGCGCTGGCTAATAATGGTGATAAGAAATTATCTGGATCACCATTATCGCCTGACCAACCGAAAATACCGGCAGTTAATTCTCCGGCTTTTGCTCGTTTTTGATAATCAGCCCATTCATAGGTAACCGGATTGGCTTTTACTCCTACTTTTGCCCAATCCGCCATAATCAGTTCAGCCATACGTTTTGGATTCGGATTGGAAGCACGCACCACCGGTTGAATCCAAAAATCCGTTTCAAAGCCATTCGGATAGCCCGCTTCTGCTAAGAGTTGCTTCGCTTTTTCCGGATCGTATGAATAATCTTGAACATCATCGTTATAGCTCCAAATGGTTGGTGGTAACGGGTTCTTAGCCTGTGTACCGGCACCTTGATATACCGCATCAATAATCGCTTTTTTATCCACCGCATAATTCAATGCCTGGCGAACTTTTACGTTATCGAACGGGGCTTTTTCCGTATTGAATGCGACATATGCTACGTTCAACCCTTTTTGTTCTAAGAGTTGTACTTTCGGATCGGTTTTCATTTTTGTTAAATCAGCCACATTCGGGAATAAAATTAAATCACAAGTACCGGCTTGCAGTTTGGCATAACGGGTTGTTGCATCAGGCACAATGCTGATAACTAAACGATCAAGCGGTGTTCTGCCTTTCCAATAATGTTCATTTGCCACATATTGTGCCGCTTGGTCGATTTTATAATCCACAAAAATGAACGGACCGGTTCCCACGGGGCGATTATCAATCGTTTCCGGTTTACCGGCTTTCATCATCGTATCCGCATATTCGGCGGAATAAATAGAAATAAAGTCCATACCCAGGCTTGCCAAGAATGTCGCATCTTTTTTGTTTAAGGTAATACGCACCGTATTGTCATCCACTTTTTCCACAGATTTCAATAAATCAGGGAATTTCATTGCTTTGAAATACGGATAAGTCCCTTTTGAAACATTGTGATACGGATGGTTAGGATCAAGCTGGCGTTGGAATGAAAAGATGACATCATCCGCATTAAAATCACGGCTTGGCGTAAATTCTTTCGTTATATGAAATTTCACACCTTTGCGTAAATGGAAAGTATAGGTTAAACCGTCATCGCTGATATCCCAGCTTTCTGCCAAAGCCGGTTCAATATCAGTCGAGCCTTTTTTGAATTCCACCAAGCGGTTATACACTTGTTGTGAGCTTGCATTATACGATGTTCCTTCCATCACCAATGCCGGACTAAATCCTAATGGTGGTTTTGCCGTGCAATAAACGAAGGTGTTATTTGATGTGCTTGGGGTTGCAGTCTGCGTATTTTTATTTGCGGAATCGGATTGATCACAAGCTGCTAAAAGTAGTGAAGCAGCCACAAATGTTAGGCTTGTTTTTAATTTCATAGTTGTGTCCTCAGTTTAAATTAGATCGGTAGCAGGTATGGTTCTCGATGCGCAGATCATAAATAACAATTTATAATTAAGTTTAACAACAGTGAATACCGAGCATACAGCATTATCGTTTACATATTACAAAATGAGCGTACTTAAAGTACGCTCATTATTTATATCAGATTTAGGGCAGCCAAGGCAAAGATTAAAAACTTTGCTAATTTTGACCGCACTTTTAGGTTAATTAGAACTTCCAACCAACCGCTGCACCACCGGCATAATCTCCAGAGTTGTTCGCACTACCACCGATTTTGATAATAACGCGACCATTGTCAGTCACTCTGGAATAGCCCACTGCGATTGCCGATGCACCACGGTAAGTACCACCACCAACACTCACAATACTTTCACCTGCACGATAAGATTGCGGTAGTAAGCTCATTGCAACAGCGGAAGCGATACCACTGCGTAAGCGGCGATCAACCCGATTAATACGATTATGCACATCGCGCATATTTAGTGACAATTTCTTGTCAAAATAACCGAGATTTACTGCATCGCTGGCTTCCTTAGGATCAGCGACATTTGTCACCCGTACAGGTTTATCCGAACCGCTATTGAGTCTGACAACATCTGTTTGATGTTGAACATCTTTACTTGTTTTAGGATCAACATAGACGAGTGGTCCGGTCATTTGTAATTGATCCAATGCCTGACTAAGCGTTTTTTTGTCGGTATTTCCATAAATATTAAAGCTACCTTCAATATCAGAATTACCTAAATCAATTTTCGCATTATCCGCAAGAGTTAAAGAGCTATTAATCGTTACATCTTGTAAAACAGTATTGCCTTCAACGGTTAAGTTTCCTCCAATCGTTGAATTCCCCTTCGTGGTACTGTCACCATTCACCAAAAGATCTTGAGTGGTGGTTGTACCCTCAATTGTTGCATTACCTTTGACAAGGCTGTCGCCATTGACGGTTGCATT
>NZ_MLHG01000095.1 GCF_001998825.1 Rodentibacter mrazii
ACACTAGACAATATTTCGTCACACTATATTTTTTAGAAAGCATCTAACAGAAGTAGGGAATTCTTGGGGAGTATCTAAAAAGTAGAAGATTATGAATTTCTTATTAAAGGAATAACTGAGGGCGAGAGCGGTTAACGCTAATTTTAGGAGATAAGGGCAACAGAGTGAATCTGTTGCCCAACAATTTTTCTAAAACAAACTGAAGGTTACTTTACAATCTCATAACAGGGTTCATAGGCATTGCCTGTTGGAAGTTTCATTCGGTGTTGTTGAATGAAATCTTGCAGTACGGAGTCGACTTTTTCCATTAAAGTGCGGTCACCTTTTAGTTTAAATTTTCCAAATTGGGCAATGGCATCTTGCGTTTGAGGTTTGATGTTGCCGGCAACAATACCGGAAAAAACTTGGCGGAGATTGGCAGTTAAATCCATTTTTGATTGATTAAAATGTAACGCTAAATTTGCCATATTGTCGTGAGTCGGTTCAAAAGGGTGTTGAAAACGCTCGTCAATTTTTAATGACCAGTTAAATCCGTAAGAATCGTTCGTTTGGCGACGTTGGGTTTTCACATCTTCCATAGCTTTTTTCATATGGCGTGCGACGGTCACTGGATCATCAATGACAATAGTATAGAGTTTTTGGGCTTCTTCACCAAGAACTTCGCCAATAAAACGATCAATGGTAGCAAAATAATCCGCACTTTCTTTTGGCCCGGTCAAAATCACCGGTAGGTGCTGTGCTTTATTTTCGGGGTTGAGTTTTACACCCAGCACATAGAGCAATTCTTCAAAGGTTCCGGGACCACCCGGGAAAATCAAAATGCCGTGCCCCATACGAACAAAGGCCTCTAGGCGCTTTTCAATATCCGGCATAATAATTAGTTCATTAACTATGGGGTTAGGCGGTTCGGAGGCAATAATGGACGGCTCAGTAATGCCCACAAAACGGCTGTTTTTATAACGTTGGTTGGTGTGTCCGATTGCTGCGCCTTTCATTGGCGCTTCCATTACACCTGTGCCACAACCGGTGATGATATTCATCTCTCGTGAACCCAATTCTAGTCCAACCTGACGGCAATATCGGTATTCTACCTCATTAATCGAATGACCGCCCCAGCATACGACTAAATTCGGATATTCACCCACAATCAATGCTCTGGCGTTGCGTAAAATAGAGAAAACTTGATTAGTGATTTGTTTACTATCCCGTGGTTCTGCATCTTGATACAAAAGATTGACAAATAAAATATCGCGTAATACGGCAAAAAGATGATATTGAATATTTGCGATCATTTTATCGTCCACAAAGGCACGTTCCGGTGGATTATGAAGCTCTAAACTTACCCCTCGTTCACGAGCCACAAGGTGAATATCAAAATCGGTATATTGTTGTAACAAGGCTCGGCTATCATCGGTGACTGCACCGGAATTAAGTACGGCAAGGGAACTGTTTCGATAGAGTTGGTATAACTCCGATTGTGCAGTTTTGGTGAGGCGTTCCACTTCAAGATGAGAGAGCAACGCCATACTGCCTTTCGGGTTGATAAAATGAATATTCGACATAATAATCCTTATTGTCTGGCTAAACGTAAATTTTCCGGTAAAGTTTCAAAGTTGGAGCGGAAAGGGTTAATATCTAAACCGCCACGGCGGGTATAGCGAGCATAAACCGTGAGTTTTTCCGGTTTGGCATAGTGCATTAAATCGCAAAAAATACGCTCGACACACTGCTCATGAAATTCGTTATGCTGACGAAAAGAGACAACGTAACGCAATAATTTTTCCCGATTAATTTTTTTACCCACATAGTGAATCTGAAGGGAACCCCAATCCGGTTGGTTGGTAATTAAACAATTTGATTTTAATAAATGACTGACCAAATATTCTTCTACCACTTCATCAGATAGGCAATTTTCTAGCCAGCCTGCATTAAATTGATAATCAGTAATTTCAATGTCTTGCTCATCAATACATTCACCTTGTAACCTATCAATTTGTTGTGTTTGATAAAACGCAAGCGGATTTAACCGCACTTTCACTTCGCCTTGGGCGCATTCTGCTAAATCTTGCTGCATAATGTGTGCCACCTGATTAAAATTGGCAAATTTAGTTTGGTTAAAGCTGTTTAAATAGAGTTTAAAACTTTTGGATTCAATTAAATTTTGACTTTGGTGATCCAAATAAATATCCGCAATCGCCACTTGTGGCACACCTTTTTCATTAAGCCATGAAATTTCATAAGCTGTCCAAATATCGGCACCGATTGTGAAGGGTTGTTTTTGAGTAATACCTAAATCATCACGGTTCAAGGCTCTTGGCACGGCTTGTAATAAAGTGCGGTCATATTTGTTGGTATAGTCGGTTTTTTGTCCGAGTTTCAGTGAGGCTAATCCGTAATCTTGTTTGTTCATTGTTTTTCCTCGTTATAAAAAATTCCACGAAATGTTCGAGATCAATCGGCATTGATCACATTTAAAATGAAATATCTCAAAAATGGGTTCCTTTAATGCCCAGTTGCCACCACATTCAGGACAGTGTCGATGTTGCTCATTTTCAAGGGATTTACCGCCAACTCGATACAGATAATAGTAGGTGGGAATATGGCTTATTTTTTCGATTTCTTGGGCTAAATAGCGACCATGTTTTGTGAGTGTACTTTGATGATTGGTAATTTCTTTTAAGGCTTGATGTTCTAAAATTGCGCCATTCATTTGAAGTTGATCGCAGGCTTGCCAGTTTTCTTGCCATTTAATCACATCTTGGCTCAAGTCCAGTTGGTTTTTCAGTTGTTTATAAAGGGGAATTGGTGCAAAATCTTCCCCACTATGAAGAGGCGAGCAACTTTGTAAATGGGTCGTATAAAGTATTTGCCACGTAGGATAAGAATTTGAGGCGGTTTGATCGCTATTGAGATCATCACCAATCAATTGAAAACCCTCAAAAATCAGACCGCACTTTTCTGCATTTTGTAATGCATGATTGACCTCTAGATTATTATTTTTTGGCAAAAGACTGTCTTGCTCAGGGCAAATAACACGCATAGCAAAGCCTTGTTGCCCGTTTTCCTCCGCTAAATATAGCGGAATTTCACGCCCGATAATCTGACCGTTATAACGCCATTGATCAATGAGGACATTCAGCAAACGGCTTTGTTCCGCAATGTCATTTTCAAGTGCGGTCAATTTGAAGAAAGTTTCGATTAAGTACATTGTTGTTTTAATTGTTCTCTAATTTGGTTTAAGCCGTTTAAACGGGTTTTGCTTAAACGCTGTGCAATGCCGAGTTCGGTAAAAAAAGCGGTGAGATCAAATTTGCTTAATTCCTCGCCAGTTTTACCATTGATTTCTTCCAGTAAAAGCCAAAGTAAACCGTTCATAATGCGTGCTTCACTGAAGGCGCTGAATTGAAAAGTGCGGTCATTTTGAGGGAGAATTTGAAACCACATTTGTGCTTCACAACCCGTAATTGGTTGCATATTGGCAAGTTCATCATCACTTGGGCGAGGCAAATTTTTGCCAGCTTGAATAATCAGGCGGTAACGTTCTTCCCAGTTTTTGGCAAGTTTTAATTGGTCTATCATTGTAAAAGCTCCAAAGCTTTATCCAGTGCAGCGAAGAATTGTGCCACATCCTCAGGCGTATTGTAAGGGGCAAAAGAGAGGCGTAAAGTGGTTCGTTCTCCTAGTCTTACTAAATAGGGTTGGGCGCAATGTTCGCCCACCCGTAAAGCAATATTTTGTTCACTGAGCAAGGTGGAAAGATCCGAGCTGTCTATTCCTTCAAAGGTAAAACACACAACAGTACTTGGTTGTGGAGAATTAAATAATCGACAATTTGTGTAATTTTTTAACCGCACTTTCACTGATTCCGCCAATACCACCGCATGTTGTTCAGCGCAAACAAAATCCCATTGGGATAACCAATCTAATACGGCATTAAAGCCAATCACACCGGCAATATTAGGTGTGCCGGCTTCAAGGCGATAGGGCAAATCGGCGAAAGTGATTTTTTCTGCCGATACTCGCTCCACCATTTTACCGCCGAAAAAGAGGGGTTGGAGTAGTGAAAGTGCGGTCAATTTTCCGCTTAAAACCCCAATCCCGTTTGGACCGTAAATTTTATGGGCTGAAAAGGCGAGAAAATCGGCATCAAGATCTTGTAAATCAATCTGAATATGACTAATAGCCTGGGCGGCATCCACTAAAATAAGGACATTGCTCTGTTGGCGAATCAGTTGAATTAAGCGTTTAACGGGCTGTTCCGTGCCGGTGACATTTGAAACAAAGTTTAATGCCACCAGTTTTGTGCGTTCATTGAGTACATTTTTTAGTGCGTTTTCGTCAATAAGCCAATTATCCAAAATAGGCAAAATCCGAATTTTTGCACCGCACTTTTTGGCGGTTTCATGCCAAGTGACAAAATTAGCATGATGATCTGCTTGGCTGATCAGAATTTCATCACCTGCTTTCAAATGGGGTAATAACCCGTTCGCCACTAAATTAATCGAATGAGTTGTGCCGGAGGTCCAAATCACCGCTTTTTCATCTTCCGCATTAATCAGCCGTTTCACCTGCGTGCGTGCCTGTTCATATTGGGCGGTTTGTTTCGCATCATATTGGCTGCGATGCACAGAACCGGCGGAGGTATAAAATTCAGCGGTGCGTTCAATTAATACGTTAGGTTTTAATGCCGTAGCGGCGTTATCTAAATACACGGTGGCATTAGGGCTTTTAAAATAAGGGAAATGTTCTTTAAATGATTGATAATCAAAAGCCATACTTTTTCTCCTGTTTGCGCCATTCATGGGGAGGAATGGGGGAACGATCAGCCCATAAGCCTAATCGTTGTGCTTGTGCTTTTTCTTGAGCGTATAAATAAATGGGGTGGTGAAGATATTGATTATACGCCCAAGCCATACCGGATTTTACCATTTCAAGATTAATGTTTTTTCCGTTGTAATAAACGGTCGCAAGCGTGCGTTTATAGCGATCTTGACCGCTTATTTTTAAACTAACCCTACGTTTATAGATCAGCTTTGAAAGCTGCTGTTTGGATTTCTTGCCAAAAGGTTGATTTTTTTCCGGCGCATCAATTTCTTCTAAACGAACTTTAATCGACTTATTTCCTATCATCAGGCAAGTGATGCTATCGCCATCACTGATCCCTACCACAAGGCAGTCATTGGAAGGGGAAGAATGAGCAGAAAGTGCGGTTAAAAAAACGAGTGAAATTAAAAGGATATTTTTAATCATAGGGTTAATGAAAGATAAACAGTTTTATTTCGGCGAATTCTTGAAAATTTTTACACTTTGGAAAATGAATCAGCATTGTAGCAAATTACAAACCCAATGAACCAGCGTTATGATTTTTGATCAAACGCATAAATTCCCGTATTTTTTAAGAAAAAGAGTAGTAAATGGCGGAAAAATAGGCTTAAAATATTTTTTAAATTCTGTTGAAAAAGTTGAAAAGGAAAAAGATGTTATACAAGCTGTTTCTTTTGGTTCGTTCCTTATTAATTCTTTGCATTATGCTTTATCTCGGTAATCAAATTGCCCATTTTATCCCTGTTGGGGTACCCGGTAGTATTTGGGGATTGCTGTTGCTTTTTATGGGCTTGACAACAAAAATCATTCCTTTGGAATGGGTTTATTTTGGGGCGAGTTTATTGATTCGTTATATGGCGGTTTTGTTTGTTCCGGTGAGTGTGGGAATTATCAAATATTCCGATTTATTATGGGCACAAATGAATATTTTGATTATTCCTAATGTTGTCAGCACTTGTGCCACCCTCGTTTTTATCGGCATTGTGGCGAATATCATGTTTGAACGCCAATCCTTTCACCATAAACGCAAAAAAGTTTTAGCCAACCGCACGGTACAAGAAGAAAAACAAAGTCATTAAATAGAGTGATATTATGAATTACAGCATTTATCTTTATAGTTTATTAACGATTTTCGGATTTTGGCTTGCTCTCCAAATTAATAAGCGTTGGAAATCTATTATTTTCAACTCATTTATTCTTACTGTGGTGATTTTGGTTGTGATTTTAGTAATGGGGAAAATTCCTTATGATGACTATATGCAAGGCAATGCCCCTATTAATCATTTATTGAGCTTGAGTATTGTGGCGCTTGCTTTGCCGCTCTATGAGCAATTAAGACAAATTGCCAAACAGTGGCGTATTATTCTTTCTGTTGTTGTCCTTGCTTCTGTCTTCTCAATGTTTACCGGTGCCATCCTCGCATTAATTTTAGGGGCGACACCGGATATGGTGGCTACTGTGTTGCCCAAATCTATTACCACACCGATTGCAATGGAAGTATCAGCCCATTTAGGGGGGATTCCTGCGGTTACCGCAGTAGGTGTTGTACTGGCAGGGTTGCAAGGTTCGATTTTTGGTTATTTGATTTTGAAAAAAATAGGGCTACGTCACCAAGAGGCGATAGGTTTATCGGTCGGGTCGATTTCTCACGCATTGGGTACAGTAAGCTGTATGGAAATTAATCCAAAAGCGGGGAGTTACAGTTCGATTTCTTTGGTTCTTTGTGGCATTATCAGCGCTATTCTTGCACCATTGGTGTTTAAAATGATTTATCTGTTTGTGTAGACATTATGAAAAATACCTTATCAGCCAGTTGGATCGAACGCTTTATTCCTGATCCGCCAAGAGAAAAAGATCATCGCCCGCCATTTCGTCGAGATCGTGGGCGAATTTTACATTCTGCCGCTTTTCGTTGTTTGCAAGCGAAAACACAAATTCACGCTATTGGCGAAAATGACTTTTATCGAACCCGTTTAACCCATTCTCTAGAAGTGGCTCAAATTGGAAGTAGTTTGGTCGCACAACTTAAATATGCTGAGGCATTTAATCATTTATCCGAACAATTAAATTGGGAACAAACGGCGCTACAAAAACAACTTAAAGGATTATTGCCCAGCAATGATTTAATCGAAAGCCTTTGCTTTGCCCATGATATTGGTCATCCGCCCTTTGGGCATGGTGGGGAAGTGGCGTTGAATTTTATGATGCATCAAAACGGCGGTTTTGAAGGGAACGCGCAAACTTTTCGAATTTTGACAAAGCTCGAACCTTATACAGAAAATGCCGGCATGAATTTAACACGCCGCACATTGCTTGGGGTCATCAAATACCCAACGATTTTAGATACCGCATCTCCACAATATGAGTCTTTACCTCATTTAATCCCAGTTGATGCCCGTTATGTGAAAATTAGCGATTGGAAACCGGGGAAGGGAATTTTTCGTGATGACTTAGAGATGTTTAATTGGCTGTTACAAAATCTCTCTGAAAATGACCGCACTTTATTCACTTCAGTGCAAAAAGAGCGGTCAAATTTTGCCGAGTTTTTAAAAACACGTTTTAAATCTCTCGATTGCAGTATTATGGAATTGGCGGATGATATTGCTTATGCAGTGCATGATTTAGAAGACGCTATTGTAACCAAAATGGTAAATCAACATCAATGGCAAGAAGCCCATTCGGCACTGGAGAAAATCCCTTATCCATGGTTGCAAGAAAATATCCAACATATTAGTCAAGGGCTTTTTTCTGACAAACATTTTGAGCGAAAAAATGCCATTGGGGCATTAGTGAACTTTTTTATTACCAATGTACGTTGGACACTCACCGAGAATTTTGATGAGCCTTTGTTACGTTATAACGCAGAACTCCCAAAATCGGTGGTGATGGCGCTTGACGTATTCAAAAAATTCGTTTGGAAATATGTTATTCGTGGTGTTGATACGCAGAGAATTGAATACAAAGGGCAAAGAATGTTGACGGAAATGTTTCAAATTTTTGAATCCGATCCTATTCGTCTTTTGCCACGTCATACAGCTGAAGAGTGGCAAAATGCTCCGGACAACCAGAAAAAACGTGTGATTTGTGATCATATCGCGAGTATGTCCGATGCTCATGCCATGAGGGTTTATCAACAATTATAATGAAAAGAGGGTGCTGAATGTGTGCGTCCTTTAGTTTCGCGGATTAAAAAAAACCGCTATCCATTGTGAATAGCGGTGGAGGTCTTAAAATAAAATAACAATTTAAAAAACTGCAAATATGCAGTGCACTAGCAATTCATCAGACTGTTATTTTGTGAGTTAGTTCACATTTCTTCAAAAAATAATAAAAAAATTTAATAAACACCTAGTTTTTTGTAAAAGCAAGGATTTGTGCTTCAATTCCTTCTGCATCTAGCTGCAATTCGTGTAGCATTTCTTGCTGTGAACCTTGTGGAATAAAGTAGTCAGGCAAGCCAAGCTGTAAAAGTGCGGTTCGTTTTGCCGATGAATTTAATACTTCCGCTACCGCTGATCCTGCACCACCTTGAATCGCATTTTCTTCTAAAGTCACTAAATAATCGTGGGTTTGTGCCAGTATATTTATCATTTCTACGTCAATCGGTTTCACAAAACGCATATCTACTACCGTTGCATTTAATTTTTTGGCGGCTTCTAAGGCAGCAGGTAGAAGCGTACCAAAATTTAGGATCGCAATTTTTTGCCCTTCCCGAACCAAACGGGCTTTACCGATAGGCTGTATTTCTAAAGGCATTAATTCTACACCTAAAGCATTGCCACGTGGATAACGCACAGCAGCCGGTTTACCACATTTATAGCCGGTATAAAGCATTTGGCGACATTCATTTTCATCACTTGGTGTCATAATAATCATATTGGGAATGCAACGCATAAAACTTAAATCAAATGCACCTTGATGGGTTTGTCCGTCTGCCCCTACGATGCCGGCACGATCGATAGCAAATAAAACCGGAAGATTTTGGATAGCCACATCATGAATTAACTGATCGTAAGCGCGTTGTAAAAAGGTTGAATAGATGGCGACAACCGGTTTATAGCCACCAATAGCTAAACCAGCGGCAAAAGTTACGGCATGTTGTTCTGCGATGGCAACATCAAAATACTGTTCAGGAAAGCGTTGGGAGAACTCAACCATTCCCGACCCTTCACGCATTGCCGGTGTAATACCGATAATTTTGGGATCATTTTCCGCCATTTCACAAAGCCAATCACCGAAAATTTTGGAATAAGTCGGTTTTGCATTTGATTTTGGCAATTCTCCGCAAGCCGGATCAAATTTCGGCACACCGTGGAAGCCAATCGGATCTTTTTCTGCGGGGGCGTAGCCTTTACCTTTTTTTGTTTTAATGTGTAAGAATTGCGGTCCTTTCAAATTTCGCATATTACCTAAAGTAGCAACCAATTCATCAATATTATGCCCATCTACCGGACCAATGTAATTAAAACCAAGCTCTTCAAATAACGTACTTTCCGGCGAGAACATGACCCCTTTCATATGTTCTTCGGTTTTTTTCATAAAATTTTTAACGGTTGGTACTTTGTCCAGAATTTTTTTACTGCCATCACGTACCGTAGAGTAGAGCGAACCGGAGAAAATACGTGCTAAGTGATTATTTAATGCGCCTACATTTTCTGAAATTGACATCTCGTTATCATTTAAAATAACCAACATATCCGTATGTAATGCGCCCGCATGATTTAACGCCTCAAATGCCATACCGGCGGTGATTGCCCCATCTCCAATGACACATACAGTTTTGCGCCCTGCATTTTCGCGTTCTGCCGCCAAAGCTATTCCCAGTCCTGCACTGATAGACGTCGAGGAGTGTCCTACACTTAAGACATCAAATTCACTTTCTTCACGCCAAGGGAAAGGGTGAATACCGTCTTTTTGGCGGATTGTGGACATTTGATCTCTGCGACCGGTCAGAATTTTATGGGGATAAGCTTGATGCCCCACATCCCAAATGAGCTGGTCAAATGGTGTTTTATACACATAATGTAATGCAACGGTAAGTTCTACCGTTCCTAGTCCTGAAGCCAAATGACCGCTGCTCTGGCTAACACATTCCAAAAGATAACTACGTAGTTCATGGCAAAGTTGTGGCAGTTGATTTTTATTTAAAAGACGCAAATCTTCCGGTGAATTAATAAGGGATAAAAGAGGGTAGTTGTTCATGTTAGTTATTCCCAAAAATTTGTGATTATTAACCGCACTTTTTGTTTGATTTGTGACGCGGTATCAATTAACTTTTTCTTGTAATAATAAATTTAGCCAAAGCACGAAGTGCGGTAGTATCAAAGGGGATTTTATCCAATTCGGACAGTGCAGTTAGGTATAAATCCTGTGCCTTTTGTTTTGCCCCCTCTAATCCCAGCAGTTTCGGATAAGTATTTTTACCCAAGGTTAAATCCGAACCGACAGGTTTGCCTATTTCTTCGCTATTGCCTTCAATATCTAAAATATCATCCTGTACCTGAAAGGCGAGCCCAATAGCTTCGGCATAACGCGTTAGCGATTGTTCTAATATGCTATCTGCAAAATGTGGGGAACAAATAAATCCCAGTTTTAAAGCGGCAGTAAGCAATGCACCGGTTTTATTTCGATGAATTATTTCCAGTTCTTCAAGACTGATTTGCTTATGTTCAGAAATTAAATCCAAACTTTGTCCTAAACACATACCTTGTACACCGGAAGCTTGGGCTAAAATTTGAATCAACGCCAACTTTTGTTCCGCTGAAATGTGAGGCGTTTGAGTGAGAATGTCAAAGGCGAAAGTTTGTAGTGCATCACCGGCTAAAATTGCGGTAGCTTCATCAAAAGCAATATGACAGGTTGGATGTCCCCGGCGTAAATCGTCATTATCCATTGCCGGTAAATCATCATGAATTAAGGAATAAGCGTGAATGGATTCAATGGCTGCGGCAGCATAATCTAAAGATTGTTCCTTTGCACCGAGCATCTCTCCCGTTGCATAAACTAAAAAAGGGCGAACCCGTTTTCCCCCCAACAATAAACCATATTTCATCGCATCACGTAATGGTGCGCCATGGTTTTCAATTTCATCAAATTGTGCCTCTAAAAATAAATTAATCCGTTGTTGAATATCTTTGGACTGTTGTGGAAATTGGTTCATTTTACTCGCTTCCTTGATAATCACTCAAAGGTGCATCTTCGCTTTTTTGCAAAAGAATTTGAATACGTTGTTCTGCTTGTTGTAAACGCTCTTGACCCAACTGTGCCAATTTTATTCCTTGTTCAAATTCTTTTAATGCTTCTTCTAAAGGCAGTTCACCACTTTCTAAACGGGAAACAATACTCTCCAGTTGCATCAATGTGGTTTCAAAATCTTGTGAAGTTACCGCTTTGCGAGCCATTTAGTGGTCCTTTATTATATAAAATATGCGACATTGTACTTTATTTTATCGGATGTTAAAGTTTTATTTCAAAAATGCGCATTGGAAAACTTGTAGTTGGTTTTACTTTGTGGACTTTTCTCTTGCTTTGCGTAAAATATCCGGCATTTTTTATCAAATTCTATTCCTATGAAATTTATTGTTAAACTTTTCCCTGAAATTATGATTAAAAGCGAAACCGTGCGTAAACGTTTCGCTAAAATTCTCACCAGTAACATACGCAATATTCTGCAAAAATATGATGAAGAAACTGCGGTCGTTCGCCATTGGGATTACATTGAAGTGCGGTCAAAAAATAAAAAGAATCGTGAAGAATTAATCGCATTATTGCAACGTATTCCGGGGATTCATCATTTTTTAGAAGTGGAGGAAAAGTCTTTCACAGATTTACACCACATTTTTGAACTCACCCTTGCCGATGTCAAAGAACAACTTCAAAACAAAACCTTTTGTGTTCGGGTAAAACGTAAAGGTAAGCATAAATTCAGTTCCATTGAAGCGGAGCGTTATATCGGCGGCGGTTTAAACCAACATATTGAAAGTGCAAAAGTGCGGTTAAAAAATCCTGATGTAACCGTGCGTATCGATATTGAAGATGACAAAATGATGTTGGTTAAAACACGTCATACCGGTATCGGCGGTTATCCGATTGGCACGCAGGAGGATGTGCTATCTTTGATTTCCGGTGGATTTGATTCAGGTGTGTCGAGTTATATGTTGGTTCGCCGAGGTTCACGCGTGCATTATTGTTTCTTCAATCTTGGTGGGGCGGCACATGAAATTGGTGTAAAACAAATGGCTTATCATATTTGGCAACGTTATAGTGCCTCCCATAAAGTCCGATTTATTGCGATTAATTTTGAAGGGGTAGTCGGTGAAATTTTAGAGAAAGTCGATAACGGTCAAATGGGCGTTGTCTTAAAACGTATGATGGTACGGGCGGCAAGTAAAGTGGCAGCACGCTTTAATATTGAAGCGATTGTAACCGGCGAGGCTTTGGGACAAGTATCCAGCCAAACCTTAACCAACTTACGCTTAATTGATGAAGCCGCAGATACATTGGTATTACGCCCTTTAATCACTCATGATAAAGAACAAATTATTGCTATGGCGAAAGAAATCGGGACTGATGATATTGCAAAATCAATGCCTGAATTTTGTGGTGTGATCTCAAAAAATCCAACGATCAAAGCGGTACGTGAAAAAATTCTTGCGGAAGAAAGCCATTTTAATTTTGATATTTTAGAAAGTGCGGTAGAAAATGCGCAATATTTAGATATTCGTAAAATTGCAGAAGAAACAGAAAAAGAAGTGGTGGCAGTTGATACGGCTTCAGAGCTAAGTGAAAACGATGTCATTTTAGATATTCGTAGCCCGGAAGAAACCGATGAAAAACCGTTTAAATCGGATCACCACGAAGTTATACAAATGCCGTTTTATAAGCTTTCATCACAATTTAGCTCACTGGATCAAAGCAAAAATTATATGTTGTATTGTGAACGTGGTGTGATGAGCAAATTGCAAGCCTTGTATTTAAAAGAAAACGGTTTCACTAATGTTTATGTGTTTGTGAAAAAATAATCTCAATATCGACCGCACTTTTATGTCTTAATTGTGCGGTTAAAACTAATTCAACTCTTCTAGCATTTCATCAATAGCTTTGGCAAGTAATGTTCTATCATGGCGGTAACTGACATCATCTGCATTTAAGCGTTTTTCGAGTATTTTTACCGAAGAAATGCTTGAAATATCAACCGCACTTTTTTCCTGTATTGGCGTAATAACACCATCAAGAATTTCTGCGCCGACAGTATGGTGAATCCAGTGAATACGTTTAGTTAAAGAAAGGGTAGAGGCTGTCCCTAATTCTACACCTAAATTATCAATAAAAATTTTTTTCGCTGTACTTGTGCGAATTGCACTGCCAATATCAGATAAAAGCAGAGGAGGCATAATACTGGTTAAGAAACTTCCCGGTCCGAATAAAATAACATCAGCCAGCTCAATTGCTTGAATGGCTTCCGGTGTTGCCTGAACCAGTGGAATAAGAAATAATGATTGTGGTGTTTCGGTTAAATTATCAATACTCACTTCACCTACAATACTAGAACCTGTGCCAAGGCTTGCGGCAAGATGAACGGGGCTTTCAGACATAGGAATTAAATAGGATTTAACGCGTAATAAATCTCGAATGAGGTTTACACCATCAAGCGGACGAACATGCATATTTTCGAGCGCTTTTAGCATTAGATTACCCAAGTTATGGCCTGACAATTCTCCTTGACCGCTAAAACGATATTCAAATAGGGCTGAAGCAGTACTAGGTTCAGTAATAATTTGATTTAAACAATTTCGTAAATCCCCCCAAGCAATCCCACCTTGCTGTAAACGAATTCGACCGGTAGATCCGCCGTTATCTGTGGTAGTAACTATGCCGGTAAGGCGTTCTTTCATAAAACTTAAAGCAGACATTACCCGCCCTAAACCATGTCCGCCACCAATCGCAACAACGCGTTGATCATTTAAATATTTATACTGACCCAGTGGGGTAAAATCCGACATAAAATTTTTCTACCTAAAATTAATTAATACATTAATCATTATATATTTGTTTACATAAATGATCTAAAAGAATTTACTGAATTTATGATGAAGTTTACATAATTCATTGCGTTTTTTAGCAAGAATCTTTTAAAATGCCAAAATATTTTATCGCATAACTCCGAGCTTGTTTAGTCTAAGTTCTCAACCGAATATGACGGCAATGCCAATAACGATGTTTGTTATTCAGGGATACGTTGGAAACGGCTTATCCTCTCCATTTTAGAAAGGTGTCTCATGCAATCAATTCCGATAAAAAACGTGTGGGTTTCACGTTTAGTCGATGCATTCCAGCGTACTTACTATTATTTACGGCTATCAATTACTGATCAATGTAATTTCCGTTGCAACTATTGCTTACCAAACGGCTACCAACCGGAAACCGATAAACCCAGTTTTCTCACATTGAGTGAAATTACCCGGGTTGCGCAGGCTTTTGCCAATATGGGAACGAAAAAGATCCGCTTAACCGGTGGCGAACCAACGTTGCGTAAGGATTTTCTTGCGATAGCTGAAAATATTGCCCAAATCAAAGGCATCAATCAAGTGGCTTTAACCACAAACGGCTATCGTATGTTAAAAGATGTGGAGGCTTGGAAACGTGCCGGCATTACCTCTATTAATGTGAGCGTAGATAGCCTCGACCCCAAAATGTTTCACCAAATTACTGGAATTAACAAATTTGAAGAGGTTATACGTGGAATTGAACGGGCATTTGAAGTCGGCTATGAGAAAGTCAAAGTTAATTCGGTATTGATGAAAAATTTAAATGATATTGAATTTAATCAATTTCTTGATTGGGTGAAACATCGTCCGATTCAAATGCGTTTTATCGAGTTGATGCAAACGGGAGAGATGAATAATTTTTTCCATCGTTATCATCTTTCAGGACAAGTTCTTGCCGATAAATTGATCTCACAAGGTTGGCATCAACAACAAAAAGCGCTAACAGATGGACCGGCAAAAGTTTTTAAACATAGTGATTATAAGGGCGAAATCGGTTTGATTATGCCTTATGAAAAAAACTTTTGCACAAGCTGTAATCGTTTACGGGTTTCTTCAAAAGGAAAGCTACATCTTTGCTTATTTGGCGAAGAAGGGATTGAATTGCGTGATTTGTTGCAATCTGATGAGCATCAAACACTTTTACAAGCTCGCATTTTTGCTGCTTTGCAAGGTAAACGTGAACATCATTATTTACACCAAGGTGATACTGGTATCCGTAACCATCTTGCCTCTATTGGTGGGTAAGATTCAAAACTTTTTCAAAATTAACCGCACTTTTTTAAATTATGACAACATTTACTCATATTAATAGTCAGGGCGAAGCCAATATGGTGGACGTATCTGAAAAAACAGATAGTGTACGCGAGGCTCGAGCTGAAGCCTTAGTGACCATGTCACAAGAGACATTATCGATGATCTTAAATGGACAACATCATAAAGGGGATGTATTTGCTACCGCGCGCATTGCGGGCATCCAAGCGGCAAAACGCACCTGGGAACTTATCCCATTATGTCACCCATTGTTACTTTCAAAAGTGGAAGTCAGCTTAGAACCATTGACTGAAACGAACCAAGTTCGCATCGAATCCCTTTGCAAACTTACGGGAAAAACAGGGGTAGAAATGGAAGCCTTAACTGCAGCGAGTGTTGCAGCGCTGACCATTTATGATATGTGCAAAGCAGTGCAAAAAGATATCGTGATTTCACAAGTTCGCCTACTTGAAAAGAGCGGCGGAAAATCAGGTCATTTTTTAGCGGAGAAGTAGATGTTACATGTATTGTTTTTCGGTCAGACACGTGAAATTATCGGGCTAGATGAAACTAAAGTAGAAGGGGAGTTTTCTAGTGCAGAAGCCTTACGCCAACACCTTGCTCAACAAGGTGACAAATGGGCATTGGCGCTAGAAAAAGGAAAATTGCTTGTGGCAATTAATCAAACTTTAATGCCCCTTGAAAGTACGATTAAATCCGGCGATGAAATTGCTTTTTTCCCTCCGGTGACAGGAGGTTAATATGAGCGATATTCATATTTCTGTGCAAGATGCAAAATTTGATCAAAATGCTGTTTACCAATGGCTTTCAACACCACATTCCGTTGGTGCAGTCGTTATTTTTGTGGGAAAAGTTCGTGATCTGAATTTGGGTGATGACGTGTCCAGCCTCTATTTGGAGCATTATCCAGCAATGACAGAAAAAGCGTTGCGGGAAATTGTATCTGAAGCTAAACAACGTTGGGATATTCAGCGGGTTACGGTGATTCATCGTGTTGGGTTATTACATACCGGTGATGAAATTGTATTAGTTGGTGTAGCTTCCTCCCATCGTGGTGAGGCTTATCAGGCGAATGAATTTATTATGGATTACCTTAAATCAAAAGCCCCATTTTGGAAAAAAGAGCAAACTAACCAGGGAGAGCGTTGGATTGAAGCCCGGGACTCAGATAAAAAATCGTTAGAAAAATGGTAAAACTAAAAAAGCTCGGGAATACCGAGCTTTGCATTTTAATGATTTAGCTTTCCAAGCCGGCAAGATTACCTAAATCTTTGTCGATTAAGAATAAGCCTTTACCATCTTCACCAAGAAGGTTAAGTTTATCTAGAATACCGCTAAAGAGTTTTTCTTCTTCGTGCTGTTCAGCCACATACCATTGTAAGAAATTGAATGCTGAATAGTCTTTTTCTTCAAAAGTACGATCTACTAACTCATTGATTTTACTGGTAATCAATTTTTCGTGTTGGTAAGTAATTTCAATCACGTCTTTTAATGATTTATACTCGTGAGGTGGGGCTTCAATCGCAGAAATAACAGCTAACGCGCCAGTTTCATTCAAATAAGTGAATAATTTGCGCATATGTTGCATTTCTTCTGCAGCATGTGCAGATAGGAATTTTGCCGTACCTTCAAAACCTTGTTGTTCACACCACGCACTCATCTGAAGATACAAATTAGATGAATAAAATTCTAAATTCATTTGCTCATTTAATAGTTTTACCACATTTGCTGATAACATCTTATTTCTCCTATTATCCTATTCTAAAGTTGCCAAATCACGATCAACGAAATATAAACCTCTACCATCTTCACCGACCAAATTAAATTTATCAATAATGCTACTAAATAATTTTTCTTCTTCATGCTGTTCCGCAACATACCATTGTAAGAAATT
>NZ_MLHG01000096.1 GCF_001998825.1 Rodentibacter mrazii
AATCTAAAGCATGGTTTATATAGAACTCAATATCATCATCACTATAACCAAGTAATTTCCCGATTTTTCTTTCTAAATCAGGATCAAACTTATCGTAACTTTTCAACAAAACCGAGCTTAATTCCTCTGCTTTTTCTATATGTTCCGGTCGGTATATTAAGTAATAGGAAAAATCACCCAGTGATGTTTTTAAATTAATCGTTTTTAGTTCAAAGGTCTTATTCTCTAAATAAGGGAAAAAATCCTCCGGCACCTCAGCATCGGTGTAAAATAAAGCAATCTCTTTTTGATGATTTAACATCAACTCTAATTCTCTCCCTTCATGCGGTCCTAAAACACCCATCTTATTATCTCCCAAATAATTTATTACTATTACACCAAATAACCTCTTTTATTTGATCGAATTCCTCATTCCTTAGCTCACATAAGGAATGAAATACCTGAATAATCCGCTCTGGGCGATTTGGCTGTCCCTGAAAACCAAACACCGGCATATCGGGGGAATCCGTTTCCAACACCAAGGCATCCAAAGGCAATTTTGCAATGGCTTGGCGGGTTTTATTCGCCCGTTGATAAGTAATGGTGCCACCGACACCGATTTTATAACCAAGATCCACAAACCGTTTGGCTTGATCATAACTACCTGCAAAACCATGTATCACGCCATATTTAGGCAATGGAATACGTTTTAAAAAAGTAAACACTTGATCATGAGATTTTCGACTGTGAATATTCACGGGTAAATTAAATTGTTTCGCTAAATAAAGCTGACTTTCAAAAAAATGACATTGTTTTTGCCAAAGTTCGTCCGTCAATAAATCGGGGATCGCTCGTTCCAAACCAATTTCCGCCACCGCTGTACCATTTTTATCACGCTGTTCTAACGCTTGTTCCAACAGGGATAAATCCTTTTCTGAATGTTCTTTAATATAAAGTGGGTGCAAACCTAGCCCATAATATAAATTTTGCGGATAAAGTGCGGTCATTTTTTGGATTGTTTTGAAATCCCGTTCAAGGACGGCAACAATCAAAATTTTTTGTACACCGCCTTGCTTGGCATTTTCCACTAATTGCGAAAGAGGCTCGCCGGTGAATTGCTGTAAATAATCAAGGTGAGTATGAGTATCGAAAAAAGGCATAATATATCGCTTTAACATGGAAAGAGAAAACCTGAGACAATGCTCAGGTTTCCTTCATTATTCTACAGTAACAGAATTAATCACCACATCGTCTTTCGGCACGTCTTGGTGGAAACCTTTATTGCCGGTTTTCACGCCTTTGATTTTATCCACGACATCCATACCTTCAACTACCTCACCGAACACAGCATAGCCCCATTCTTGCACCACGGTTTTGCCGAACATTTCTTTGGAACGATAATCCAAAAACGTATTATCCGCCACATTAATAAAAAATTGTGCTGTTGCCGAATGCGGATCGGAAGTGCGAGCCATAGCAATCGTACCACGCTTATTACTCAATCCATTTGATGCTTCATTTTGGATTGGCGCATTGGTATTTTTCTCTTTCATACCGCTTTCCATACCGCCACCTTGGATCATAAATCCATCAATAACACGGTGGAAAATTGTGTTATCATAAAAGCCATTTTTACAATAAGTTAAGAAGTTTTCTACTGTGATTGGTGCTTTTTCTGCATTTAATGCCAGTTTAATATCGCCAAAATTTGTGTGTAAAATAACCATTTTGATTTCCCTATGAAATTTAAAGGACGCCATTATTCCATAAATAGCCAATAAGTGCTATAAAAGTGCGGTCAGTTTCAATATCTATTTTTATCCGAGAAAAAAATGCTAAAAATCTTCAATACCCTAACCCGAGAAAAAGAAATTTTTAAACCTATTCACGAAAATAACGTGGGAATGTATGTGTGCGGTGTCACGGTTTATGACCTATGCCATATCGGTCATGGACGAACGTTTGTTTCCTTTGATGTGATCGCCCGTTATCTACGTTATTTAGGTTATAACTTAACTTATGTACGTAATATTACCGATGTAGATGACAAAATCATTAAGCGAGCATTAGAAAATCAAGAAAGCTGCGAACAATTAGTTGATCGTATGGTTACTGAAATGTACAAGGATTTTGATGCCTTGAATATTTTACGTCCGGATTTTGAACCCCGTGCCACTCATCATATTCCTGAAATTATTGAGATCGTTGAAAAATTGATTGAACGGGGACACGCTTATGTGGCTCAAAACGGCGATGTGATGTTTGATGTGGAAAGCTTCAAAGAATACGGTCAATTATCCCGTCAAGATTTAGAACAATTACAGGCCGGCGCACGGGTTGATGTCTCTGACGTAAAGAAAAATCCGATGGATTTCGTGCTGTGGAAGATGTCAAAAGAGAACGAGCCAAGTTGGGTTTCACCTTGGGGTGCCGGTCGCCCGGGCTGGCATATTGAATGCTCAGCGATGAACAGTAAGCAGTTAGGCGAACATTTTGATATTCACGGCGGCGGCTCTGATTTAATGTTCCCTCACCATGAAAATGAAATTGCCCAATCTTGCTGTGCCCACGATGGCGATTACGTCAATTATTGGATTCACTCTGGTATGATTATGGTGGATAAAGAAAAAATGTCGAAATCTCTTGGCAATTTCTTCACCATTCGTGATGTGCTCAATCATTATGATGCGGAAACAGTACGCTATTTCTTATTATCCGCCCATTATCGCAGCCAACTCAATTATAGTGAGGAAAACCTCAATTTAGCCCATGGTGCATTGGAACGGTTATACACCGCATTGCGAGGAACAGATCAAAGTGCGGTCGCTTTTGGCGGAGAAAATTTTGTCGCAGCATTCCGTGATGCGATGGATGATGATTTCAACACACCAAATGCCATTTCTGTGTTATTTGAAATGGCACGTGAAGTGAATAAATTAAAATCTGAAGCGATGGAAAAAGCCAATGGATTAGCCGCGCGTTTACGAGAATTAGCTCAAATTCTGGGACTATTGGAACAAGATCCGGAAACCTTTTTACAGGCAGGTTCAAACGATGATGAAGTCGCTAAAATCGAGGCATTGATCCAACAACGCAATGAAGCCAGAGCCAGCAAAAACTGGGCAGCCGCAGATACCGCTAGAGACACCTTAAATGCGATGGGAATTGTATTAGAAGATGGGCCTAATGGTACCAGTTGGCGTAAACAATAAACAATTGTTAAAAAAACTAAAAAAAGTGTAGTAAAAATTTACTGCACTTTTTTACATCCCCACTTACATTTGATTAATTTTTATGATCAAAGTCACAATTTTTCAACATTTTACTTTATTTATCTAATAACTCGTTTACAATTCATGGCTGTTAAAATAACAAACTTAAAGAAACCCTATATTAAGTATTAAGGAATCCTATGGCTCTTTTTCTTAGCATCTTTCCAATTGTTTTACTGATCTATCTCATGGTAAAACGTAATGCACTTCCTTCTTATGTCGCCCTCCCTTGGATTGCTGTGGTTGTGCTGATTATTCAACTTATTTACTTTGGTACCGATATTTCAACAGTCAGTGCCAATATTGCCTCTGCAATCATTGCGGTACAAACTCCTATTACAGTTATTTTCGGTGCAATTCTATTTAACCGTTTTTCGGAAGTGTCCGGCGTAACCAATACCCTGCGTAAATGGCTAGGAGAAATCAATCCAAATCCGGTCGCGCAAATAATGATTATCGGTTGGGCATTTGCTTTTATGATCGAAGGAGCCAGTGGTTTTGGTACCCCCGCAGCTATTGCAGCACCTATTCTTGTTGGCTTAGGCTTTAATCCAATAAAAGTTGCTGTTTTAGCATTAATTATGAACTCTGTTCCCGTCTCTTTTGGTGCAGTAGGTACACCAACTTGGTTTGGATTCGGTCCACTAAATCTAACAGAGAATCAAATTCTTGAAATAGGTTCAATTACAGCAACTATTCATGCTTTTGTCGCATTAGTCATTCCACTTATTGCACTACGTTTTATCGTTTCAGGAAAGGAAATCCGCCAAAATATTGTTTTTATTTATATTAGTATTTTTGCGTGCGTGATCCCCTATTTCTTCCTTGCACAAATAAATTATGAATTCCCATCTTTAGTTGGTGGCGCGATTGGTATGTTTATTTCCGTATTTGTAGCCAATAAAGGCATTGGTTTAGCGAAAGTGGAAAATACACTAAGCAATACAGAAATAAATGGTAAAGAGATAGCAAAAGCGTTGTTGCCAACGGGTTTATTGATCTTATTTTTAATCATCACTCGTATTCAACAGTTACCATTTAAAGCAATGATGAACGATGCAACCACTTGGTTTGCTGTACAACTTGGTACTCTTGGACAATTTGAAATCAGTAAAGGATTAATTTTCAGCTTAAAAGAAATTTTCGGAACTAATGTAAACGCTAGCTATAAATTACTTTATGTTCCGGCTTTAATTCCATTTATTATTACTGTTTTAATTTGTGTACCGTTGTTTACAATGAATGCCCAAAAAACTAAGGAAATTTTTGTCGGCAGTTTTAAACAATCTAGAAACCCATTCTATGCGCTTATCGGGGCGTTAATCATGGTGAACTTGATGTTGGTTGGCGGTGATGCATCAATGGTTAAAATTATTGGTAAAAGCTTTGCTCAAGCAACCGGAGAATATTGGACTCTCTTCGCTTCCTACTTAGGTGCGGTGGGTGCATTCTTCTCGGGTTCCAATACTGTCTCAAACTTAACTTTCGGTAGTGTGCAATTATCAACTGCTGAGATTACAGGTTTATCAACAAGCTTGATTCTTGCATTACAATCTGTTGGCGGCGCAATGGGTAACATGGTTTGTATCAATAACATTGTTGCGGTAAACTCAGTATTAAATATTCAAAACCAAGAAGGTGCGATTATTAAGAAAACTGTCATACCAATGTTTATGTATGGCGTTATTGCAGCAGTAGTGGCATTAACTGTTATTCCTATGTTTTTCAACGTTTAATATAGAGAAGTACACTACAATTTATTAAAT
>NZ_MLHG01000097.1 GCF_001998825.1 Rodentibacter mrazii
GAAAATTGCTTAAGATATCAAGAATGCGCAATCCGCGAATTAAACTCTGATTTCCACTTGGCTTTTCACTTGTCATATTACCTATCCTTTCGAGTAAATTTTTTATTAATGCCAGCATTATAATAATATCATTTTACATATTGAAATTTTATTTCCATACATTGTGATCAAGATCACAAATTCCAAAAATAGTATATAACTCAATGATTTTAATAGACTTATTATTTCATGCATTTATTGACATTATAGTGTTGAGATCTTAAATTATGAAATGCAAATCCACCATATGAAATATAGAGGTATCCATGAGAGTTTCTTACCATGAATTAAAAGCCGAATTTAAACGTATTTTGCTTTCACGTCACATGCGTGAAGATATCGCCGAAGATTGTGCCGGTTTATTTGCCGATACGACTCAAGCAGGTGCATATTCACACGGGGTAAATCGTTTTCCTCGTTTTATTCAGCAGCTGGAAAACGGGGATATCGTGCCTGAAGCCGAGCCAACCAAAGTACTTTCTTTAGGTGCTATTGAACAATGGGATGCACATCAAGCAATTGGTAATCTAACAGCCAAAAAAATGATGGATCGTGCAATGGAAATCGCCCAACAGCATGGTATCGGCGTGGTCGCCTTGCGTAATGCGAATCACTGGATGCGTGGCGGTAGTTACGGATGGCAAGCGGCAGAAAAAGGCTACATTGGTATTTGTTGGACAAATGCGTTAGCCGTGATGCCACCTTGGGGGGCGAAAGAATGCCGTATCGGTACCAACCCACTAATTATTGCCATTCCGACAAGCCCAATAACGATGGTAGATATGTCTTGTTCCATGTATTCCTACGGTATGCTTGAAGTTCATCGCTTGGCGGGTCGTCAAACTTTTGTGGATGCCGGTTTTGATGATGAGGGAAATTTAACCCGTGATCCGGCAACGGTAGAAAAAAACCGCCGTCTACTACCAATGGGATTCTGGAAAGGATCAGGTTTGTCTATTGTATTGGATATGATTGCAACATTACTCTCTAATGGTGAATCTACCGCAGCAGTAACAGAAGATAAAGATGATGAATACTGCGTTTCTCAAGTATTTATTGCGATCGAAGTGGATCGTTTAATTGACGGAGCAACTAAAGATGCCAAACTTCAACGCATTATAGAATATGTGAAAACTGCCGAGCGAGCCGATCCAAATATCGAAGTCCGCTTACCGGGTCATGAATTCACAGCTATCCTGGCTGACAATAAAGCAAACGGTATTCCGGTAGATGATACGGTTTGGGCAAAATTAAAATCACTGTAGCCGTGTTGGTGTTGTGATTCTTTACATCACCGATACATAAAAAGTGCGGTCAATTTTTACTGAGTTTCATAAACGAGGTATCTATGTTTTTTGGACATATATCTAAAGTTAATAAGAAAGAATATCCTGTGGCGATCCAAACCGCCTTGGATTATTTGGCTTCGACTCATTTCGATAGTATGGAAACAGGACGTTATCCTATTAAAGGTGATCTAATCTATGCGCAAGTATTAGATTTAGAAACAAAAGACAAATCT
The DNA here is from genome assembly GCF_001998825.1 of Rodentibacter mrazii. Lineage (GTDB taxonomy): Bacteria > Pseudomonadota > Gammaproteobacteria > Enterobacterales > Pasteurellaceae > Rodentibacter > Rodentibacter mrazii. The sequence goes on from NZ_MLHG01000097.1 coordinate 1,562, forward strand.
GATATTTTACCGGAAGTTCACCGTCAATATCTTGATGTGCAATATCTCCATTCCGGCAAAGAGCGGATTGGCGTTGCCTCAGATTTAGGTAATAACCCGATTGCAAAAGATTATGATACAGAGCGTGATATTTTATTCTATACCGATATGCAGAATGAAGTAGAACTGATCATGCGTCCGGGCAATTTTGCTGTCTTTTTTCCTGAAGATATTCATCGCCCCGCTTCTATGGATGGTCAATCGGAAAAAATACGTAAAGTCGTCGTAAAAATTGCCATTAGTGAACTTTAGGAGCGAATGATGAAATCTCTCGCGATTTATACCGGTAAGCTACTTGAAGTGTTAGTAGTAACTATACTCAGCATAATGTCTTGCTTAGTCTTTCTTAACGTAATTTTACGCTACGGTTTCAACAGTAGTATTAACATTACTGAAGAAGTTTCCCGCTATTTATTTGTATGGCTAACATTCTTAGGGGCAATACTAGCCTTTAGTGAGAACCAACATGTTAGCGTTACTATGCTTACCGAACGTTTATCCATCAAAAAACGTAAAATCCTTTCTCTTTTTACCGATGTATTAATGTTTTTCTGCTGTTATTTAATCGTAAAAGGGAGTTGGGTTCAATTTCAATTAAATATCAATAATATCGCCCCCATCTCCGGCATTCCAACCGGTATCACTTATCTCGCCAGTGTTATCGCCGGCGTATTATTCGGAATGTTAATCTTGGTGCGTTTTATGTCCACGTTAATCCTTTTAATTAAAGGAGAAGAGCAATGACCGTCGTAATTTTCCTTTCCGTTTTACTAGGTTCAATTATGCTCGGTATTCCCGTTGCGTTTTCGTTGTTGGTGTGCGGTATCGCTTTAATGGTGCATTTGGATTTATTTGACGCCCAAATTCTTGCCCAACAAATCGTTAGCGGTGCAGACAGTTTTTCTTTAATGGCAATTCCATTCTTCATTCTTGCCGGTGAAATTATGAATGAAGGCGGTTTATCCAAACGCATTATTGATTTACCGATGAAACTGGTCGGTCATAAACGCGGCGGGCTAGGGTTTGTTGCCATTCTTGCCGCAATGATTATGGCAAGCCTTTCCGGTTCTGCGGTAGCGGATACTGCGGCCGTTGCCGCAATGTTATTACCGATGATGAAAACCACAGGCTATCCGATAGACAAATCAGCAGGCTTAATCGGCACAGCGGGGATTATTGCACCAATTATTCCGCCGTCAATTCCATTTATCATCTTTGGCGTTGCAAGCGGCGTGTCTATCACTAAATTATTTTTAGCCGGTATCTTCCCCGGTATTTTGATGGGGGTATGCCTCGCAACACTATGGTGGTGGCAGGCAAAACGCTTGGATTTAATGACCTTTTCTAAAGCAACTCGGGAAGACCTCTGTATTTCTTTCAAAAACAGTATCTGGGCACTTATGTTACCGGTCATTATTATCGGTGGATTCCGTTCCGGTATGTTTACTCCAACCGAAGCGGGGGCGGTAGCGGCATTCTACGCCTTATTCGTTTCACTGTTTATTTATCGCGAGTTAAAACTAAAAGATCTCTATCCTGTCATTTTAGCCGCAGCGAAAACAACGGCAGTTGTTATGTTCTTAGTTGCCGCCGCAAACGTCACCGGTTGGTTAATTACCATTGCTGAACTTCCTCAAGCGATGACAGAATTGTTAGAACCGCTCATTGATAATCCGACAATGCTATTAATCATCATTATGATTGCCGTATTTGTTATTGGTATGGTAATGGATTTAACGCCAACCGTATTAATACTAACTCCAGTATTAATGCCGTTAGTTGAGGAAGCCGGAATTGATCCTGTATATTTCGGTGTACTGTTTATCCTGAACACCTCTATCGGATTAATTACACCGCCCGTAGGCAATGTACTCAATGTGATTACCGGCGTATCAAAATTACCTTTTGAACAGTCCTCAAAGGGAATCCTACCTTATTTGTTAATGATGATAGCGTTACTATTCATTTTTATCTTCGTCCCATCATTAATTACCGAGCCTCTGAATTGGATGTCGGCATAAAATGAGAATAAGGCTGTCGTGAATTGCTTTATATTGCAGCACTGAAAAACGCTTAATTTATATAGGAGAAACAATATGAAATTTTTCAATCTAAAAACCTTAATCGCATTGACGGCGGGGATGGCTATATTTGCCGGCAGTGCAAGTGCCTCAACGACACTACGTTTCGGCTATGAAGCACCACGCAGTGATACTCAACATATCGCAGCCAAAAAATTCAATGAATTATTAAAAGAAAAAACAAAAGGCGAGCTTAAACTCAGCCTTTTTCCGGATAGCACATTAGGTAATGCACAAACTATGATCAGTGCTGTACGTGGTGGTACAATTGATTTGGAAATGTCCGGTTCACCGAACTTTACTGGCTTAGAGCCGAAATTAAACGTAATTGATATTCCATTTATTTTTAAAGATCGCCAACACGTCTATAAAGTGCTGGATGGTGAAATCGGTCAAGGCTTATTAAAAGATCTTGAAGTACAAGGATTAAAAGGACTGGCTTTTTGGGATGTGGGTTTCCGTGCATTTTCCAACTCCAAACATCCGATTAATAAACCGGAAGATATTAAAGGATTAAAAATACGTACTAATCAAAACCCAATGTATATTCAAGCATTTAGTTTATTGGGCGGTAATCCTGTACCAATGCCATTATCAGAACTTTACACCGCACTTGAAACTCGCGCCGTAGATGCCCAAGAGCATCCAATCGGTATTTTCTGGTCGGTGAAACTTTACGAAGTACAAAAATACTTAAGTTTAACTAATCACGGCTATACTCCACTCATCGTAGTAATGAACAAAGCTAAATTCGACAGCTTATCGCCTGAATTGCAGCAAGCAATTTTAGATTCAGCCAAAGAAGCGGGACAGTATCAACGCGATCTGAATGTACAAAACGAAAAAGACATCGTGGAAAAATTACGTAAAGCCGGTATCGAAGTGATTGATAAAGTAGATAATGCACCATTCAAAGCAGTAATTGAAGCAAATGTGCGTAAATCTTTCGTTGAAAAACATGGTGATGATTTAGTTAATAAAATTGATGCATTGGCTCAATAATCCCTATCTTAAAGTTTAATATTAATTCCAGTGTGATGCCGTTTTCTGTTTGGGCATCACACTGACGCTAAATTTTAAAACTATTGAAAAAACAACCGCACTTTTCTACACGTAAATAAGTACGAGTTGGATTTATATTTGTTACTTATTCCTCAAATGGAGGAAATATGACTTCAAACACACAACCGATATTAAGTATGCAGCATATTATTAAGCGCTTTGGTGGAAACATTGCGGTTAATGATGTTAGTCTTGATATTCATAAAGGGGAGATTGTGGCGCTATTGGGTGAAAATGGTGCCGGAAAATCTACCTTAATCAAAATTTTGGCTGGTATCCACCATTGTGATGAAGGTGAAATTTTATTCAATAATCAGAAAATTCAATCCGCACAATCTCTTTCTAATTCTAATAAACAGCCTATCGCTTTTATCCATCAGGATCTCGGTTTAATCGAGTGGATGACTATTGCAGAAAATATGGCATTTGTTATGGGATTTCCACGCTGTTTCGGTTTGATTGATTGGGTAAAAATCCACAAACAGGCCCAGCAGGCATTGGATTATGTCGGCATTAAATTATCTGCTGATACTCGCGTCTTTGATCTCAGCAGAACAGAAAAAGCGCTGCTTGCCATTGCCCGAGCAATTGCAGTCAATGCCGAAGTTTTAATTTTAGACGAACCGACCGCCTCTCTGCCGGCAAGCGATGTAGAGCATTTATTTGTTGTATTAAACCGTTTACGGGAACAAGGTGTGGGCATGGTGTATGTAACCCATCGTTTAGATGAGGTTATTGCCATATCTGATCGTATTTTAGTAATGCGAGATGGCTTTACTGTCGCAGAAGGTGCAACAAAAGACTATGACGTTAAAGACTTGGTAAAAGCCATTGTTGGCGAGGAAAGTCGTGGTAAACAACGCGTTCCTCTCCCTGAAAATACTGATGAAATTCTACGATTAGATAACGTAGTTGTCGGTGATACCGGCCCGGTATCCTTTAATTTACATAAAGGAGAAATGATTGCATTAGCCGGGTTACGCGGTGCAGGTCAGGAAGAAATCGGTCGTTTGCTGTTCGGATTACGCAATTTAGATCAAGGTTCAATTTATTTGGATAATAAACCTTATCTGGCAGACTCTCCACAAGATGCGATTTATAAAGGCATCTCTCTGGTTGCCGGTGATCGTACTCACGAAAGTGTCTTTATGAACAGAACGACAACTGAAAATCTGTTTATTAATCCGGTTTTAAGCGGTCACTCTCCACTCGAATGGTATAAACGCAAAGACGAGTTAAGTGATAGTTGGTTCAAATTCCAATTATTCGATATTCGTCCGAAGAACCTATTTATTGATGCCAGCGCATTATCTGGAGGTAATCAACAAAAAATTGTATTGGCACGTTGGATACATCTAAATACGCCAATCCTAATTTTAGAAGACCCAACAGCCGGAGTCGATGTAGGTGCCCGTGCAGAAATTTACGATTTACTCAATAAAGCGCTTGGTGAAGGCATTGCAATTATCGTGATTTCCACTGACTTTGAAGAAATTGCTCATTTATGTAATCGGGCTCTAGTATTTAACCGTGGTGATATTACCGGCGAATTAAAAAACGAACAAATTACGTTTGCTAATTTACTTGCATTGGCTTCGGATTCCCAATCTAAAGCCACATAAAAATAAATTCAGGGTGAGAATTTTCCCGTTCAATCCTCTTATATTTTCTTTGGAGGCTGTATGGCTCAAACTAATATAAAATCGACCGCACTTGAACAACCAGTATCCATTTCCCGTGATGGCGTTATGGCGTGGTTTACACAAATGCTCACTCGTTATGGATTACTCTGGCTTTGTGTGTTGTTAGTGATTATTTTCTCACTTACTACCAATTCTTTTGCGTCGATGCTCACTTTAAACGCTATTTTGGAAAGTAAATCCAAAATTGCCTTACTTGCATTAGCCGCGACAACAACGATGATTGTCGGGAAAATCGACTTAAACGTGGGTTTCGGCATCGTGCTATGGCATATTTTGGTCATCACTTTACAAGTACAATTCGGTTTTTCTTGGCCTGTAGCTATTCTGATCGTGTTAGCCATTGCCGCCCTCTACGGTTTGTTAAATGGTGTTTTGGTCGCCTTAGCCGATATTGACAGTTTTGTGGCAACACTCGGCTCTGGCACTGTATTGTATGCCGTGGCATTATGGCACTCGGGTGGACGACAAATTGTCGGAGATCTACCAGACGGCTTTATTGCACTAAACAGCACTGAAATTTTTGGAATTCCTATTTCCGCATTCTACGTATTAATCATCGCCGTTATTATGTGGCTTATCACAGAACATACACCAACCGGACGCTGTATGTATGCGGTAGGGGCAAATCCAACAGCAGCACGTCTCAATGGAATTAATATCAAAAAATATACGATTGTCCCTTTCGTTGTATCCAGTGTTCTCACCGCATTTACCGGCGTACTGATCTCTGCACAACAAGGAGTTGGTCAAGCGAGTGTGGGAATGGACTACCTATTACCAGCCTTAGTTGGTGCTTTTTTAGGGAGTACTACTATCCGTCCAGGCCGAATTAATGTGTGGGGAACGGTTGTCGGTATCGCAATACTCGCAATTGGTATTTCAGGTATTCAGCAATTTGGTGGCGCATTCTGGGTTGAACCATTATTTAATGGCACAACACTCTTGTTATCCATCACTATTGCAGGCTATGCACAACGTAAACGCTTGCTTAACCAAAAATCCATCCAAAAGAAAGTGTCTAACTAACTCAAGAGGAGCTCTCTATGAAACATTTTTTTCGTCAAACCTTAACTGCAGTCGCTACACTTGCTGCAATTTTTTTCACAAACAACGCATTAGCTAATGATCCCTTCGTTGAAAATGCTAAAAAACAAGTAGCTGCAGCAACCGCAAAACAGGAAAAGTGGGATGGTCCGACAACAGGTCCTCAACTACAACAAGGTAAAAGCATTATCTTTATCGCATCTGATATGAAAAACGGTGGTGTTTTAGGAGTAATTGACGGTATGAAAGAAGCCTCAAACGTTGCCGGTTGGAAATTTGATGTATTGGATGGTGCAGGTACAGTAAATAACCAATTAGCCGCATTAAATCAAGCCATTGCAAAAAAACCGGATGCTATTGTCATTGGTGGTTGGAATCCAAACGTAGCAAAAATTCCACTACAAAAAGCAAATAAAAATGGCATTACCTTAGTGGCATGGCACGCCTCTCCACAACCCGGTCCTGATGACAAATACAATATTTTCTATAATGTAACGTCTGACTCTGATGAAATCGCCAGACTTTCTGCTCTACAAGCAGTAGCAAAATCTGATGGAAAAGCAAAAGTCGTGATTCTGACCGATTCATTATATGAAATCGCTTTGCGTAAAGCTAATGTGATGAAAGAGGTTATTGAAAAATGTCGAGACTGTAACGTATTAGAATTTATCGATACACCGTTAGCAGACACCTCTAGCCGTATGCCTAGCCTAACGTTCAGTCTATTGCAAAAATATGGTGATGACTTGCAATATACATTAGCAATCAACGACTTATATTTTGATTTTATGTCACCTTCATTACGTTCCGCCAATAAAGGGGAAATGCCATATAACATTTCTGCCGGAGATGGTTCCGTGACAGCTTATCAACGTATTCGTAATAATGATAAACAGTTCGCTACTGTACCGGAACCACTTAATTTACACGGTTGGCAATTGGTTGATGAATTAAACCGTGCCTTCTCTAAAGAAAAACCATCCGGTTATATCACACCGGCACATCTTGTTATTCAAGAAAATGTCGCTTTTGACGGTGGTGATAAAAATCTTTATGACCCACAAAACGGTTATAAAGAAGCTTATAAAACCATTTGGGGTGTGAAATAAAGAAAAGTTGTTCAATAGAAGGGAATAATCCTAAATAAAATGGGATGAGGATAAAGTGCGGTCAAAAATCGTTGTGTTTTTCTATATCCTCCCCTTCTGCTTTACAGATAAAAACCGTTAGGAACAATATATATGGCAATATTTACAACTGAAATTTATGACGAACGTTTCTACACTTTAGTTGGCACGAAATTCCAACTGGATGAGCTTTTTTCTAATGCAGTCTGGGCAGAAGGCCCGGTTTGGTTACCTCAACAACAAACGGTCATTTTTAGTGATGTGAAAGGTAACACCCTGTATCGTTGGACAAAACAAAACGGTACACAAGTATTACGTTCACCGTCTTATTTCGCTAACGGTAATACCCTTGATATGGAAGGAAATCTGATTACTTGCGAACATGGCAGACGGGCAATCAGTAAAACCGATAAACAAGGTAATGTACAAATTTTAGTAGATAAGCTGGAAGGAAAACGTTTCAATTCCCCAAATGATCTTGTCGTAAAATCCGATGGTACAATTTGGTTTACTGATCCACCATACGGTATTTTAAGTGATTCAGAGGGAAAAAAATCACCAAGTGAAATTATCGGTTGCTATGTTTATTGTTACGATCCTAAAACAGATGAAATCAATATTGCTACTTTTAATGTAATGCGTCCGAACGGTTTAGCATTCTCGCAGGATGAAAAACAACTCTTTGTTGCAGATATGTCCGTTGTTGAATTTGAAAAAGAAGGATTGCATCATTTAGTCGTTTTTGATGTGGAAGGAAAACGTTTAAAAAACCGCCGTAATGTAGCAGAAATTAATCCGGGTATTCCGGATGGTTTACAAATTGACAAACAGGGAGTTATATATTGCAGCTGTGAAAGCGGAATTCTCGTTTTATTATCGGATGGAACGTATTTAGGGCGTTTTATTGTAGGTAAAACTACTTCAAACTGCACTTTTGGGGATAATCAAAAAACGTTGTTTATCACCTCAAGCAACAGCTTATACAAACTAACTATTGAATAATAAGGAATCAGCATGAATTATTATCTTGGCATCGATTGTGGGGGAACATTTATTAAAGCCGCGTTATTCGATCAACAGGGCAAGATGTCCGCTTGCATGCGTAAAAGTGTTGAAGTCATCAGTGAAAAAGCAGGCTATGCAGAACGAGATATGCCACAATTATGGTTGATTTGTGCTGAAGTCATACGCCAAACAATAAGAGAAAGCAAGGTTACCCCAAAGCAGATTAAAGGTGTCGGAATTTCCGCCCAAGGAAAAGGTGCATTTTTATTAGATAAACAAAAAAAGCCACTTGGTAGAGCAATCCTATCTTCCGATCAACGCTCGTTAAATATCGTGCGTCAATGGCAGCAAGAAGGGATACCAGAAAAACTCTACCCGATCACTCGACAAACTTTATGGACTGGGCATCCTGTTTCCATTTTACGTTGGATAAAAGAAAATGAGCCTGAACGCTATGCAAAAATCGGTTCAATATTGATGTCACACGATTATCTTCGCTTTTGTTTAACCGGTGAGTTACATTGCGAAGAAACTAATATTTCCGAGTCCAATTTATATAATATGGAAAGCGGTAAATATGAAAATGAACTTGCAGAAATTCTTGGACTATCCGGAATTCTTGAGAAAATGCCACCTATTATCGCACCAGATCAAGTTGCAGGTTATGTGACCTCTGAAGCAGCCAAATTATCAGGCTTAATGGAAGGTACACCTGTAGTAGGCGGATTATTTGATGTCATTTCTACCGCACTTTGTGCCGGATTGGATGATGAGAAAAAACTTAATGTGGTTTTAGGTACTTGGTCGGTAGTCAGCGGTGTTACGGCTCATATTGACCAAAATCAAACTATCCCTTTCGTTTACGGACGCTATGCGGAAAAAGGGAAATTCTTGGTACATGAAGCCAGCCCAACATCCGCCGGTAACCTAGAATGGTTTATCAAGCAATGGAATTTAGATTATCATCAAATTAATAAAGGTATTGAACAATTGCCAGCAGCCTCAAGCTCCGTACTATTTGTTCCTTTTCTATACGGTTCTAATGCAGGGCTCGGAATGCAAGCAGGATTCTACGGCATACAATCTCACCATACTCAAATGCACCTGATGCAAGCAGTCTATGAAGGTGTACTATTCAGTACAATGTATCATTTAAAGCGAATGTTACAGCGCTTTCCTGATGTCAATGTTATCAGAGTTACCGGTGGACCAACAAAGTCGAATGTATGGTTACAAATGCTGGCTGATTTAACCGGAATGATGTTAGAAATCCCCGCAACGGAGGAAACGGGTTGTTTAGGTGCAGCGCTAATGGCAATGCAAAGTACGGAAGAAACGCCAATTAAACTGGCTGACAACATGCAGAAAATTTATCCCAATACCGATAACTATCGGTCGTATCAGGAAAAATATGCTAACTATGTCCGTTTGGTTGAGGCATTCAAAACATTGTCCTAATCTATACGATAAATAAATTAGGAGTAGATGAAAATGCGACTAAAAAACTGAAGGATTTACTAGGATAAATATTATCTGCGAAAACAAAGAAATGTATAGAGCCTAACAACCCCGTTAGGCTTTTCTTTTTAGAAAAGAACACATTTCGTTGATATTTTATAAATCTGTTAAATCTTTAATTTTAGGAATTAGATATATGGGTCAGTCCAACTATTCCTAATCACGATCTTTTAATTGGTCTGTAAATTACAGGTATAAAAAAAGCCGCTTACTGCGACTATATTCTACTATGAGTAATTCAATGGTGCCCGAAGCCAGACT
>NZ_MLHG01000098.1 GCF_001998825.1 Rodentibacter mrazii
ATATTCAGCATACCATTTAGTTTTATTAAACGATGCCGGAGGAATAAAAGATGGTGTAACGACATGATCATTAATAATAATGTATATTTTGTTACGTTCTAAAAATATCCGGTAACTTGAATTTAACTCATTCTTAGCAAAATCAATCAACTGCTCTGACTCATCGTCCAACATATAAAATTTCTCCCAATCGCCACAGTTCTCCGCTTAAAACGTAATCTCTTTATCGGGAAAAGCGGTTAAATACAAACCTTCATTATTTTTAACCGAAAAGCAATTTTCACTATGAAAAATAACTTCATGTTTTTGGCAAAAGTCTAAAAAATCGCCACCCATTGAAACAGAGAGTTGATGAGTTAATACTTTCATTGTTTTCCTTGTTATTTGCGTAATTTATTGGTTAGCTCAAGAATCAATCTTGCAACGGTAGGTAATGGTGAATCCTCAACTAAATGAAGATATTTAAACGTTAAGCGTTCTGTCCTTAATGCCTCTTGATGAAAAACTTGAATCGGTTCAATATTATCAGCACGATATTGGTAAGCAATAAGACGCAATCGCTCAAGAGAAATAATCATATTATTATTTAACAGATCTTTTAATTGATTTTCCCATGCGACATCATCCCCACCTGAAAATTTTATTGCCATGGTAATTGATTTTTCTAATACTTTCTTAATTTGCTGATTAACGGAACGAATGGGATAATGCCCAAGCCATAAATCATCCGTTTCAATAAACTCAGCATTAAATTTTTGAATAAACCAAGTGTAAAAATGACGATGTTGTGAAGCACAAAAGACAACGCTTTTTATCTCCTCATTAGCCTCATTCACCATAAAATGGCTACCAATTGTCAATTTATGTTGCTCTGCAATTTTACGTGGAATAATCACTTTAGGGGTTAAAATATTTTCTTGCCGTTGTTCGGTAAATGACGTTAGAAAATCAGGGTTATATTCAGTCGTATTTGGAATATATCCTCTCCAAGTGTACATACCTACTCTATCCTCAGGAATAAAATCAAGTAATGATTCTAATCTTATTCGAGAAGGACAATAAATAAATTCATCAGCATCTAAGGGAAAAATATAATCAATTAAACTATCTTTTTCCAATAAAAGCCGCATAACATTATTTAAAATAGGAACAGGGGTAAACGCTAGTTCATTATAATAATAAATATAAATAGGTAGACCTTCTTCTTTTAATAATTGTAGAATTTCTCTCGTGTTATCCGTGCTACCATGATCAATAATATGAAGTTCATCTAATAAGGTGAGATTATGCCGAATAAAAGCCTCAATAATATCGCTTTCATTACGGATCATACTTAAACCAACCAGTTTTTTATTCATATTTGTTGCCCGTTAATACTTAATTATTTAACTTATTTTCTGCAAACTTAAGGTTTTCTCTAAAACGTTGCTTATCTATTTCGGGAATAGAAGAATTTTCAAGTAATTCCAGACATAAATCATAACAAAGCTGATAGTTTTCCACCCAATAAGCAGCAACCGCTAATTCATCTTTTGCTTTCCAACTGTAAACTGAATAATCTACAAATAAAATATCTTTGCTTAATGGAGTATTAACCGCTGCAGCAGCATAAATATAAGCCAGTTTAATTTTATCATTAAGGCGTAAATGACGGGCAAGGAAATAAAGACTTTCTGCCCGTTGAGGGCGATATTCATAAGCAGCCAATAAAAGTTGCTGAATTTCAGCGAGTGGAGCATTTAATTCTATTTTTATCAGCCCTATTTGTAGGAGAGAATAATAAACTTCTTCAGACCATCCTCTCAAATTAGCCCGAATGGAATACCATTCAATCGCTTTTTCCGGCATATTGGCATCACGATAAGATTGTGCCGTGTAAAACGCATAGCGATTTTTAAGGTCTTCATCTTCAGGGGCATAAAACGCTTTTTCTAAAACTTGCGCATCTTGAAAATATTTTTGCGGATTACGGCTTCTTGCACCAAACCGACCACTAATAACGTAGTAATCTCCTTTAATGGGATATTCAACGATTGTTTTTTTACGCTGTTCCACGAATTCGTGTAAAACACTACGCCAATAGAATGAACCATCATTAATAAACATTAAAGGACGAAAATAAACATTTGTTCCCGACATATCATTTGTCATACGAAGCGTATATCGATCATAAATAAGCGTATCCGGAAATACAAATTCACCATTAAAACGATCATCTGCATCAAAAATCAATACATAATCCGTTTTACCTTCCGCATGTCGCAAAGCAAGATTACGATTATGTGCGAAATTCACCCATTGATCATGATGAATCTCACCCGAAATACCTTTTTCAGCAAAAAAATGTTCTATTATTTCAACAGTATTATCATCAGATCCCGTATCACTAATAACATAGTAATCCAGCGGTACATAAGTAAGAATATTTTCTAAAGTCTCTCGAATAATTATCGCCTCATTTTTTACGATCATATTGAGGCAAATGGTTTTTTTATCAGATTTTGTTGCCATAATCTATATTTACTTTTAACAATCAACTCATGGCATATTATAAAATAAAGTATGGTTATTTGCGCTCTTGTTTTATTCTTTTATTTACAAAGAAACCATATTAGATCTGCTATAATAGCGACCTACTAAAAACTAATTAATAATAATGATGAATAATTCCTCTAATGAACTCACGCTTAGAGCATTAACAAACACTTATATTAATCTTATTGGTAAAGAAGATTATGATGAAGCCAAAAGATATG
>NZ_MLHG01000099.1 GCF_001998825.1 Rodentibacter mrazii
TTTTGCTTTATCATAATTCATCTCTATATGGAAGTATAAGAAACTTTGAAAGTTATCTTACAAATCTCACTCAAACTGTATCCAAGGATAAAAAATTCTATAAAATTACACTGGCAGAAATTGGCGCAGAAGAATTTCATCCAGATAACAGAAAAGCACCATTAACCCAAATAGAATATAAAATATCTCGTCCAAACAGCAAGAAACCAAGAGATGGCGAAGACCCATGGGTTCAAGAACAATTTGATGAAATGGGGGAACTTGGAGTTAGAACACAGAGAGTTATCCTTCATTCAAGGAAAGGTTTATTACCGGGTGCTTGGGATACAGTAAAGATACTTCTTGGTCTTGACAGAACTAAAATGTTAAAGGTAACACTCAAAGACATAGAGCAACCTATCGACTTACTTCACAACGTATTAAAAGATAAATTTTCAATTCAAGCACCATCAAGAGAAGAAATTGATCCAGAAAAAATTTTCTCAAAAATCCATGAGATAAAAGAGAAACATAATGATATACTAAAAGAATATCTTGATGATGAGGAATAACTAATGGAGGGGATAAAAATGCATATCAAACATTGGAAGAAAATAGCTTCTATCGCTAGTTTTGGTGTGCATTTTTATTTGTGGGAAACAGGCTCATTTACAGCTCTTACTCTAAATGAAATCCATGATCTGAGTAATAATCTATTTTCTATATCAGCAACATTAATAGGCTTTATTTTTGCTGTAATTGCTATTTTAGTTACAATTACCGAAAACCCGCTCATAAAAAAAATGAGAAAAAATGGAATGTACTCTGAAATAATAGATCATCTTGGCTATTTAATAGCAGGATTTAGCATAACAATGTTACTTAGCTATATCAGTTTACTGTTTTCTGGTGAATATTTACATTATTTATTAATCTGCACCTCATTTATCTTCATGTATAGCATGATTATGTTAATTACTGACATGTTCAGACGGTTAAAATTAACATTTCGAAACCTTAAATAATATCTTGCCCTCGTGGCGGTTTTCTTTTACACGATATAATCTTTAAACTAATCATACAGGGAGAATACCCTATGAGCAGAAGTTACAAAAAAACGAAAATCTTCGGCTATACAACGGCATCAAGCGATAAATTAGGGAAGAAAATTAATCACCATAAATTCAGACAAGCAACAAGGCTCGCGCTCTCCACAGGAAAAGAACCACCACATTCACTTAATGCCGTCTATGGTATTTGGGATTTTCCCAAAGATGGAAAGCACTATTGGCGAAATGCAACCAAAAGGGATATGACAAAATAGTGACTTGCTATATTACATAGTAATAGTATAATACATTCTCTCAAGGAAATACGATGTACACTATTATTGAACACGAAAAATTTCAACGCAAAGCCGAGCAAATTTGGACAATGGAAGAACGCCTTGAATTTTTAACTTACCTCTCGCAAAACCCACTTTCAGGTGATGTTATTCCCCACGCTGACGGAATGCGAAAAATTCGGTGGCTGGCAAATGGCAAGGGAAAACGTGGTGGTGTACGCGTTATCTACTTTAATTTATTAGAAGATGGTGTCATTGTTGCATTAGATATTTACGCTAAAAACGTAAAAGAAAATCTAAGCAATCAAGACATTAAGCAACTGAAAGGAGAGAAAAATGGATAAGATTTCTCAAAAAATCCAAAACGCAACAAAAGACTGGAATATTGATGCAATTGTCAAAGCCGTTATTGCAGACGATCCTGATATGATTGAACACGCTGATGATTTTCGTGATACCTTAATTCAAATCAAAGCAGGAAACCTAAAAAATACACGTATTACAAAAATTCCGGTCTCTCCAATTACTGAAACTCGTAATGCAGTACAACTGTCCCAACCTAAATTTGCCGAAAAGCTCGGCATTTCAGTAAATACGTTGCGTTCTTGGGAGCAAGGCTTACGCAAACCAAGTGGCGCAGCAAAAACACTGCTAGATTTGTTACATCGCCGCCCTGAATTAATTCACGAACTTCACGCCTAATTTCAGCCCACGTTAAAACGTGGGTTTTCTTTTATCTTGACGAAATCTATTTCGTTAACATCCTCATACCACCACGAAAATAACCGGAAAACCGACCGCACTTTTCTCTTTTTGCCATTCATTGGTCAAAAAATAAGCAATCAAACAACCTAATCAAAAAATTATTCTCTTAAAAATCAAGCAAATATAAAGTTTTCATTAAATTTATTTAAAGTTTATTTTAAATAAAACTTTACACATTATAAATATTTCTTTATTATACCCACATCAAAACAAAACACCTACCTAGCAAGCCTGATGGCTGAAAGCGAAAGCAAGCAGAGACGGCGGGAACCCGAAAGGGATTGCTCTTTAACAGATTGAATAAGTGGAATAGGGTTAGCTTGTTATAGCCCCCACGCTGAACGGCAGTAAAACAAGACTTATTTCAAACCGTAAACTCTCTTAACTATCAAGAAATTGATTTGAGGGTAACAACGTTACACCGAAATGACAAAGTATTGGATTTATCACATTGTATACGGTTTGAAATAAGGGAGGAGAGAACCTATGAGTATCACAAAAACAAATCCGGCAAAAAACTTTAAGCGGGCTAAGCGTATTGCATTAAAACAAAGTGCATTAATGGCAAAACCTAAAGGTAGCCGAGTTGAAAAAGCGATTAGCCTTGCCGGCAGAGACAAAAAGCTGATTGATGTCGCAAATTATCACTGCACAAAAGGCAAGGTGAAATCAAATATGGTCCGAGCCAAAGAACGCCGACAAATGGGTTGTCGGGAGTTGGTGAGAATTTAAAAGCGATGGTTAAATCAAGTGTTCCGCTAAAGGTCCAGATAAGCAGCTGATTATCAATTTAAGGATAGCTAAGCCAGAATTTGATTTAACCGCCATTATTCGCCCACTGTAACAGGTGGGCTTTTTTATACACAAAGGTTTTATATATGCTTTCAATAATACTTACCTCAGCATTAATTTCATTACTTGTATCGCTGTTAGTTCACAGGTTCACAATGACACAAGTAACAAAATGGTTTGATAAGTTCTTCAATGAAGAAACTAAAGTTTTCGAACAATATGCGAAAGATATTAAAGAAATAGTGAAGAAAAACTCATAGACCAACATCATAGAAGGTTCTTAATGATAGATTTAATGGTTTCCTCTTTTGGAAATCCACAATTGTATTTTTAATTATTCTTAAAAATATTTATTTGTTCACATAATTATTTTTTTATTTGCATAAAGTTTAATTGTTAAGTATTATTCGCAAAGTTATAACGCGCTTGAGCGTTACACTTTCATAGATCGGTGCAAGAGATCATTGTTCTTTATACAAACCATGATGTAAAACTGCTTACTTAAGGGAAACTTAAGTAGGCTTTTTGTGTCTAAGCTAATAGGAGGAAACAATGAAAAGATTTAATTTAAATGAAGGTTGGGAAGTTTAATGGAAGGTTGGGATGGATTCTAACTTAGTGAGCATTTTGACAGGGCTAGGAACATGTTTATTTACAGGTTACCTAGCCTTTTTTGCGTGGTCTCAACTTCAAGAACTTCGCAAACAACATAAGCAAAAAGCAACGATTGATCTCCTTATCAGCAATAATAGCAATTCATATTACAGACGAAGAAGACAAGCATATATGAAAATGAGGGATCAAGGTGCTAATTTTACCGCCCTTGCTTGTGCTTTATCTCCGAATTCATCATCAGATAATGAAACTAAAAGACAAAATTTCATTGTATTAGATGTTCTTAATTCTATTGAATTTATTTGTGTAGGTATTAAAGAAAATCTATTTGATGAAGCGGTTTATAAGCGGATGAGTAAAAGCAGCGTTATTAAAGATTGGCATACACTCAAACCCTACATAATGGAACTTCGCCGTATTAACAATAACAACACTAAACTATTTTGTGAATTTGAATGGCTAGCTGAAAAATGGATTAATGAAAAATAATCTGAATCCCGCTTTACAACGTGGGATTTTTATTTGACACCGCTCCCCTTTCGGATTAAGATAACCGCACTACTTAAGACTAGCGGTTATCCGCACCCGACAGCATAGCGGTTTTTTTATGCCTAAATTCTACCTATACAGATCTGTATAGCTTAGAAGATCAATGATCGGGTCGAGAGAACCTAATATAATACCCTCGTGGGAATAAGTTCCGCCGACTAGTCTCGGTAGTTGAAGCCCGATCACCTACTAACTGATCGAATTACTAACTAAAGACTAGGGGCATAAAAATGTCAAACTTATCAATTCTAAACACATCAATTCGTCAAACTGAAAACTTATATTCACTGAATGATCTACATATTGCTAGTGGTGCTGAAAATAAACATCGCCCAGCTCTATTTATTCGCTTAGACACAACTCAAGAACTTGTAGCGGAAATTCAAAAAGAAGCTCCAAATAAACCCATACTTGTCAGAAAAAACGGCATTGGCACCTACGCTTGCGAAGAACTTGTTTTAGCTTATGCAACTTGGATCAGCCCTAAATTTCATTTAATCGTATTGCGAGCATTTTTAGCAATGCACCGGAACGAGCCGAAACAGCTTGCTTTGCCCGAACCGCCGAAAATGTATCAACGTGATTTAACCGAAAAAGAAATGCAAGATTTCTGCTGGGCGTGGTATGGCTTACGCAACTACATTGAACTAACCGATAAACTGGCAAATTTACTTGGTGCTTTTGGTGGTGACTACGCAAGAGCAATACGTCAGATGAATGAACGTTATCGGAATATACCGCAAGAGCTCTTACCAACCTTGCAACGGATAACCGCTGAATTTAATCAAGATATTACGCACGGCAACGGCTGGAACCGCATTATCTACAATGTGCGACACCCTAACGCCATCATCCGAAGTGGCGGATTAGTCCACTTATTCTAAAACTTAATCAAAACCGACCGCACTTTTCCCCGTGAAAATCGTGTGGCGGTTTTCTACACCCTAAATTCAGTAAATCGACTAAAAAGGAAACAGAACATGGCAAAAGTAAAAATCGTTTTTACGATATTAATTGATGGTTCAGAAAAACTCTCTCACCAAGTTGAATATGAAAAAAAGTGCTGCAAAACATACCAGCAGCACTTTATTGAGGAAAAAGGACTTGCAATAGAAGTCATTAAAAGCCTAGAAGGATTAAAGGCTTATGATGATATTTCTTCCTCTGACTGGTTGATTTCAAAATAGATTTTATTCGCTATCTCAAACATAGCGTAAACAACATCATCAATCGCATTTTCACGATTGGCATTCACTTCAAAAAGATAATGTGATGGAACAAGTTGAACAGCTAAATCAACCGCTTTTTCATAACTAATACGCTCATTTTTCATTGAGTTTATCCTCTGTGTTTAGTTGAAGGGAAACACAAGGATACCACGTTTGCGGTCGTGGCTAAATAAACCGCACAGATACAAGGAAACCCTATGAACAAACGACAAAAACGAACCGGAAAAAAGAAACCGGAACAACCTGCTATGCGTTCCCGTACCATATTTCTCAACGAACCACCGAAAAAGGACACCATTATGCACAAATCTATTTTTGAATTCTTAGCCTTCCTTGGCAAAGCCTTTTTTATTTTACTCGGCACGATAACCGTTTTAATTGCTGTTTTTGGCATTGCCGAAGCGTGGAGCAATCCCACAGACTGGCACAATCACGAAGTCAGCGAGCAAATCAGCCTTGAAACTCGTTGCGAATTTAAAGGCGGCGTATATGAAAATGGAATTTGCCTACCGCCTAATTTAACTCCGTCAGAAGAAAGAGAATTACAGCTCTACACCGCCCAAAAACAAGCAGAAATTGACCGCACTTTTAGGGGGAAATAATGCGTTACTACGACATTCAATCTCACCCGCAAGGACTTGGTTACATCGCCATTGAATATAGAGATCCGGCACGCTCAAATAAAACAGGTTGGAAAAGCCAAAACCATTGCTGCCAAGAGCTTTGTGAAACAGAAATTAATTTACGCAAAGCCTTTATACGTCAAAAAGAGGAGCAAGCAAAATGAACCCTTTTCTCGCCGCAGACAATCAAAAGCACCTAGACAACCTCGCCGCTTGTGATTATGCCCTTGAAGAAGAAATAAAATCCGTCAAAGCCGATGCTGAAAATGAAGACGAAAACGTAATTTATGCGATTAATCAATACCATATTGATAACGGTGAGGAGCTTGAATTGCACGATTTAGCCTACGGTTCCGGTGCATTTGACAAGCTGATTGAGCAACGAGATCGAGCCATTGCCTACGTCGCTAAACAACGTCTCGAAAAACGAATGAATGATTTCGATCCAGATTATTAGGAGAATAAAATGAAACAAGTCGCAAATATCTTTTCTACAGAAAATGGAACAACTGAAAAACAAAACAGCCTTATGGACACGCAATCAGCACGTGAAAGTCAAGAGGTGCAAGCAATGATGATTATTGCTAAACGCTTTCCGCGTGACCCGATTGAGGCAATGGATAGAATTTTAAAATCCTGTACGCGCGAAACCTTGGCGCAAAGTTCCGTTTATTCCTACCCGCGCGGCGGTCAAGCCGTTGAAGGCCCATCAATTCGATTAGCAGAAACACTTGCCCAAGAATGGGGAAATATTCAATACGGCATTAGAGAGCTTAGTCAATCGAATGGTGAAAGTACAGTAGAAGCCTTTGCTTGGGATATTCAAACCAATACGCGCCAAGTAAAAGTGTTCCAAGTGCCACACGTTCGTTTCAGTAGAAAAGGAAAACAAATTCTCACTGACCCACGCGATATTTATGAAGTGGTTGCGAATAATGGCGCGCGGCGATTAAGAGCTTGTATCTTGGGCGTTATTCCCGGTGATGTGATTGAAGCGGCTGTAGCTCAATGCTCAGTTACATTGAAAGCCTACGCCGATACATCTCCGGAAGGATTGAAAAAAGTTGCAGATACGTTTCAAAATGATTTTGGCATAACACCAGAAATGATTGGTAAACGCTATCAATGCCGGTTTGAATCGCTACGACCCGCTCAAGTTGTTCAACTTAGAACGATTTATCAATCTTTAAAAGATGGTATGTCGCAACCAAAAGATTGGTTCGATGTTGAGCCTGAAAAGTCTGAGATTAACTCAATCGTAGATGAAAC